>JAEZCZ010000030.1 GCA_023433305.1 Pseudomonadota bacterium | reverse complement strand
GGCGGGCGCGGCGTGGCCCCCCCCCCCCCCCCCCCCCCGACTGCGTTTTGCCTGCCACGTTCGGGCGCGTTAACCGTAGAAGTCGCGCGCGCATCTTGCGGGAGCGCGCTTCGATACGATATCTGGCACACCATGCGACAGGGCCCGTCCATTCTCGAAAAGCTATCCACGCCGGCGCGCCGCGCGCCGGTGGCGGCCGACGAGAAGGATGACGGCATCGGAGTCGGCGATGGCGAAGGCCAGGTCGGCGTCGCCACCCGCACCCGCGCGCGCTCCAAGAAGCCGAGCCAGTTCAAGGTGCTGATGCTCAACGACGATTACACGCCGATGGAATTCGTCGTCATGGTGCTCAAGCGCTTCTTCCGCATGGACCTGGAGCAGGCGACCCGCGTCATGCTCCACGTCCACCAGCGCGGCGTCGGCGTCTGCGGCATCTTCCCTTACGAAGTCGCCGAAACCAAGGTGAACCAGGTGATGGACTTCGCGCGCGAGAACCAGCACCCGCTGCAATGCACGCTGGAGAAAGCCTGACCTGCGACGGGCGCCCAATTCCGCGAATGACCTCAAGCCAAGCCGCGTCTATAGGGCCGCGAAACCCCCAGCCATGCGGGCCGTTGACCTGACTTGAAGATATTCACCGCCATCGACCGCTACGTGCTCCGGCTCACGATCGTGCCGATGTTCGGTGTGTTCCTGCTCGCCGCGTCGCTGCTGATGCTCGAGAAGATGCTGCGGCTGATGGAGTTCGTCTCCACCGAGGGCGGCCCGGTCACAATCGTGTTCCGGATGCTGGTCAACCTGATCCCCGAATATGCCGGGCTGGCGATCCCGCTCGGCCTCATGCTCGGGATCCTGTTCGCGTTCCGCAAGCTCGCCACCACCAGCGAGCTCGACGTGCTCCGCGCCCTCGGCTGGAGCTACACGCGCCTGCTCCGCGTGCCCTACATCATCACCTTCGTGCTGATGGCGGTGAACTTCGCGATCGTCGGCTATTGGCAGCCGCTCGCGCGCTACGGCTACGAGCAGCTCGACTTCGAGCTGCGCTCGGGCGCCCTCGGCGCGGCCATCAAGGTCGGCGAGTTCACCGCGCTCGAAGACCGGGTGGCGCTGCGGATCGAGGAAAGCCGCGACGACGGCCGCCAGCTCATGGGCATCTTCGCCCGCATCGCGAACGACAAGGGGCAGGTGCTCTCGATCTCTGCCAGGGAGGGCCGTTTCCTCGCCAACGCCGAGGATCGCAACACGATCATCCTGCGCCTCACCGACGGCACCATCGTGCAGGACATGCCCGGCGAGACCCCGCGCGTGCTCAGCTTCACGCGCCACGACCTGCCGGTCGACCTGCCGCGCATCGAGGAGTTCCGCAGTCGCGGTGGCGAAGCGCGCGAATATCTCCTGCCCGAGCTGTTCGAGCTCGGCTGGCGCGAGGACGACGTCGCGGAGGCGACACGCGTCGAAGGGCAGGCGGCGTTCAGCTACCGAATGGTCGAAGTGGTGATGATGCTGATGCTGCCGCTGCTCGCGGTCGCGCTCGCCATTCCGCCCAAGCGCTCGACCTCGTCGCTCGGCGTGTTCGTGTCGATCGTGCTCGTCGTCGCCTATCACAAGGTCAATCAATACGGCCAGGAGGTCGCCGCGCTCGGCCGGATCGATCCGTTGCTCGCGCTATGGGGCCCGTTCGTGATCTTCGCCGCGCTGATCGCATGGATGTACTATCGCGTCTCGTTCGTCCCCGGCGGGCAGGCGATCGGCGCGCTCGAAAGTGTCTATGCGAAGGTGATGAAGCGGCTCCGCGCCCTGCTGAAGCGCCGCGACCGCACGCGCGACGCGGGCGGCGTGACGGCGACGGAGGCGGCCAGTGCTGCTTGATTTCTTTCCGTCGCGCACTCTCACCTGGTATCTCGGCAAGACCTTCATGGTCCGCATCCTCGCGGTGCTGGTGATGCTCGTGCTGGTGCTGATGATGCTGGATCTGCTCAGCAACACCGGCGACATCCTCGCGCATCCCGGCAACGGCGAGGCCGAGCTGCTGCGCTACGTGTCGCTGCGGGTGCCGCAGCTCATCGCCCGCTTCCTGCCTTATTCGGTCTTGCTGGCGACCATCATCACGCTCGCTACCTTCAACCAGAACAGCGAAGTCGTGGCGATGAAAGCCGCCGGCCTCTCGGCGCACCAGATCCTGGCGCCGTTGATCCTGGCGGCGACCCTCGTCGCGGCATTTTCGTTCACCTTCAACGAACGGATCGTGACCCGCGCCACCGCGAGCCTCAAGGCCTGGGAAGCGGCCGATTATGGCCCGGTGCCCGACGATCCAAGCCTGCGCGCCAACATCTTTCTCAACGACGGCAACGACGTGATGCTGGCGTCCTCGGTTGCGGGAACCGGCTCCGCAACCGTGATCCGCGGCGTCACTTTCTACGAGCGCGATGATGAGGGCATGATCGTCCGCCAGCTCCGCGCACCGGTGGCGCGCTGGGCAAATCCGGGCTGGAGGCTCGAAGACGCGCGCGAATTCGACGTGCGCGCCGCCGAAGGACGCGAGCTCGATGCGCCGGTCGTGGTCGCGCCGGGCATCACGCTCGGGCAATTGACCCTGCGGAAGATCGATCCTGACGCGGAGCCGCTCGGCCAGCTTTCCGAATCGATCCGCTCGCTCGAGGGGGCCGGGCGCCGTACGGCAGAGCTCAAGGGCAAGTGGTGGCACAAGATCTCGGGCCCGCTTTCGGCGATCCTGATGCCGCTGCTGGGCGCGGTCGCGGGTTTCGGGCTGGCGCGATCGGGGCACCTTCTGGCCCGCGCGGTGATCGGCATGGCGTTGGGCTTTGCCTTTTTCGTGGTCGACAACGCGGCGCTGGCGATGGGCAGTTTCGGCGGGTATCCGCCGGTCCTCGCCGCATGGGCGCCGTTCGTGCTGTTCTTCCTGCTCGGCGAGACGGTCCTGATCCGCACCGAAGAGTGAATCACGCAGCCACTTGCGCTGCCTTATTTCTGCCATTATTTGGGGGCCGCTCGCGCGATGCGAGTCCTGTGGGATCGCTCCCGCTCTTGGAGAACTGATATGAAGAAGATTGCTCTGGCTGCCTTCTCGGCCACCGCTCTGCTCGCCCTTTCCGCTTGCGGCGACGCCGCTGAAGAAGCTCCGGCCGAAGAGGCTGTGGTTGAGGAAGTGGCTCCGATCGAGCCGGTCGCCGAAGACACCGCTGCGGTCGACGCCGCCGCTGCCGAAGCCACCGACGCGGCCGCTGCCGCCGCCGATTCGGCTGACGCCGCTGCCGACGCCGCGACCGACGCGGCCGACGCTGCTGCCGAGACCCCGGCCGAGTAAGCCATTCCGCGACGGTCCGGTCGTCGATCGGGCCGATGCGAATGCAATCGGGAATGGGCGCGCAGGCCAATCGGCTTGCGCGCCCTTCCTTTTTCAGGGGCGCCGGCCACCCGGTCGGCTTGGGTTGTCGAGAAAGCGGGCCCTATCTGCGGCGCGTCGCCGCCTCATTTGCGGTTAATCGCATCTTGATAGAGGTCAAACGCGCTCCATCTAACCGGCTGTAAGGGCTACGATAGCCCCCGTGCCGGCCGTTATGGCCCCCGCGCCGCGGTTCTGCTAGGAGCCGCGCACACGAAACAGGATTGAACAGAGTGTCGCAAAACGTCGCCGATGCGGTCCATGAGGCCGATCTGCCGTTCTGGAAGCGGTCCCACTACCTCGACCGGATGACCCTGCGCGAGCTGGTGGTCGCCTATTTCCAGCACTACACGATCATGACGTACCTGGGCCTCACGGCGCTGTGCGTCATCGCCTTCGCGATGCGTCCCGCTGGTATTTGGCAGACGCTCGCGGCGGTCGGCGCAGGCGTGCTCATCTATCCGCTCATCTGGCACCTGTTGCACCAATACGTCCTTCATTCGCGCTGGATGTGGAAATCGAAGCTGCTGTCGCCGACCTGGAAGCGTATCCACTACGATCACCATCAGGACCCGAACGACCTGACGGTGCTGTTCGGCGCTCTCTACACCACGCTGCCCACCATCGCCTTGGCAACGATGCCGATCGGCTGGCTGATCGGCGGCTTCGGCGGTGCGATGGCGGCGTTCGCCACCGGCCTGCTGACGACGTGCTATTACGAGTTCATGCACTGCATCCAGCACCTCGCCTTCAAGCCGAAGTGGAAGTGGGTGCAGCACATGAAGCAGCGCCATAACGAGCACCACTACTTCGACGAAACCGGCAACTTCGGCATCACCAACTATCTGTGGGACCGGGTGCTCGGCACCTACTACCAGAAGAAGGATCGCCCGAAGCGGAGCCCTTCGGTGTTCAACCTCGGCTACAACGAAGAGGTCGCCAAGACTTATCCGTGGGTGAAGGAGCTGTCGGGCGGCATCGCCAGCGGGCACCCGCGCCGCCGCGCGATGGGCAAGGAAGACGTGCACGCCAATTGACCTCGGCCCGATTGACGCGGGCACGAGCGGCGAAGTAGCGCAGCGCGCTGCGCCGCAGGAGGGACAATGTCGGACATTTCGGTCGATCCGGTCGCGGACAAACGCGATTTCGACGCCTTCGTCGACTTCGCCTACCGCATCAACGCGGGCGACCCGAATTGGGTGGCCCCGCTGCGCGGCGAAGTGGTCGAGCTGCTGACTCCGGGAAAGAACCCGTTTCACGAGCACGCCAAGGTCCAGCTTTTCCTCGCCCGGCGCGCCGGGCGTATCGTCGGGCGGATTTCGGCCCACTATGACGAACTCGCGCTCGCCCAGCCGCCCGAGCAGGGCATGGGCCCGGGCACCGGCAACTGGGGGTTGTTCGAAGCAGAGGACGAAGCCGTGGCGCAGGCTCTGATCGCACGCGCCGAAAGCTGGCTGCGCGAACAGGGCATGACCCGGGTCCTCGCTCCGATCAGCCTCTCCGTGTGGGAGGAACCGGGGCTCCTGGTCGAAGGCCACGATCATGCGCCGATGGTGATGATGGGCCACAACAAGCCGGAATACGAATCCTGGATCGAAGCCACCGGCTATGCGGTCGCCAAACGCCTGCTGACGTACGACCTGCCGGTCGAGGACGGCTTCCCTCCACTGGTCAACAAGATCGTCGCGCTCGGCGAGAAGAACGAGCGGATCCGCATCCGCCACGTCGACAAGCGCCACTTCGATCGCGACGCCGCCATCATCATCGACATCCTCAACGACGCCTGGTCCCAGAACTGGGGCTTCGTCCCCTTCACCGAGGCGGAGAAGGCCTACGGTGCCAAGAAGCTCGCGCCGCTGATTTACGAGGACGTCAACATGATAGCGGAGCTGGACGGCGAGCCCGTCGCCTTCATGCTCGCCTTGCCCGACGTCAACGCGGCGCTGAAGCCGATGAAGGGTAAGCTGTTCCCGTTCAACTTCATCAAGCTGCTGTGGTGGCTGCGCCGCGGGCGCCCGGTCGATTTCCGCGTTCCGCTGATGGGCGTGGTCAAGAAGCTGCAGTCGAGCCGCATGGCGAGCCAGCTCGCCTTCATGATGATCGAATACATCCGCCGCGCCGGCGTCGGCGCTCACGGCGCAAAGCGCGCCGAAGTCGGCTGGATTCTCGAAGACAATCAGGGAATGGTCGCCATCGCCGATGCGATCGGCAGCAAGGTCAACCGCGAGTACCGGATTTACTCCAAAGACCTGTAGGGGGTCGCGTGCGACGGGCAGGGGAACCTCCATGCCGGGGTTCCCGTTGGACAAGGCGGCGTGGGGCCGCCGGGAATCAAGATGCGTCGCGCAAAGCCAATCAAGCAGACAAAGGCGCCGCTAGGGCGCGTGCTCGTGGTGGAGGACGATCCGGTCCAGGGCATGGCCCTGGAGGCTGCGCTGAGTGATGCCGGTGCGACCAGTGTGGTGATCTGTCCGAGCATCGCCTGCACGATGACCGCGCTCGAGGAAGGGCCCGCGGATGCGATCGTGCTCGACGTCCACCTCGCCGACCGCGATGACGGCTGGGCGCTCGCCGAGCTGGTCGACGTGCTGGGGCCGAAGCAGACCCGCATCGTTTTCTCGACCGGCTCGCCTGAGGACATCCCGGCGGAGATCGCCGAAATGGGCCCGATCTTCGAGAAGCCATACGATCCGGCGCAACTCGCCGCGGCGCTCGCGGAAGGCGCGCGCCCCGGGCTGTTCGCGCGGCTGCGCAACGCCATCGGCTGACCGTTTTTCCTGAGACCGACATCGGGTTCGGCGAGCCGCACCTTGCCGCTTGCCTGCGCCACGAAAAAAGGCCTCCGCTCGTTTGAGCGGAGGCCTTTCGGGATCGTATCACCAGCCGCTTGGACGGGAGGGGGGGTCTCGGCGGTGACACCCTCTCAATGAGCGTGCTCGACAAGGGTTCCCCCGCCCGACAAAATTTTTTTGGAACGTACTATGTTGCTTGCCTCCCGCGCCGGTGGCGGTCATGTGCAAAGCAACCCGGCGGAACCAGTGCGCCTCGCACACGTTCCTAGCCACGTTGTCCTCTCGGGAAGGGGTTTTATGTCGATCGGGGCCGAAGTCGCCGCTCATCTACCGTTTCTTCGTCGCTACGCGCGCGCGCTCACGGGCTCGCAGTCAACCGGCGATGCTTTCGTCAAAGCCACGCTTGAGGCCGCCTTGGCCGATCAGGACCTGGCTAACTCGCTCCGCGGCGGCCGCGTGCCGCTCTACGGCGCATTCAACAAGGTATGGTCGAGCGCCTATCTGGAGGTGGCCGAAGAGCGCGAGGTCCAGGGGCTTCACGAGGAGGCCGCGCAGGACCAGCTCCGCCGCATCACGCCGATCAATCGCCAGGCGTTGTTGCTGACCACCGTCGAGGACTTCAGTCCGGCCGAGGCGGCCCGCATCATGGACATCGACGAGGGCGACGTGAATCGCCTCGTCACGGAAGCGATCGAGGAAATCGAGCGCGAATCCGCCACGAGCGTTCTGATCATCGAGGACGAGCCGCTGATTTCGATGCAGCTCGAGGATCTCGTGCGCTCGCTCGGCCACGAGATTTGCGGCACTGCCGCCACCCGTACGCAGGCTCAGGAAGTCGTCGCCGAATGCACCCCCGGCCTGGTGCTGGCGGACATCCAGCTTGCCGACGGTTCCTCGGGCCTCGATGCGGTGGACGACATCCTCGCGATCGACAGCGTGCCGGTGATCTTCATCACCGCCTATCCGGAACGGCTGCTCACGGGTGACCGGCCGGAGCCGACTTACCTGATCACCAAGCCGTTCCAGGAAGACACGGTACGAGCGGCGATCAGTCAGGCGCTGTTCTTCGGTTCCAGCCGCCCCCTGTCGTGAGTTAGAGACGGGCGATGGCCCGTCTCAAGCTCAAGCTCCAGCTCTACTGCGGCGACGAAATCGCCATGGGCCCGGGTAAGGCCGATCTGCTCGACGCGATCGCGCGCGAGGGCTCGATCTCCGCAGCCGGCCGGGCCCTGGGCATGAGCTATCGCCGGGCCTGGTTGCTCGTCGACACCATGAACCGCTGCTTTGAGAAGCCGCTCGTTGAGACGCATCCGGGGGGCGGCAAGCACTCCGGAGCGCAGCTCACTCCGGAAGGCCATGCGGCGCTGGCCGCGTATCGGGCGCTGTCGGCGCAAGCCGAGCTCGGTGCCGCCGGACCCGACTTCGAAGCTCTGGAAAAGACGATCCGAGCCGAACCCGCCGCCTAGGGCGCGATCAGCACCTTGCACTGGCCGGAGCGCTGCTTGAGGCTTTCGAAAACGGCCGGCGTGTCGGCGAGCGAGATCGTGTCGGTCACCAGCATGCGCGGCTCGATCGCGCCCTGGGCCAGCGCGTCGAGCGCCCTTTCGTACTCCTGCCTCGTGAAGAACGCGCTCGTCACGAGGCGCACTTCCTTCGACAGCATCGCGAAGCTGTTGATCGGATCGGGCCGCGTGCACAGGCCGAGCAGCAGGATCGTGCCGCGGTTGCGGACCTGCTGCACCGCCTGGTCGATCAGGCCCGGTATGCCGACGCATTCGAAGACGATGTCCGCCTTGCCGCCGAGGCCGGCTTCGGCGCTGCCGATCGGGTCCTGCGGATCGACCACGAAGACGTCCGCACCCATGCCGAGCGCGCGCTCCTCCTGGAAGTCCGCGATGTCCTGCAGCGCGACCCGGGCCGCGCCCATCCGCTTGGCCCAGAACGCCACCGCCAGGCCGATCGGACCCGCGCCAAGGATCAGGACCTTGTCGCCGGCTTTCATGCCCGAGAGATTCACCCCGTGCAGAGCCACCGCCAGCGGCTCGACGATCGCACCGTCCGCCAGGCTCAGGTTAGCAGGGAGCTTTACGCACTGGTTAGCCCGCGTAAGCGCATACTCTGCATAACCACCCCCCTGCAGTCCGAACTCGGCGCACCACTGGACCTCGCCCTTGCGGCAATGTTCGCAGCGTCCGCAACTCATCAGCGGGATGACCGAGACGAGGTCGCCGGTCTTGAGCCCTTCTACGTCGCGACCGAGATCGACGACCTCGCCGGCAAACTCGTGCCCGAGCACGTCGCCGTGCTTGCAGCCGTAGGCAGCGTCCTCGGTCATGTGGAGGTCGCTGCCGCAGATGCCGCAACGCCCGACCTTGACCACGACCTGGCCCGCATCGGGCGTGGGGTCAGGCAGCGTCTCGAAGGCGAGCGGGGTGTGCAACGCCTGGAAGGTTACGGCTTTCATGGTCAATCGTTCAGAGGCTTGACGGGGCCAAGCTGCATGCCGCCGTCGATCATCACGTGCGCGCCGGTCATGTAGCTTCCTGCGTCGGAAGCGAGCAGCAGCGCGAGCGGCTTGATCTGATAGGTCTCGGCCATGCGCCCGACAGGGACGAGTTCGTCCCAGGCGGCCTTCGCGGCGGGATTCTTCTTGACCCAGCCATCGCCGATGTTCGTCACGAAAGGACCCGGGGCGATCGCGTTGACGCGGATTCCGTAGGCCGCGAGCTCGTAAGCGGCGTGGCGCATGAAGTGTTTCACCCCAGCCTTGGCCGCCATGTACGGCACGCCGACGATCGCCTCGTTCACCTCGGCGGCGTTCGAGCTGGTGATGACGATCGCTCCGCCGCGGCGGCCTCCGCTGGTTTCGTTGGCCTTCATCACCCGCGCGGCTTCGCGCACCGTGTGAAACACGCCGTTGAGGTTTATCCCGATCGACTTGTACCACCGCTGCGGATCGTAAACGTCGATCTGCCCTTCCGGATTGCGCGTCCCTTCGGGCGTCCAGAAGCCGTTGCCCACATCGAGTCCCGCGTTGGCGAAAGCGATGTCGCAGCCGCCATAGGCCCGCACGTGATCGTCGAACGCGCGCGCAACCTGCACAAGATCGCTCACGTCGCAGGTCGTCCAACGCACCTCGAAGCCTTCGTCCGACAGACGCTGCGCCTCGCGCGCCGCGCCTTCGGCATCGATGTCGGTCAGCGTCACCCTCGCACCGGCTTCGGCCATGCATTCGGCGTAGGCGAGCCCGATCCCGCTGGCCGCTCCGGTCACCAGCGCCGAACGGCCGCGGATGTCGAACTGATCGAGCGTCTTGGGGCCTTCCATCGTCATCCTCTCATGCCCCTGCGTTCGTCATTGCCAGCGAAGCGAAGCAATCGAGGGCAGTTCCGCGCCACCCCTGGATTGCTTCGTCGCTCCGCTCCTCGCAATGGCGAAGGAAGTGGAGAGCATCAAAGATACAGCTTCTCGTTGATAGGGATGCCCTGCTCTTTGCAGTAGCTCTCGTAGTGGTTCATCATCCACCACACGTCGGTGGTTTCGATCAGCACCGCGTTCTCGTCGTAGAACTCGATCGGGCCTTCCATCCAGCCGAACAGCTTGACGCCATTGGGGTGCTCGGTGACGAGCGTGTGGCTTTCGCCCGGCACTTCGAGGATCAGCCCGCCCGGCGTCGCCACCCAGTCGTATTCGAGATAGCGGACCGAACCTTCGAGCACGACCATGGTGATCGTGCCGCGGTGAAAGTGGGTGCCGATCGTGCCCGGGCCTTTCACCCACAGGATGTTCGAGAACAGGTTGCGGCGCACGTCGAACGCGAGATGCTTGATCGCCGCTGTCTCGCCGAACGGAACCCACGGGCTGTCGGCGTCCGTCTGCGCATCGATGTAGCGGCCACCGGGGGAGTATTTCTCGACCAGCGAGCGGTAGTTGAAGGGAACGTCGACGATTTCCTTCTTGGTCGACGGCGGGGCTTTCATCTGCGTGGCCATGGGGGGTCCTCTCAGCGGATCAGGGTGTCGAGGTAATCGGCGCCGATGCCGCATTCCTCGTAGTGGGCGCGGGCATCGCGCATGTAATCGAACACGTCGTAGTGCCCGACGGTGTTGCCCTGTTCGTCGAGCCACATCAGCGGGCCGGATACCACGAAGAACACCTTCATCGGATCGGGGTGCTCGTAGGAGACGAGCGTGTGGCTCTCCCCCGGCGTCTCGAAGATGAAGTCGCCCGCGGTCGCGGTCCACTCGTGCTCGAGATAAGCCCACTTGCCGCTGATGGTGTAGGCCCAGATCGGCTTGGGGTGGTAGTGTCGGTTCACGATGCACGGGCGCTTGGCCATCAGCACGTCGGCCCACATGTTGAGCGTCGGGCTGATCCAGACCGGCTTGGAATATACGTCTTCGACCATGGGGCGCCCGATCGGCACCCACAGCCGCTCGTCTCCCTCGGCGATCTTCGCCATGTAGGCTTCGGGCAGGGCGCCGGGACGGAAGGCATGCGGAACCGGCGGGGGGCCGGCCCACGGCTCGGTGGTGGGGGCTTCAGGCATGATATCCTCTCGTTCGGTCCGTTGCGGGACTCGTCCTCGACAGTGTGCCCCGGCGACCGGGGTCGGGCAAGCTCACACCGGCTGGGCCACCAGGCCACGGCGACGCAAGACCGCGGGCGCGGTTTCCCTGAGACCGGTCGCGACGAAGCCGCTGATCACCGCCAGTACCATCAGCACGTAGAGGAAGGTGTCGGCGCCGAACATGTCGTTGAGCCATCCCGCCACGGGCGGACCGAACACTCCGCCGAGCACCTCGCAGAACCCCATCGCCAGGCCCAGCACGGTGGCGTGATGGATCGGCTTGAACGTCTCGGACGGAATCGTGGCCATGAAGATCGGGAACGTGCCGTTGACCATCCAGCCGATGAAGAAGATCGGGATCAGCACGGTGGCGTAGCTCGACAGGCCGAACGCGCCGGTGCCGGCGAAGTCCGCCGGGTCGAGCAGAAGTACCCCGAGGGGGCCGACCAGCGAGAGGAACGGCAGCAACACCATGACCGGCTTGCGCCCGATCTTGTCCGAAAGCCCGCTGACGACAAAACTGTAGATCGCCGCGGCGATGCCCAGCGAGCCGACCAGCCAGCTCATCGAGGTCGCGTCCATCCCGCGCTCCTGCACCAGGAACACGGGCATGAACGCCCAGGTGATGACGAAGTGCGCGACCATCAGGATGCCGACCACTACGCTGATCCACATGTTGCGGACCTTCATCGCCCGGCCCACTTCGGCGAAGTAGCCGCCCGTCGGCGCGCCGGCCGCCGCTCTGGCGTCGCGCGGTGGAGCCTTGGGCTCCTTGAGCATGAACCAGATCATCGCCGCCGAAATGAGCCCGGGCAACGCGGCGAGGTAGAACGCCTCGCGCCAGCTGAACATCGTGGCGAACGCGACCAGCACTACCGGTGCTGCGAAGCTGCCGAGGAGATTGGAGCCGAGGTTCTGTGCCACGCCCTGGGCGAGCCCGCGGCGCTCGGGATCGACCTCGCTAGCCACCATCGCGTGGCTGATCGGCATGACGCCGCCCTCGGCCGCGCCCATCAGCAGGCGGGCGGCGAACAGGAACAGGAAGCTGGTCGCGAGGCCCGACAGGAACGAGCACAACGAGAAGGCGATCGTGGCGAGCACCAGCAGGATCTTGCGCTTCCCGAGCGTGTCCGAAAGCCGGCCGACGAAGAACGCCGCGATCGCCCAGCTGAATGACAGGCCGCCGGCGAGAAGGCCGATCTGCGTGCCCGAGAGCTGCAGGTCGGGTTGCACGAAGGGCATGAGCACGTTGAGCGCCTGCCGGTCGAAGAACACGATGCCGAAGTTGAGGCTGAGCAACAGGACCAGCAGCGTTTGGTAACCGGGCGAATTCGTCAGCCAGTTGCCTCCGGGCTGGTCCTCGTGGGCGAGTATCTGGGTCTCATCAGGTACGGACATCGAATTTCGCCCCCAAAGAAAGCGGATTAATCAGAGAAAGGATCGTACCGGGTGGGAGCCGTCCCAGCCGCGGGATGCTTCCCAGAAGCGCGTGAAAGTGGCGTCCATGCCGGGCGTGACCGGCAGCAGCTCTATGAAGCCGAGCTGCGCGCCGGTGCCGTTGTCGAGATAGACGACCTCGCCGCCGGTCGGCACAGTGGCGCGGAAGGCCTCATGATAGCCGCGCGCCTGGTAGGCTAGACTGTCGGCATCGACATCCGCACAGGCGATGCCGACGTGGTGGAAGCCATAGCCGCGCAGCGCGATGGTTTCCTGGTACACCGAAGGCTCGCTGTCGAGCGGCTGGATCAGCTCGATCAACATGTGCCCGGCAAATCCCATCGCAATCGTGATGTCGGCGCGCGATTCCTCGCCGCGATAGGTCTGGCCGGGGACGAGGAAGTTGGGCAGCACGAAGAACGGGCCGGCGCGCATGTCAGCGACCCAGCGACCGATCGCCTCGTGCAGGTCGGGGACAATGAATGCCGTCTGGGCGACACCGCCCATCGGCTGGCCGTAGCCGAGCTGTGCTGACATGATCCTCTCCCGCGCCGGTGTTCTCGGCGTCGATCGCATGGCTCGCCAATCGACGCGACATTGTCAATCACGCTTGCTAGGACGAAGCGCAAAAGGGAGATGAGGCGATGGCCACGCAGCCTAAGCAAAACCTCGAATGCAGCGAAGCCGAATGGACGGCACGGCAGGAACTTGCTGCCTGCTACCGCATCTTCGACATGCTCGGCTGGTCGGAATCGATCTACAACCACATCACCGTCCGTGTGCCGGGCGAGGAGGCCTTCCTGATCAACCCGTTCGGGTTGCTGTGGTCAGAGGTCACCGCCAGCAACCTCATCAAGATCGACAGCGATGGCAACAAGCTGTGCGGAAGCCCTTATCCAGTGAACTTGGCCGGGTTCACTCAGCATTCGGTGTTTCATCGCCGGCTGCCCTGGGCCCACGCCATCGTCCACACGCACACGCCCGACACGATGGCGGTTTGCTCCAGCGAGGAGGGCCTCACCCCGACGAACTTCTATTCTTGCTTCTTCGAAGGCCAGATCGGCTACCACGATTTCGAGGGCATTACCGTGCGCGCAGAGGAGGGCGAGCGGCTGGTCCGCAACATCGGCAACAACCGGGTGCTGATGCTGCGCAACCATGGCCCGGTGGTCATGGCTGAGACGCTGCCGGCGATGTTCTTCAGCTATTACATGCTGCAGCGTGCTTGCGAGATCCAGGTCAAGACCGCTGCTCTCGGCAAGCCGATCCGCGTCCCGCCCGAAGTGATCGAGGTGCACCAACGCGATCGCGACAAGATGTTGACGGCGGACTTCGGCAAGCTCGATTTCGAGGCCTGGAAGCGTAAGCTCGACACCGTCGACCGTGGATGGCGCGAATGAGCAAGGCCTGCCCCAAGTGCGGCGCGCGAATGGAGCAAGGCTTCGTTCCCGAGGCGAAGGACCATTCGACCAAGGTCGAGATGTGGGTCGAAGGGCGGCCGCAGAAGAAGTGGTGGGGCCTGAGCTACAGGGGCAGCAGACGGATCGAGATCGAGACCTGGCGATGCGGCCGCTGCGCTTATCTTGAAAGCTACGCACCCGAATGACCGACCTCACCGTCAACGGCCGCCCCATTCGTTTCGAGCTCGATCCGCAGACTCCGCTGCTGTGGGCGCTGCGCGACGCCGCCAACCTCACCGGCACCAAGTACGGTTGCGGCGTGGGCGATTGCGGCGCCTGCATGGTCCTGATCGATGGGGCCGCGCTCCGCAGTTGCCTCGTCACGCTGGCTGAAGCGGAGGGAAGGGTGGTCATCACGATCGAAGGGCTCTCGCCCGATCGCTCGCACCCGGTGCAACAGGCGCTTGTGGCCGAGCAGGCGATCCAGTGCGGATTCTGCACCCCGGGCATCGCGATTGCCGCCGCCGGGCTCCTTGCCAACAACCCCGCACCGAGCGAGGCGGAGATCAAGGAGGCCATTCCCAACTTGTGCCGCTGCGGCGTCTATCCCCGGCTGGTTCGCGCGATCGAGCGGGCCGGCCGGGTCGCGCGCCGCGCCGAGCGCATCAGCGCGGTGCCCGCTCCGGGCATCGATCCCGAAGACGCGGCCGCGGCGGTTCCCGCCATGCGCGCACCGTAGGATTCCAGGAGAACGAGATGAAAGCGACCATCTGGCACAACCCGAACTGCGGCACCTCGCGCACCACGCTCGCCGCGCTCCAGGCGCGCGACGACGTCGAGCTCGAGGTGGTCGAGTACCTCAAGAACCCTCCCTCGCGCGGAAAGCTGGAGCAGCTCTACCGCGATGCCGGGATCACCCCGGCACAGGGGCTTCGGCTGCGCGGAACCGACGCGGAAGAGCGCGGCCTTCCGGGCGCCGGCAAAGACGAGGTGCTTGATGCGATGGCGGCCGATCCGCGGCTGATCGAGCGCCCGCTCGTGGAAACCGAGAAGGGGGTTCGGTTGTGCCGGCCGGCCGAAAAGGTGGATGAAATCCTCTGATCGGCGCGGTGAACCGTTAACGCTCGCGCTTGCAATGACGGAGCGAATTTGCCAGTCGGAATCCCTGTTCGCGAGCGCGCCCTACGTGCTCGCGTAGTGAAAGGGGCGCGTTCCGAAGCATGAATGGCAGCGAGTTGGCCGAGGAGCGCCGCAGCGCCAGGCTCATGCGCCGCGTGTCGCGGGCGCTTGGCCCGGCCGGGGTGTTCTTCCAGGGTTTCCTCGAACATCCCCGCATGGTCGGCTCGATCATTCCCTCGTCCCGTTCGACCATCGACAAGATGCTCGCGCCCGTGAACTGGGACGAGTGCAAGCTGTTCGTGGAGTACGGGCCCGGCGTCGGCACTTTCTGTCAGCCGGTGCTCGACCGCCTGCCGCGCGATGGCGAGCTGCTGGTGATCGACACCAACCCGCTGTTCATCGACTACCTCAAGCACGAGATCCGCGACAGTCGGTTCCACGCCGTGCTCGGCTCGGCCGAGGATGTCGAGACGATCGTCCGCTCGCTCGGCCACGAGCATGCCGACTACGTGCTGTCGGGACTGCCGTTCTCGACGCTGCCCGAAGGGGTCGGCCCGGCGATCGCCGCGGCGACCTATCGCGTGGTCCGCCCGGGCGGCGCGTTCCTGACCTACCAGTTCAGCACTACCGCGCGGGACCTGACGGCCCGCCATTTCGAGCGAGTCGACACCGGCATGACCTGGCTCAACGTACCGCCGTGCCTGCTGGCGTGGGGCTGGAA
>JAEZCZ010000139.1 GCA_023433305.1 Pseudomonadota bacterium | reverse complement strand
TCGGTCATCGCCGTCGTGCCCGACGCCGCTATGCGCCGGAGCGCCTGGCTCAAATGCTGCTGGCTCATGCTTTCACCCTCGCCTGGATCAAGCCGCGTAGCGCGTTGCCGATGAAGAATCCGTTGGCGAGGTCGGCGAGCGTCAGCTCGGCTTCCTCGGCGCGGCCCTGCTCGATCAGCTCGCCGCGCAGGACGCCGGGCAGCAGGCCGAGCGCGGCCGGCGGGGTGAGCAGCTTGCCGCCACGCTCGACGAAGAGGTTGGTGTAGCTCCCTTCGGTGACGAGCCCGTCGTCGCGCAAGTAGATCGCCTCTTGCGCCGCGTTCGCCTGCGCCACGGCGAACGCATCGCGATGGAATCCGCGGTCGGTGGTCTTGTGGCGCAGCCGCCAGTCGCCCGGAACCACCGGCAGCGGCAATACGACGCACTCGGCCACGCCCGGGGCCGCTTCGGGCAGCGGCGCTGTTTCGAGCGCTATCTCGCCGCTGCGCGCGAGGACGAGGCGCAGCTTGGTCGGCCGTTCGAGCTCGAAGCACAGCGCCTGGATGCGGTTGCGGGTGTCGTGCCGGTCGAACGCGAAGCCGAGCTCGGCGGCGGCGGCCTTGATGCGCTCGAGATGCCGCTCGAGGCGCGGCACGCCGGCCTCCGGATCGAAGCGCATCGTCTCGATCAGGTCGAAACCGCCCGCGGCGCCGCGCGCGAAGCCGCCCTTGACCAGGCACTCGCGCCACTCGGCGATGCCTTCGCTGTCGGCGACGATCGCACCGCCGACGCCGAGCACGGCCTTGTGTCGCTCGTTCTCGCCGGGCGTGAGGCGGATCGTGCGGATGGCGACGTTGAACGCGGCATCGCCGTTCGCGTCGATCCGCCCGATCGCCCCGCAATAGGGCCCGCGCGGGTCGCGCTCGACCTGCTGGATCAGCTCCATCGCGCGGATCTTGGGCGCGCCGGTGATCGAGCCGCACGGAAAGAGCGCCCGGATCATGTCGATCGCGCCGAGCCCGTCCTGGAGCTGCGCGCAGACGGTGGTCGTCATCGTGTGGAGCGTCGGATACGTCTCGATCGCGAACGGCGCGTCGACCCGCACGCTGCCCGGCTCGGCGACGCGGCTGAGATCGTTGCGCATCAGGTCGACGATCATCAGGTTCTCGGCCTTGTCCTTGACGCTCGCGGCAAGTTCTTCGGCGAGCGCCCGGTCCTCGCCCGCGTCGCGGCCGCGCGGGCGGGTGCCCTTCATCGGCTTGCAGCGCGCCGAGCGGCCCTTGAGCGAGAAGAACAGCTCGGGGCTGAAGCTCAGCAACCAGTCGGAGCCGTCGAAGATCAGGCCGCCGTAGCCGGCGTTCGCTTCGGGACGGATGGCGGCGTAGATCGCCCGCGGGTCGCCGCGCGCCGCGCCCGCCAGCGGCATGGTGAGATTGGCCTGGTAGATATCGCCGGCGCGGATCGCTTCCTTGAGCGTGGCGAAAGCTTCGAGGTAGCCGCCGGTCGAAATCTGCGGCTCGAGCGGGCCGATCGAGGCCCCGACCGATTCCGGGCCGTTCCCGGCTCTTGCGGAGAGCCACTGCGGGACCTCGGCGGCCGGGATCACGATGGCGCTTTCGAAAAGCCCGAACCAGACGAGCGGGCCGGCGGCCCCGCTGCGCTCCGCGGCGAGCGGCGCGAGGCGGGGTTCGAGCGCGAGCCCGGCTTCGTAGGCCATGTAGCCGGCGAGCGTAGCGCCCGTGCGCAGCCGCGCCGCTTCGGCCGCCTCGAGCACGGCTTGCACCTCGCCCGGGCGCCGCGCGACGAAGACCTCGCGCGGGTTCTCGAACAACTGCGCATCGCTCGCGCCCTCCGTGCGCGCGTCATCGAGCAGGACGAAGGGCTTGGTCTCGGCCATTCCTGCGCTCTACCGCCAAATCGTCCCTTGTCTATCGCCAGACCGCGCGCCAGACCTTCGCAAGCGACAAGGAGAAAGCGATGGCGTCAATCTTCCTCGGACTGGGTGCGAACGGCGAGCGGCAGGGACTCGAGCTGTCGCGCGCCAACCGGCACGGGTTGATCGCCGGCGCAACCGGCACCGGCAAGACCGTGACGCTGCAAGGCCTGGCGGAGGATTTCTCGGCTGCGGGTGTCCCGGTGTTCGTCGCCGACGTGAAGGGCGACCTCGCCGGGATCGCGATGCCCGGATCGCCGACCTTCAAGAACGCCGCCAAGCTGGAAGAGCGCGCCGCCGAGCTGGGCATGAGCGACTATGCCTATGCCGACAATCCGGCGGTGTTCTGGGACCTCTACGGCGAGCAGGGCCACCCGATCCGCACCACCGTTTCGGAAATGGGGCCGCTGCTGCTGGCGCGGCTGCTCGACCTCAACGAGACGCAGGAGGGCGTGCTCAACATCGTGTTCCGCTTCGCCGACGACCAGGGCCTGTTGTTGCTCGACCTGGCGGACCTGCAGGCGATGCTGGTGCATACGGCCGAGAACGCGGCCGAGCTGACCACGCGCTATGGCAACGTCTCCAAGGCGAGCGTCGGTGCGATCCAGCGGCAGTTGCTATCGCTCGACAGCCAGGGCGGCGCGCTGTTCTTCGGCGAGCCGGCGCTCGAGATCGAGGACTTCATCCGCACCGACGAGCAGGGCCGCGGCCTGATCAACGTGCTCGCCGCCGACAAGCTGATGCGCAGCCCCAAGCTCTACGCGACCTTCCTGCTCTGGCTGCTCGCCGAGCTGTTCGAGGTGCTGCCCGAGGTCGGGGACCCCGAGAAGCCGAAGCTGGTGTTCTTCTTCGACGAGGCGCACCTGCTGTTCGACGACGCCCCCGAAGCCTTGCAGGAAAAGGTCGAACAGGTCGTGCGCCTGATCCGGTCGAAGGGCGTGGGCGTCTATTTCGTGACGCAGAACCCGATCGACATTCCCGAGCAGGTGGCGGGCCAGCTCGGCAACAGGGTGCAGCATGCGCTGCGCGCCTATACTCCGCGCGACCAACGCGCGATCAAGGCCGCCGCCGAGACCTTCCGCATCAATCCCGAGCTCGACGTGGCGACCGCGATCACCGAGCTGCGGACGGGCGAGGCGCTGGTTTCCACGCTGCTTCCCGACGGTGCGCCCTCGGTGGTGCAGCGCACGCTGATCAAGCCGCCGCGCTCGCGGCTCGGCCCGCTGAGCGAGAAGGAGCGCGCGATCATCCAGTCGGTCAGCCCCTTCGCCGACAAGTACGACACGCGGATCGATCGCGAGAGCGCCGCCGAAGTGATCGCGCAGAAGGTCGCCGATGCCGCGGCGACGGCCGAGGAAGTCGCGGAGAAAGGCCGCGACGAAGTGGCCAAGCGCGAGCAACGCAGCCCGAGCATCTGGGACAAGGCGCTGAAACGCGCGGTCGGCGCCGCGACCGGATCGGGCGCGTCGATCGCGGCCGCCTCAATCACCGGGCGCAAGTCGCGCGCGAACCCGGCGAAGACCGCGGTGTCGTCGGGACTGGGCTCGCTCGCCACCGACCTGGCGGGGCCGCTTGCCGGGCGGTTCGTGCGCAATCTCATCGGCGGGTTGATGCGCTAGGGTGACGCCTTCCCCCATCGAGGGGGAAGGCGTCAGCGTTTGGCCAGCCAGTCGCCGATCTCGCTCGCGAGGCGGGGCTCGGTGGCGAGGCGGTTGCGAATCTGGGCGATGCGGCGGTCCACGCCGCGGCGTTCATCGGGCGGGACGGCGTCGCGGAACCGCTCGAGCTTTTCGATCATCGCCGGATCGCGAGAGGCGGCGGCGAGGCCGGCGATGTAACCGGTGCGACCCGAGGTATCGACCAAGGCGTCGACTTTCGCACGGTTGGCGAGCGCGAAGTCGAAGGCCAGGTCCGGATGCTCGCCCGATACCCCCGAGATGATCTCGGCGCTGCTCGTGCCCGCCTCTCCGGTCAGCGCGAAGTCGAGCGCGCGCCGGGCCAGCGCCTCGTCCTTGGGCCGGCCCAGCATCTCGAAATAGGATTGCCGCTCGACCGCGCTCGAGGCCGCGCGGGCAAGCCCGGCGAGGCGATCCCATTCCGCGGGGGTGGCGTTGCGCGCGACGATCCCCAGCCAGGTGGTCTTGAGCGGACCGTCGAGCGCCTTCGGATCGCTTTCCAGCGCGGCGAAACGCCGGCGTGCTTCGGCGGCGACGGTGGTTTCGCCCATGTTGCCGAGCGTGCGGATCATGTCGGCGCGCAAGTCGGTATCGACCAGCGATTCGCCGGCTCGCACGTCGAAGCCTAGCTGCTCGAGCCGCGGCAGCAGCTCCTCGCGGGCGAGCGCGGCGACCGCGTCGCGGTCTGTCTCGTTCGCGTAGCCGTGAACCGCGCCCCAGCGCGCCACCGCGCCCGAGGCGACGACGGGGTTGGCGTCGCTGCGCAAGGCGGTCAGCATGTCGAGCGCGATGCCCGTGGGCTGATAGCCGCCTTCGGCGAGCGCGAAGTTGTCACGCACGAGGCCGAGCTGGTCGATCGGTGCGAGGCCGGGCAGCGCCTCGGCGAGCGCCGCCGCCATCTCGGGGGTGTAGAGCGTGCGGAAATATCCCAGCTGGCCGCCGTTCACGACGACCGGCCCGCAGCCGGGCAGCTCGACCGTGGCGCTGCCTTCGAGCACGCGGCGCACCGGTTCGCCGCCGGCGGGCTGGAGCAGCAGCGGCACGCGCCAGCGCTGCGGGTTGGCGGCGACTTCGTCCCGGCGGTCGCGGCTGAACTCGCTCTGCGTGAGCGAGAGGCGAGTCGTGCCGTTCACGCAGCGGCTTTCGGCCCGGACCAGCGGGATGCCGGGCTGGAGGGTGAAATCGTGCGCGATGTCGACGAGCCCGGTCGCCCCGGCCTGTTCGGCGGCGCGCCACAAGTCGTCGCTGGTCGTGTTGCCGTAGCGATGGCGCTGGATGTAGCCGCGGATGCCATCGCGCCACACGTCCTCGCCCGCGTAGGCCTCGAGCATGGCGATGACCGCCTCGCCCTTCGAATAGGAGATCGCGTCGAAGGCCTGGTTGGTCTCGGAAACGGTGCGAATGGTCTGGATGACCGGGTGCGTGGTTGAAAAGCCGTCGAGATTCATCGCCGATTCGCGCCCGTTGACGCGGGTGACGAGCGGGAACCAGTCGGGCCGGAAGCGCGCGCTGGCCTTGGTTTCCATCCAGCTCGCGAAACCTTCGTTGAGCCAGAGGTCGTCCCACCAGGCCATCGTCACGATGTTGCCGAACCACTGGTGCGCGATCTCGTGCGCGAGCGCGGTGTACATGTAGTTCTGCGTGGCCGGGGCGGTGATCGTCGGGTCGACCAGCAGGTAGCGCTCGAACGTGAGGATCGCGCCCCAGTTCTCCATCGCGCCGAAGAACTGCGACTGGCCGGGGGCGGCGACGTTGTCGAGCTTGGGTAGCGGATAGGGGACGCCGAAGTAGTCGGTGTAGTACTCGAGCAGCGGCCCGGTGGAATCGAGCGCGAGGCGCGCCTGCTCGCCGCTGCCGGCCGGGCTGACGATACCGACGTCGACCCCGCCGGGGCCCTTGGCCGAGAGCCGCTCGAAATCGCCGAGGGCGAAGAACAGCAGGTAGCTCGACATCTTCGGGCTGGTGGCGAAGGTGACCCGCTTGAGGCCGCCGGGAAGCGGCTCCTCGCGCAGGACGGGCATGTTGCTGACGGCCATCTGGCCGGCGGGGACGATCGCCGAGAGGTCGAAGGTCGCCTTGTAGCTCGGCTCGTCGAACATCGGGGCGAAGCGGCGCGCGTCGGGGGCCTCGAACTGGGTGAACAGGCCGCGCACCTCCTCGCCGGTGCGCTTGTCGGGGTAGTCGAGCGCGAACAGGCCCGAGGCCTGGGTCTGGATCTGGCCGGTGTAGGCGAAAACCAGGCGATGCCGGCCGGGCGCGATCGGGCTCGGCGCGACGAGGCGCACGGTCTGCGCCTCGGGGTCGAGCTCGGCCTTCAGGGCGATGCCGCTGCCGTTGCCGCTGGCCGGAACCAGGCGCGCCTCGCTGAACTCGAGCGCGTTGGCGTGGAGCGTGAGCGTGTCGGTTGCTTCGTAGAGCTCGATGTCGACCGAGGAACGGCCGGCGAAGGCGAGGTTCTTGGCGTCGGGCGTGACCTCGATCTCGTAGCGCAGCGGACGCGCGTTGCGGGGCAGGTCGCTGGGGACCGATTCGGGGAGCGGCGCGCCGACGAGAGCGGGCGTGGAGGTCGCCTCGGCTAGGGCGGGCACGGCGGACGTCGCGGCAAGCACGCCGGCGGCGAACGCGGCCACGAAAGAAAGCTTCAAGTAGGGTCCCCGAAACAAGTTTCCGAAGCAACCGCCCCTAGCAGCGCGCGCGCCGAAAGGCGACGCCTTCAGTCGAGCGGCAAGCGCAGTTCGGCGAGCAGCCCGGCCGTCTTTCCGCCGGGCCCCGGCCGGTTGCGCAGCGTAACGGTGCCGCCGTGCTGTTCGGCGATCGCGCGGGCGAGCGTGAGGCCGAGCCCGGCGCCGCCGGTCTCGCGATTGCGCGAGGATTCGCCGCGCGAGAACGGTTCCATCATCGCCGCGATCTCGCCTTCGGGGATGCCGGGCCCATCGTCCTCGATACGGATCACCGCAGTGCGGCCTTCGCGCACCAGCGAGACCCGCGCCCGGTCGCCGTAGCGCAGGGCATTGCCGATCAGGTTGCGGAACCCGCGGCGCAGCCAGGTGGCGCGCAGCGGCATGGCGACGCGCTGAGTCTCGCCGAGCTCGACCGGTTCGCCCATGTCCTCGTATTCCTCGACCACCGCGGCGAGCAGCGCGGAGAGATCGGTGCGCTCGAGCGGGTCGCTCGGCCGGCCGACGCGCGCGAGCGAGAGAATGTCGTCGAGCGAGCGGGTGACGTCCTCGATGCTCGCCGCCATCTTGGCGCGCTCGCCGGGGTCCTCGACCGATTCGATCCGCACGCGCAGCGCGGCGAGCGGGGTCTTGAGGTCGTGCCCGATCGCGCCGAGCATCACGTCCTTCTCGTTGAGCAGCGCGGCGATGCGCTCTTCCATCGCGTTGTGCGCGGCGATCAGGCGGCGGGTGTCGTCGGGGCCGGAGGGCTCGAGCTGCCCGTCGATCTCGCGCGTGGCGGCGAAATGCTCGACCCGGCGCGTCAGGGCGGCGAGCGGGCGGGTGATCCGCCGGAGCAGCAACGCGAGGCCGCCGACGAGGATGACGTAGAGCAGCACGGTCTGGCCGATGAGCGTGCCGAGCTGGGTCGGCTCGCGATCGGAAAGCGCCCACCGGGCCACGGTCCATTCGGATTCCCCCTGGCGCAGCAGGCCCGCCACCACGAGCCGGCCGTCCGACCACTCGGCGCGCTCGCGGCCGGTTAGCTGGCCCATCACGTACCGGTCGTCGGCGACGGGGCGCGTGAGCACCACGACCTCGGCCGGGGTGACACCCTGGCTCTGCAGGATCGAGCGGAGCATTTCCTCGCGCTCGGGCTCGTGCGTCTCGCCCGCCTGGAGCGGCCGTTCGGGCGTCCGCTCGACACGCAGGCGCTGCCAGCGGCCCTTGCCGCCGTTGCCGCGATTGGCGGTGTTCGAGCGACGGAAATCGACTTGCGGTTCGGTCACGAGCTGGAAGGCGAGGCCGTTCGCGACGATCATCTCGCGCCGCTGCACCGCCTCGCGGTATTGCAGCACCGCCGAGATGGTCTGCGCCACCAGCAGCGCGAGCGCGACCGACAGCAGCATCTGACCCAGCAGGCTGCGGGGCAGGAAGCGCTTGAAGAACTCCGCGCCCATCAAGACCGGTCCGGGGGCAGGCGCTTGACGTCGGCGGCGAGTCGATAACCGCCGCCCCAAACGGTCTGGATCAGCTTGGGATCGCGGCTGTCTTCCTCGATCTTGCGCCTGAGGCGGCTGACCTGGTTGTCGACGGCGCGGTCGAACAGGTGCGCCTCGCGGCCCTGCACCATGTCGAGCAGCCGGTCGCGGTCGAGCACCTGGCGCGGGTGGTTGAGGAAAGCGCACAGCAGGCGGAACTCGGCCGAGGAAAGCGGCACGATCGTCCCTTCGGGGTCGATCAGCCGGCGCTTGAGCGGATCGAGCCGCCAGCCTTCGAACTCGTAAGGGGCGTCTTCCTCGGCGGTGGGCATGGGCCGCGTCGTGCGGCGCAGCACCGAGCGGATCCGGGCGACGAGCTCGCGCGGCTCGAAGGGCTTCACCACATAGTCGTCGGCGCCGATCTCGAGCCCGACGATGCGGTCGGTCGCCTCGCCGCGCGCGGTCAGCAGGATCACCGGAAGCTGCTTCGCCTCGGTCAGGTGGCGGCACAGCGAGAGCCCGTCCTCGCCCGGCATCATGATGTCGAGCAGGACGATGTCGGGGCTGTCGTCGTGGAGCAGCGCGCGCGCCTTGGCGGCGTCTTCGGCCTGGCTGACGAGGAAGCCCTGGCGCGTCAGATATTCGGCCAGCGGCTCGCGCAATGTCGGCTCGTCGTCGACGAGCAGCACCTTGGTGGGTGCGGGTGCGTTCATGACTGGAGGTGCCCCCTTGCTATGCGTGGCCGGCCTTGCGGGCTGGCCGCCCGTTCGGGCTCGCGCTGCCGTGCTCGCCGCGCCCGGGCAGCCCGCAGCGCGCCAACGAGGCTGCTAAGACCGACAGGGTGACAAACCGACGCATCCCGAACTCCCAAGCGGGCTATAGAGTAACGGGGCGCCGGCCAGAAGGGGAGCAAAGGAGCGACGCCCCGTCACTCGAGTTTAAGTTCTAAGGCATGCTTGTCGCATCGCTGTGCCGGACGGGGCCAAAAGTGTCGCAATTTGTCTCGCTGCGAGCAAGCTGGGTTCAGCGCGGGCGGTGCTGAGTCCCGACGCCCGGCGTGACGAAGAACCCGGTCGCCGCGCCGTCGATGTCCGCGGTGTGCCAGACGCCGGGCGGATTGATCGCGTACTCTCCCGCCGCGAGCGTCGTTCGTACGAGCTCTCCGTCGATCTCCTGGATCAGCGTCATCGCGCCTTCGACACAGACAACGACTTCGGCCCCAGCGGGGTGCATTTCCCAACTCGGCCAGCTTTCCGTGAAACGGAAGCTCGCGACGAGGCGGCCTTCGGGTCCGTCGTCCGCGTGGCGGGCGCCGTAATCCATGTACCACTGCATCGCCCGCTCATCGCGCGGGAACTCGGGCTGCGGCACCGCGGTGGCCCCTCGGCCGAGGTGGATGGGGTGGGTTTCCAGCTTCAGCGGCGCATCAAGCATCGTCCGTCTCCGGCATGCAGTAGGCATTGAGCTTGTTGCCGTCCGGGTCGCGGAAATAGGCGGCG
>JAEZCZ010000101.1 GCA_023433305.1 Pseudomonadota bacterium | reverse complement strand
AGAACAACGTCACCTACAACACCGTCGGCCACTGCTTCTTCCTCGAGGACGGCATCGAGACCGGCAACCAGTTCGTCCGCAACCTCGGCATCCAGACCAAGTGCCACCCCACCCTGCCGTGCGAGCCGACCAACCTCACTCTCGCGCATCAATCGACAGAGGGACAGAAGTCGAAGCACATCCTGATCCCGTCGGACAATACGGTCTCCACGTTCTGGATCACCAACCCCGACAACAGCTACATCGGCAACGTCGCCGCGGGCTCCGACCAGATCGGCTTCTGGTTCGCCATCCCGCAACATCCCACCGGGGCGTTCGAAGGCACCGAAATCAGCAAGAACACCTGGCCGGGCCGGACCCGCTTGCGCGAGTTCAAAGGCAACACCGCGCACTCCAACTTCGATGGTATGATGCTCGATCGCGGTCAGAGGCCGGACGGCACGTTCGGTATCGCCGGCCCAAACCTCACCAGCTACGCCGATCCCGCCGACACGAGCAGCGAATTGGTGATGGCGGTCTTCGACGACTTCACCGGCTACAAGAACCGCAACGGCGCCATTTGGGGCCGCGGCGAGTATCATCTCTACAAGAACCTCAAGCTGGCCGACAACGCCATCGGCTTTACCCACGCCTCCGGAATTCCCGGCATCGCGCCTTTCACCTCGCGGGTGGTCGATTCGCTGTTCGTGGGAGAGACCGACAACATCGGCAATCCAAGGACTCCCGAGGAGATCGCCTACGGCCGCAGCCTCCCGGCCGCCGCCGCCGACTTCCCGATCCGAGGCTACGAGTATTACGACTTCCATCACGAAGTCGAAAACACGACGTTCGTGAACTACGTGCCCAATGATCTTCGCGATGCGGGCGCGCTGTCTTACCTGCTCTTCACGAGCTTCGGCGTGAGCACCGAGAACTCGGTCAAGGGCCTGACTTTCGTCAACGCCCAGCCCGTCAGCTTCCCGCCAATCCAGCGCCGCTGGGCATCCGATTACGGTCGCAGTGCCGCGTACAGAAGCGCGGCTTTCCGAGACCTCGACGGTTCTGTCAGCGGCACTCCGGGCGCCTACATCGTCATCGACAACGGAATCGCTGCCGACGAGGAAGCCTGCGAAATCAAGGCGAGCTGGAATGCGGCCATCTGCGATGGAGACATCGGCCGCTTCAGCATCGCCGGCAATTTCAGCGGTTTCGAAACCGGCCCCATCACCGATCCCATTATCCTTCAACGCAAGGGCAGGCGTTTCGAGTACACCGGTGAAACGACCATCGGCAGCGGCGCAGAGCTGAGGGTCGAGACCGGCAGGGATACCCTCTCGCTGTCGCTCACCGAAATGGACGACGGCTCTTCGGTGATTCTCGAACTCCCCGGCTTCACCGCGGCGGCCGGAGGGGCCGAGGCGTCCAGCCTGGCGGAGCTGCGCAGCGCCGGGGAAACCTCCTGGTATCGCGAGGACGATACGCTGTGGGCCAAACTCGTCGTCGACAACGCGGCCGGCCTGACGGTTTCGCCCGGCAGCAACGCTCCCCCGGGGCTAGCAGCCCGCGCTTTGCCCGTGGGTGCCAAACTCGACGTCAGCCGACCGGCTGGCGAAATAGGCGCACCGCAGGTCGCCGCGCGGTAGGCTTGCGTGCGGGCCGCGCAGCGGGCCAAGCCAGCGCTGCAAGGCGGGTTCGAAGACTAGAACGACCACTTCGTTCGCCACGCGATGAGCGGCGACTTGCGCGATTTCCTGGAGATGGTGCGGTCGAGAAGACTCGAACTTCCACGGGCTTTCGCCCACAACGACCTCAACGTTGCGCGTCTACCAGTTCCGCCACGACCGCACATCGACAAGGGCGCTGAACACGGCCCCCGGTTGGTAGGTGCGCGCCCTTAGCAAAGCGGCAAGGGGCCCGCAAGCGCGGCCCGCATAACAATCTCGTTCTTTCCTGTGCCACCCCGGGAGCAGGGTTAATTGGCGGTTTGTTGGGAGGGTAAACATTGCAGTAAACATAGCCGTATGACCTCGCTTGCTTCGCTGGCCACGCTCGTTGCCGCCGCCGCGGCGACGGCCGGCGCGCCTCAGGCGCCGGCCCGCGGGGTCCAACTCGCCACGGCCGAGGTCAGCGCACGGATTATCCGGCCGGCGATCGTGCGGCAGGCTTCCGGCGTCGAGCAGGACAAGGACGGTCCGGAGCCCCGCATCACGAACAACGGCAGGACGATCCTGGTCGAGTATCAGTAGGGCGTCAGCTCGGCTTCCAGCCGATCTCCGCGAATCGCGCCGAACGCGGCACGTCGGTGACCGCTTCGTTCACCGTCACGCTCTCGCCGGGTGCCAGCGTGCGTTTCGGCGGACGGACCTCCCAGCTGTAGACGATCCGGTCGCGCGCATCGCGCAGCACGATCAGGATCGGCGGCACGTCGCGCGCTTCACTGCCGATGTTGGTGATCAATCCGCTCGCGCCGAAATATTCGGTGCCGTTGGGGAGCTGGCGGCGCTCTTGCTGGTCGGCGGGAAAATCGAGCTGCAAGTCGGGCTGGCCGAGCGCGAACGTCGGGCGGTCGATCGGGACCCAATCGGGCAGGCCCCAATAGGACACCGCGCCGATCGTTCCGACCGCCAGCAAAGCGAAGATTGCCGCCGCCCAGGTCCATAGCTTGAGCGGGTTGCGCCTCCGCCGGAACGGAGGGGCCGCGTCGAACTGCGAAGCGCCTTCGGATTCCACGCGCCCTAAAGGAGGCTCTTCGATAGGCGGCGGAGCGACCGGTTCTTCGGGCAGCGGTGGGGCTCGCTCGACCGCGGGTGCGGGCTCGGTTTCGCGTTGAGGTTCCGGACGAACGAAGCGCGTCGGCTCAGGCCGTGGGGGCGCCTCGGCCGCGGGCTCGGATCGAACCGGAGTGTCGGCAGACCGCGGCGGGACCGGCTGCGGCGGAGCGACGGGTGCCGCCGCCGCCGGGCGCTGGGGCAGCTCGGGCGGATCCTGGAACCAGCTGTGCCGGCATTTCGCGCATCGCACCGTGCGCCCTTCGGCGCCGACCGCACTGTCGGGCACGACATAACGGGTCGTACAAGCTGGGCAGGCGATGATCATTTCACCGGAAATCCTAGGGCCGCGCGCGAGGGCCAACAAGGCGCGAGGCCGTGCGTTGCGCAGCCGCGCGGCTTTTTTCCACATCGATCAGCGGCTATACGCGCCGCACATGCCCGTGGCTCATCGTTCTCTTCTCTGCCGGCCGTCGCCGAAAGCCCGGGGCCGACCATGAGCGGACCGGAGGGCAACATCGTGCAGTTCGACAACGTCGGGCTGCGCTACGGAACCGAGCGCGAAGTGCTGAGCGACATTTCGTTCACGCTCTATCCGGGCAGCTTCTATTTTCTCACCGGCGCGAGCGGCGCGGGCAAGACTTCGCTGCTCAGGCTGCTTTACCTCGCGCAGCGCCCGTCGCGCGGGATCATCCGCATGTTCGGGACGGACGTGATCACCGTTCCACGTGGCCGGCTGCCCGCATTCCGGCGCCGCATCGGCGTCGTGTTCCAGGACTTCCGTCTCGTCCCGCAACTCAGCGCGTTCGACAACGTCGCCTTGCCGCTCAGAGTCTCGGGCGTTCCCGAGAACGAGATCAGAAAGCCCGTCGCCGACATGCTCGAGTGGGTCGGCCTCGATCAACGGGCGGAAGCGCGTCCGGCGACGCTGTCGGGCGGAGAGCAGCAACGCGTGGCGATCGCGCGCGCGGTGATCGCGCGGCCCGAAATCCTGGTGGCGGACGAGCCGACCGGCAACGTCGACCCCGACATGGCGCTCAAGCTGCTGCGGCTGTTCGAAGCGCTGAACCGGCTCGGAACCACGGTGGTCGTGGCGACGCACGACGTGCACCTGCTCAAGAAGGTGCCGGATTCGCTGATCATGCGGCTCGATCGCGGCCGGTTGAGCGATCCCACTGGGGCGCTCCGCTATCCGCCGCGGCGCGAGGCGTCGGCCTGATGGCGGCTCGTCCGACCTGGCGAAACGCAGGGCGATTTCGCACCGGCAACCGGCTGGTGCCGCACGCGCGGCTCGCCGGGCCCATGCCCTGGGTGATCGCGATCATGATCGCGCTGACGGTCATCGCTGCGGGCGCCGGGCTTGCGCTCCGCAATCTCTCCGAAAACGCCGAGGCGGAGATCGCCGGCGGACTGACCGTGCAGATCGTCGAGGCAGCCCCGGCCGAGCGCGAGCGACAGACCGAGCTGGCCGTGGCGCTGCTCAGCAACCGCGAGGAAGTCGCCTCGGTGGAGCGAGTGCCCGATGCCGAGCTCGACGCATTGCTCGAGCCCTGGCTCGGCCAGCAGCAGGCGGCGGAGGAGGACGCGATTCCCGTGCCGGCGCTGATCGACGTGCGCCTTTCCGGCCCCGTCACCGAGCGGCGACTGGCAGAGCTGCGAGCCTCGCTGGGTGCTTCGGTTCCAGCCGCCCGGCTAGATGCCCAGGCGCGCTGGCTCGAGCCGGTCTTCGATGCGGTCGCCTCGCTCCAGTGGCTGGCGGTGGGTCTCATCGTGCTGCTCGCCGCCACGAGCGCGGCGGCGGTGTGGCTCGCCGCGCGCAGCGCGCTCGGCTCGAACCGCGAGACGATCGAAATCATTCACTTGCTCGGCGGCAGCGACGGCCAGATCGCGCGCATCTTCCAGCGCTCGATCGCGCTCGATGCCGCGCTCGGGGGCATGGTGGGACTGGCGCTGGGGGTGGCGGCGATGGCGCTGCTCGGGCGGCAGTTCGCGGCGCTCGGCTCGGGAATGGTGGCGGGTGGAGAGCTCGGCGCGGCCGACTGGGTGCTGCTCGCCGCGGTGCCGGTGGTCGGCGTCATCCTCGCCGTGGTGACGGCGCGCATGACTGTCCTCGCGGCCTTGAGGCGAATGCTGTGATCCAGCGCATCTTCGCATCGCTGTTCGTGCTGTGGACGCTCGGCTTCCTGTGGTTCGCGATCGCCTTGCCGCAACCTGCGGGCGCCGAGAGAACCGACGCGATCGTGGTCCCGACCGGCAGCGGCGGCCGCATTCCGCGCGGCCTCGCGCTGCTGCGCGCCGACGCATCCGACCTGATGCTCGTCACGGGCGTGGACGCCGAGGTCAAGCCGCGAGAGTTCGCGATCGCGTATCAGGTTCCGGCGAACACGATGGAGTGCTGCGTCCGCCTTGGATTTGCCGCGCTCGACACGCGGGGGAACGCGCGCGAGACGGCGGTGTGGGTGGCGGAGAACGACGTGCGGTCGATCCGCCTGGTGACCGCCGACTGGCACATGCGCCGCGCCGCGCGCGAGCTCGAAAGCACCCTGCCCGACGGCGTGACGGTGCTGCGCGACGCCGTCCGCACCGAGCCGTCGCTGTGGACGCTGTTCCTCGAGTATCACAAGTTCATCGCGACATCGCTCGCTCGCGCGTGGCCGGAATGATCCGATGAACGTGCTGCGGAGCCTGCTGTTCTACCTGGTGTTCTATACCGGGAGCGTCTTCTTCGTGCTCGGCTCGGTGCTGGTCGCGGCCATCGCGCCGAAACATGTGCGCGTCGTGCCCGATGCGTGGTCGCGATTTCACCGGCGATGCGTTCGGATCCTGGGTATCACGATTCGAGAAACCGGATCGCGTCCGGCCGGCGCTGCGCTCTATGCGATCAAGCACGAGAGCTTCTTCGAGGCGATCGATTTGCCGACGGCGCTCGACCACCCGGTGCCCTTCGCCAAGGAGGAACTCTATCGCATCCCGGGGTGGGGCCGGGCCGCCATGACGTACGGTTCGGTGATGGTCCGGCGCGACGAGGGGGCCAAGGCGCTCCGCGCGATGCTGACCGAGGCGAAAGCCTTCGCTGGAACGGGGCGCCCGCTGGCGATATTTCCCGAAGGTACCCGCGTGCCGCATGGGACCCGGCCGCCGCTGCAAGCGGGCTTCGCCGGTCTTTACAAGCTGCTTGGCCTGCCGGTCGTACCCGTGGCGGTCGATAGCGGGCCGCTATATCATCGTCTGTGGAAGCGGCCGGGCACGATCACGCTGCATTTCGGCGAGGCGATCGAGCCAGGACTGCCGCGCGAATTGATCGAAGCGCGCGTGCACGCCGCGATCAATGCGTTGAACGCAGCCTAGCTGTCGCCGTTGTGCTTGCGGCCGAAGTCGGCGCGCGGATCGTCCTGGCCCATCTCGACGATCGAGCGGCGGATTTCCCGGGTCCGGCTGAACAGCTCGAACATGGTTTCGCCGTCGCGCGAGCGGATCGCTTCGCGCATCATCGCGAGGTCGGTGAGGAATCGGTCGAGCATTTCCAGGACGGCGTCGCGATTGTGCAGGAACACGTCGCGCCACATCGTCGGGTCGCTGGCGGCAATGCGGGTGAAGTCGCGGAAGCCGCCCGCCGAATACTTGATCACTTCGCCGCGGGTGACTTCCTCGAGATCCGAGGCGGTGCCGACGATCGTGTAGGCGATGAGGTGGGGGATGTGGCTGGTGACGGCGAGCACGCGATCGTGGTGCTGGGCGTCCATCGTCTCGACCGTGGCGCCGAGAGCTTCCCAGAACGCCACCAGAGCCCGGACTTGCGCGCGGTCCGCGTCGGCGGGCGGCGTCACGATGCACCAGCGGCGGTGGAACAACGAGGCGAAGCCGGCATCCGGGCCGCTGTGCTCGGTGCCCGCGACCGGGTGCGCGGGGATGATCGAATGCCCGGGCAGCGCGGCGGTGAGAGTGTCGCCGATGGCTTGTTTCGAGGAGCCGACGTCGCTGACCACGACGCCGGGCTTGAGCGCCGGGAGCACCGTGCGCGCGGCGCTGCCCATCGCCCCGACGGGCACGCAAAGGATCACGAGGTCCGCGTCGGCGACGGCTTCCTCGGCGGTCTCGCATATCGTGTCGGCGAGGCGGCGTTCGGCGGCGCGGCGGCGCACGGCGGGATCGAGGTCGTATCCGCACGTGACGACGCCCGGCAGGTGATCGCGCACGGCCAGGCCGATCGAGCCGCCGATCAGGCCGAGCCCGATAACCGCAACACGTTCGAAGCTCATCGAGCGCGCTCCGCGAGGTCGCGGAGCGTCGCGGCCACAGCGTCCATCTGCTCGCGCTTGCCGACGGTGATGCGCAGTCCCTGCGGCAGACCCTGGCCGGGCAGGTGCCGCACGGCGTAGCCGGCATCCGCCAGGCCGCGCAGAGCGGCCTCGGCGGTCAGGGCGCCCTCGAACAGCACAAGCACGAAGTTGGCTTCGCTCGGCACGGCGCGGAGGCCATGATTGCCGAGGCTTTCGATCGCCTCGACGAAACGGGCGCGTTCGGCACGGTTGTGTTCACGCGAGCGAACGACGAAGTCCTGATCCGCGAGCGCGGCCGTCGCGGCTGCCTGCCCGCTGAGCGTGACGTTGAAAGGGCCGCGAATTCGGTTGAGCGCATCGACCAGCGCGGCCGCTCCGGTTCCCCAGCCGATCCGCTCACCCGCGAGCCCATAGATCTTGGAGAAGGTCCGCGTGACCAGGACGTTCTCGTGCGCCGCGGCGAGGGCGAGGCCGCCATCATCGTCCTCCGGCGCGACATATTCGGCATAGGCCTGATCGAGCACGAGCAGCACCTGGGGTGGCAGCGTGGCGTGGAGCCGGGCGAGTTCGGAACCGGGCAGGAAGCGCCCGGTCGGATTGTTGGGATTGGCGAGAAACACGACCCTGGTCTGTTCGGTCACGCAGCCGAGCAGTGCATCGACGTCGGTTCCGAAGTCGCGGTCGGGCGCGACGACGACGGTGGCGCCGCATCGCCGCGCGGCGATGTCGTAAACCGCGAACCCGTAGCGTACGTAGATCACCTCGTCGCCCGGGCCGGCAAAGGCTTGCGCGGCGAGGTTGAGCAGCTCGTCGGAACCCGTGCCGCAGACGATGAGTGCGGGATCGATCCCGTGGAGCCTGCCGATCGCCGCCCGCAGTTCAGCCGAATCCGGATCCGGGTAACGATCGGGTGAGCCGGCCCGCGCCCGTGCCGTGAGCGCGGCTGGGCTGGTTCCGAGCGGGTTCTCGTTAGCGGAGAGCTTGACCAGCTCGCGCCCGTCGGCGCCCTTGCTGCGGCCAGGGACATAGGCATGGATTGCCTCGATCCACGGCTTCATCGCCGGCTTTGTCGCGGGAGCCCTCTGATTCACCGGCGGGCGCATAGCGGCAAGCGCGGGCAATTGACAGCCCATCCTCCCCGAGCTTGCTCGGGGAGGGGGACCGCGCGAAGCGTGGTGGAGGGGTTGGTGCCGCATGACCCCTCCGTCAGCCGCCTGCGGCGTCTGCCACCTCCCCGAGACGAGCTCGGGGAGGATTTGTTGACAGTCACTGGGGTTCGCCCCAAGTCCGCCCCAGCCATGGCCACCGCTCTCGCCCCGACGTCCACCAGCCTCGTGCTGGACCAGCCGCTGCCGCTCGACAGCGGGCAGTCGCTCGACCGGGTGACGATCGCCTACGAGACCTACGGCAACCTCGCGGCGGACAAGTCCAACGCGATCCTCATCTTCCATGCGCTGACGGGCGATCAGCACGTCGCCAGCCCCCATCCGATCACGGGCAAGCCAGGCTGGTGGAACCGCATGGTCGGCGCGGGCAAGCCGATCGATACCAACCGCTTCCACGTGATCTGCGCGAACGTGATCGGCGGTTGCATGGGATCGACCGGGCCGGCGAGCCTCGCCGCGGACGGCAAGCCTTATGCGATGCGGTTCCCGGTCATCACCGTTCGCGACATGGTGCGGGCGCAAGTCGCGCTGCTCGACGCGCTCGGCATCGAGCGACTGCACGCGGTGGTCGGGGGCTCGATGGGCGGGATGCTGGCGCTGAGCCTGGCGAAGAACTTTCCCGAGCGCGCCGAGAGGGTGCTGGCGATCGCCACGACCGCTCGCCACTCGGCTCAGAACATCGCCTTCCACGAAGTCGGCCGGCAGGCGATCATGGCCGATCCGAACTGGCAGGGCGGCGACTACTACGGGCACGGCAAGGGGCCCGAAAAGGGCCTCGCCGTTGCGCGCATGGCGGCGCACATCACCTATCTCTCGGAAGCCGGGCTGACCGGCAAGTTCGGCCGGCGGTTGCAGGACCGGGACGCGAAGAGCTTCGGCTTCGATGCGGACTTCCAGGTCGAGAGCTACCTGCGCCACCAGGGCCTGGCCTTCACCGACCGGTTCGATGCCAACGCCTATCTCTACATCACCCGGGCGATGGACTATTTCGACCTCGCCGAGGAGCACGGCGGCAAGCTGGCCGAGGCGTTCGCCGGCGCCACGGCGCGGTTCTGCCTGATCAGCTTCGATACCGACTGGCTCTATCCGACAGCCGAATCCCGCGCGATCGTGCACGCGCTCAACGCGGTGGCGGCGCCGGTCAGTTTCGTGGAGCTGAGCGCGCCCTACGGTCACGACAGCTTCCTGCTCGACGTGCCCGCGCTCGACCGGGTGGTGAAGGGGTTCCTCGAATGACCGCTTTGCCCGAGGGCTACGAGCTGACCGAGGAGATCGATGTCGCCGCGGCGCATGCGTACCTGTCGCGCAGCTACTGGTCGCCGGGCATTCCGCTGGAGACGGTGCAGAGGGCGATCGCCAACAGCCTGTGCATCGCGGTGCGCCATCAGGGCGAGCAGGTGGGCCTGGCGCGCGTGGTGACCGACCGGGCGACGTTCGCCTATCTCGCCGATGTCTATGTGCTCGAGGCGCACCGCGGGAAGGGCCTGGCGCAGAGCATGGTGCAGTGGCTCCAGGACCATCCCGAGCTGCAGGGGCTGCGGCGCTGGCTGCTGATGACCGTGGATGCGCACCCGCTCTACGAGAAGCTCGGCTGGACGCCGCTGGCCCATCCGGAGCGGGGGATGGAATGGCATTTCCCGGACATCTACGCGTGAGGCTGCGGCCGGACCTCGCGGTAATCGCGCGCCATGTCGCGCCGGGCAGCCGGGTGCTCGACGTCGGCTGCGGCGACGGGGAGCTGATGGCCGTGCTGCGCGCCGAGAAGGGCGTGGACGCGCGCGGCATGGAGATCGATCCCGAGGAAGTCGAGAAGTGCGTCGCGCGCGGGCTTTCGGCGGTGCAGGGCGATGCCAACCGCGACCTCGCGGACTATCCCGACGACGCGTTCGACTACGCGATCCTCAGCCAGACGCTGCAGACCGCCGAGCGGCCCGACCTGATGCTCGACCAGTTGCTGCGGATCGGGCGGAGGGCCTTCGTCAGCTTCCCGAATTTCGCGCACTGGCGGATGCGCGCGTCGCTGCTGTGGAACGGGCGGATGCCGGTGACGCGGCACTTGCCGGTGAGCTGGTACGAGACGCAGAACATCCACCATGTCACCGTGACCGACTTCGCCGAGCTGCTGCGCGAGAAGGGCGTGCGGACGGAGAAGGCGTGGTTCTTCTCGGGCGAACGCGAGCTGGGAGCCGCGGGCGCCAATTGGCGGGCGGAGTACGCGGTCTACCTGCTGAGCCGGTGAAGTGTCATCTTTCGCGTGACGCCCCTAAGGAAGAAATAGGCGGATCGGTTATTCCGCTAAAAGAGCTGAGATAACAATGGCTTACTTGCCATCGCGGGCCATCGCACTGTCATCTTCCCGATAGCCCTTTTGGAGCTTGAAGCGGACCCGGATTGCGCCGAGTCGCCGCGTTCGATGGCACGATGGACCGGATCGAGGGCTGTAGGAAAGTTGTTTTTTCGCCGGGCCCCCGACCGGTTCAGAGCGGCGAATGCTGGTGGAAGGCGAGCTTCCAGCCATCGTCGCGCCGGACGTAGCCCGAGCTGACGAAGGCGGCATAGGGCTCGCCGTCGGCGCGCGTGACGTCGGCGCGGTAGCTTATCACGGTCATGTCGTCTGTCGCCTCGAGCACGTGGCGATCGGTCATCGACAGGTCGCGCCAGCGGTTGTCGGGCGTGGCGGTGGCGGCGACATGCTCGCGGGGAAAAATCCCGTGCATCTCGCCCGCTTGAGGAAAGGCAAGCAGGCATCGATCGTCGAGGTGGGCGGCGAAGTGGTCCTTGCCGGAAAGCCAGAAGCCTTCCTCGACCGCAAAGAGATCGTCTTCGTGGGACATGGCGCTTCTCCTTGTCTGGCGAAAAAGCGCGCGGCGGGCAGCGGTGTTCCCGGTTACGTGGCCGCGTCGTGGACCCGCAGCACGCTGTCGTCGCGGGCGAGGCACCAGAGACTGAGGCCGGCGGCGCGGGCGCGCTCGACCGCCAGGCTGGTGGGAAGCGACACCGTGACGAGGCGCGTGGCGCCGGCCCGCACGGCCTTCTCGACGATCTCGTAGGAGCAGCGCGCGGTCGAGAGGATGAAACCTTCCGCCGGGTCCTGCCCGGCCGTGGCGAGCGCGCCGACCAGCTTGTCGAGCGCGTTGTGACGGCCGACGTCCTCTCGGACATGGAGCGCAACGCCGGCTTCGCTGCAGAAGGCTGCGGCATGGGCGGCGCCCGTGCGGTCCCCGAGCGGCTGCTGCCCGTGAAGCGAGTCCTGTGCGGCGAAGATGGCCGCTTCGGAGAGGGGCGCGTGATCGGCGACCGGCGGCAGCGGCCGGGCGACGGCTTCGAGGTTCTCGATGCCGCACAGGCCGCACGAGCTTTCGGCGACGCGGGCGCGGACGCGGTCGGTCAGTTGCTCGATACCGAGCCCCGCAAGCGCGGCGCGCACGATCCAGCCGTGCTCGACGTCGGCGACAGCGATATCGGTGAGGTCCGCGGGAGTCTTGGCGAGACCTTCGGTCAGCGCGAAGCCGAGGCCGAAGTCCTCCAGGTCCGAGGGCGTCGCCATCATCACGGCATAGGACAGGCCGTTGAACTCGAGCGCGACGGGCGCTTCGGGCACCCATTCGCGCGTGAGCTCACGGCGCGTGCCGTCGGGATGGATTTCAGTGGCCCTGGTCATGACCGTTTCGCGCCCGTCCCTTCAGCGTCGAGGGACAAGGAGCATTATCCTGCGTCGGAATGACCGGATTCGTGGACCGCGTTGAACTCCGTCGCGCGGGTCTGCGATTCCGGGCGGGCACCGCTGGCGAGGTGATTGATGGCCGCGCGGGCGATATCGGAAAGTCCGGTGCGGCCGTCGTCGAAGATCGCCTGCTTCATCCGCGGATCCCAGAACTTGTCGATATGGTCCGCGGTGGCGAGCGCTGCCTCGTTCTCGCCCATGGTGGCGAGATTGCGCGCGATATCGTTCGCCATGCGACGCAGAGTTTCGATCGTCGAGCTCATTCGGCGGGTTCCATTTCGGTGCCGGCGATCCGGCGCGAATTCGCGGTGTGCTCGGCATAGTCGAGCTGCCATTCGGTCGGTCCGTTCGACGGGGTCACCTGCACGGCCGTGACCTTGTACTCGGGGCAGTTGGTCGCCCAGTCCGAGAAGTCGGTCGTGACGACGTTGGCCTGCGTCCCCGGATGGTGGAACGTGGTGTAGACCACGCCCGGAGCGACCCGATCGGTGACGAGCACGCGCAGCGTCGTTTCGCCGGTGCGGCTGGCGAGCTTGGCGAAGTCCCCCGTCTTGAGACCCCGGTTCTCGGCGTCGGTCGGGTGCATTTCGAGCAAGTCCTCGTCATGCCAGATCACGTTGCCGGTACGGCGGGTTTGCGCGCCGACATTGTACTGGCTGAGGATACGGCCCGTGGTGAGGAGCAACGGGTAGCGCGGGCCGGTGCGCTCGTCGGTCGGGATATACTCGGTGACCACGAACTTGCCCTTGCCCCGCACGAAGCCTTCGACGTGCATGACGGGCGAGCCCTCGGGGTGTTGCTCGTTGACCGGCCACTGGACCGAGCCGGTTTCGAGCAGGCGCTCCCAGTTGAGGCCGGCGAAGCTCGGCGTCAGGCGCGCGATCTCGTCGATGATCTCGCTCGGGTGCGCGTAGTTCCACCCCAGGCCGAGAGCGTTGGCGAGAAGCTGGGTGACTTCCCAGTCGGCATAGCCGTTCGCCGGCTCCATCACCTTGCGGACCGGCTGGATGCGCCGCTCGGCATTGGTGAAAGTGCCTTCCTTCTCGAGGAAGGTGCTGCCCGGCAGGAAGACGTGCGCGTAGTTCGCGGTCTCGTTGAGGAACAGGTCATGCACGATGACCAGCTCCATCGCCGAGAGGCCGGAGGCGACGTGCTGGGTGTTCGGGTCGGACTGCATGATGTCCTCGCCCTGCACATAGAGCGCGCGAAAGGTCCCATCGACGGCGGCATCGAACATGTTGTTGATGCGCAGGCCCGGCTCGTTGTCCAGCGTGACACCCCAATCGTTCTCGAACAGCGCCCGGGTCTCGTCGTCGCCGATGTGGCGATAGCCGCTGAGCTCGTGCGGGAAGCTGCCCATGTCGCAGCTGCCCTGGACGTTGTTCTGGCCGCGCAGCGGGTTCACGCCGACGCCGGGACGGCCGATATTGCCGGTGCACATCGCGAGGTTGGCGATCGCGATGACGGCCGAAGAGCCCTGCGAGTGCTCGGTGACGCCGAGGCCGTAGTAGATCGCGCCGTTGCCGCCAGTGGCATAGAGCCGCGCGGCTTCGCGCACGGTCTGCGCCGGGACGCGCGTGACCGCCTCGAGGAACTCGGGGCTGTGCCGCTCGTCCGCGACGAAGCGCGCCCAGTCCTGGTATTCGTCCCAGTCGCAACGCTCGCGGATGAAAGCTTCGTTGGCGAGGCCTTCGGTGACGATGACGTGCGCCAGGCTGGTCAGCACCGCGACGTTGGTGCCCGGCTGGAGCGGCAGGTGATGCGCGGCCTCGATATGGGGCGAGCGCACGAGGTCGATCCGGCGCGGATCGATCACGATCAGCTTGGCGCCCTGGCGCAGGCGGCGCTTCATGCGGCTCGCGAACACGGGGTGGGCGTCGGTGGGGTTGGCGCCGATCACCATCAACACGTCGGCGTCCATGACCGAGTCGAAGTCCTGCGTGCCGGCGCTGGTGCCGAACGTGGTCTTCAGGCCGTAGCCGGTCGGCGAGTGGCAGACGCGGGCGCACGTATCGACGTTGTTCGAGCCGAACCCGGCGCGAACCAGCTTCTGGACGAGGAAGGTTTCCTCGTTGGTGCAGCGGCTCGAGGTGATGCCGCCGAGCGCGCGGGCGCCGTGCTTGGCCTTGATCTCGTTCAGCTTGTTCGCGGTGTAGGTGAGCGCTTCTTCCCAGCTGACTTCGCGCCAGGGCTGGTCGATCGCCTCGCGGATCATCGGGTTGAGGATGCGGTCCTGGTGGTTCGCATAGCCATAGGCGAAGCGGCCCTTGACGCAGGAGTGTCCGCGGTTGGCCTTGCCGTCCTTCCACGGGATCATGCGGACGAGCTGCTCGCCGCGCATCTCGGCGCGGAAGGTGCAGCCGACGCCGCAATAGGCGCAGGTCGTGACGACCGAGCGCTCGGGCAGGCCGATCGCCTTGACGCTCTTTTCCTGCAGCGAGTCGGTCGGGCAGGCCTGCACGCAGGCGCCGCAGCTCACGCATTCGGAGGTGAGGAAGTTGTCGTCCGCCTGGCCGGCGCTGATCTGCGAGGCGAAACCGCGCCCGTCCACGGTCAGCGCGAACGTGCCCTGGACCTCGTCGCAGGCGCGCACGCAGCGCGAGCAGACGATGCACTTCGACGGATCGAAGTCGAAATAGGGGTTGGAGTGGTCGGTCGTCGCCGCGAGGTGGTTCTCACCCTCGTACCCGTAGCGCACGTCGCGCAGGCCGACGTTGGCGGCCTGTTCCTGAAGCTCGCAATCGTTGTTGGCCGAACAGGTCAGGCAGTCGAGCGGGTGATCGGAGATGTAGAGCTCCATCACGCCCTTGCGCAGCTTCTCGAGCCGCGGGGTCTGCGTCTGCACCTTCATGCCGGGCATGACCGGGGTGGTGCAGCTCGCCGGGGTGCCGCGCGCGCCCTCGATCTCGACGAGACAGAGGCGGCACGAGCCGAACGACTGCATGTTATCGGTGGCGCAGAGCTTGGGAATGGCACCGCCGATCTCGGCCGCCGCGCGCATCACGCTGGTGCCCGCGGGCACCGTGACGTCACGGCCATCGATGGTGAGCGTCACCATCTCATCCGACTTGACCTCGGGGGTGCCGAAGTCTGCCTGGCGTTCAAATCCCATCGTCTTGCTCCATCGCGGCCAGATCGGCCGGTGTATTGATATTAGCAGGTTTGGCGCTTGTTTTCACGGGGGTAGCCCGGACCGCGCTTGCGAACGCCATCATCGAATGCGTGCGCTCCGACAGAAGCAGCGCTTCGAGGCGGTCGACGGTTCCCGTGGGCCAGTGGCCGACGACCGGCTGGCTTTCGAGGTAGGCCGGGGCGGGCGACAGCAGCTCGAGCAGGTCGTCGGGCAATCCGACCGAGTCCACCCCGCAGGTCAGCACGCTGTCATAGCCTTCGTCGCGCGCCATCCTCAGGCCGGCCGCGAGGCCGCCGAGCGGGCCCATGCCGGGTTGCGGCCAATCCGGAATGCAGCGGTGGCCGGGGCCGCGCTCGCGCCCGGCAACGACGACCAACTCGCAATAGCCCGACAGCGTGTCGAAGGCACGCGCCAGCAGCGTGCGCCCGCCGAGCTCGGCGAGCGCCTTGTCGCTGCCGAAGCGGCTCGACTGACCGCCTGCCAGGACGACGCCCAGGATCATCGCACCGATCCGAGGCCTCCCATCGTCAGTGCGAGGGACCCAAGGTCCCGCGGCAAACCAGAGCGGCGCAGAACGGCCCTGGATTGCTTCGCTGCGCTCGCAATGACGAGGTTGGCTTTGGCGCTGTCGGGACGGGCGGAACGAGACATGGGTTAAGCGCCGTTCCGATCGAGGACCTTTTCGACCGCGCCTTCCCGGCCGGGCATGAAGTCTTCCGGCCAGTTCTTGAGCGCGCTCATCACCGGGTAGGGCGTGAATCCGCCCAGCGCGCAGAGCGAGCCGAACTTCATCGTTTCGCACAAGTCGGTAAGCAGCGCGATCTCCTGCTCCGGCAGGCGGCCGGTTTTCGGCGCATTGTGGATGACGGGCTGGAGCTCGACCGAGTCGGCCGGGCGGCCGCCGGCAAGGATGCGGTCGATCACCTCGACGCCGCGCACCGAGCCGATGCGGCAGGGTGTGCACTTGCCGCAGCTTTCGACCGCGCAGAACTCCATCGCGAAACGCGCCATGGCCGCCATGTCGGCCGTGTCGTCGAACACGGTGATGCCGCCGTGGCCGATGAGCGCATCGGCCGCGGTGTAGGCTTCGTAGTCGAACTTGATGTCGAACTCGTCGGGGTGGATGTAGGCGCCGAGCGGGCCGCCGACCTGGACCGCCTTGACCGGGCGGCCCGATTCGGTGCCGCCCCCGATGTCGTAGATCAGCTCGCGCAGGGTGATGCCGAACGCGGTTTCGTACAGCCCGCCGTGCTTGATGTTGCCGGCGAGCTGGATCGGCATCGTGCCCTTCGAGCGCTCGATGCCGAGCCCGCCATAGAGCGCGGAACCGCCCTCGGCGAGGATGTGCGGCACGGCGGCGAGCGTGAGCACGTTGTTGACCACGGTCGGGCGGCCGAACAGGCCCTGGATCGCGGGCAGCGGGGGCTTGGCGCGGACTTCGCCGCGCTTGCCTTCGAGCGAGTTCAGCAGCGAGGTTTCCTCGCCGCAGACATAGGCGCCGGCGCCGACGCGGACCTCGCAGTCGAACGGCGCGACGATCGAGGCCGAGAGGGCGATCGCGTCGTTCAGCTTGCGGATCGAATCCGGGTATTCGCTGCGGACGTAGATGTAGCCCTTGGTGGCGCCCACCGCTTCGCCGGCGATCGCCATGCCTTCGATCAGCGCGAAGGGATCGCCTTCCATCACCATGCGGTCGGCGAACGTGCCGCTGTCGCCTTCGTCGGCGTTGCAGACGATGTACTTCTGCTCGCCAGGCGTGCCGGCGACGGTCTTCCACTTGATGCCGGCGGGGAAGCCCGCGCCGCCGCGGCCGCGCAGGCCCGACGCGGTGACTTCCTCGACGATTTGCGCCGCGCCGATCTGGCGCGCGCGGCGGAGCCCGGCCCAGCCGCCGGTCGCCTCGTAGTCCGCGAGGTTGAGCGGGCGGGTCTTGCCGGCGCGGGCGAACGTCAGGCGCTGCTGCCCGGCGAGGAACGGGTGGTCCTCGATGCGGCCGATGGCCTTGTCGGACGAGCCGTCGAGGATCGCCTCGACGTCGTCCGGGGTGGCCGGGCCGAAACCGTTGCCGTCGATCTCGACCAGCGGCTCGAGCCAGAGCATGCCCCAACTCGAGGTGCGGTGAACCTCGTGGCCCTTCTGCGCGAAGGCCTGGGCAAGCTCGTCGGCGCCCAGGGCGCGGGCGAGGGCGTCATCGGAAATGCGAACGATCATCGGGCTGCCTCGATTACCTGGACGAGGCCCTTGGAATCGAGCCGGGCGTGAAGGCGGTCGCCGACGCGCGCGCTCGGGCCGGCGCTGCACAGGCCGAGGCAATAGACGCTCGTGAGCTTGACGCGGTCGCCGGCGGCCTTCTCGGCGTCGGCGATCAGCGCCTCGACGCCGCGCGCCTTGCAGGCTTCGGCGCGGCAGATCTGCACTTCGGGGCGCGGGTCGGCCTCGGCGTGGAAATCGTGGTAGAAGCTGACCACCCCGTGGACGTCGGCGCGCGACAGGTTGAGGCCTTGCGCGATCAGCTTCTCGCTGTCGGCGTCGACGCAGCCGAATTCGTGCTGAACATCGTGGAGAATGGGGAGCAGGGGGCCTTCGCGCCCTGCGTGTTCGGCGAGGATTTCGGTGATCCTCTGTTCCTTGGTACTCACGAAACGAGCCTTTCCGCGTGCCAGGCGATGTGTTCGGCCATGAAGGTCGAGATGAAGAAATAGGAGTGGTCGTAGCCCTCCTGCATCCGGATCGTGGCGGGCATGTCGGCCTGGCGGCATGCCGCGTCCAGAAGATTAGTCCTGAGCTGCTCGGACAGGAAGTCGTCGGCCGTGCCCTGGTCGACCAGCAGGTCGGGGAGGCAGGCGCCGTCTTCGATCAGCGCGCAGGCGTCGTACTCGCGCCAAGCGGCGCGGTCGGCGCCGATGTAGCCGCCGAGCGCCTTCTCGCCCCACGGGCAGCCCGCCGCGCTCACGATCGGCGCGAAGGCGCTAGTCGACTTGAAGCGGCCGGGATTGCGCAGGCTGATCGTCAGCGCGCCGTGCCCGCCCATCGAGTGGCCGGTGATGCCCTGGCGCGCCATGTCGACCGGGAACTCCGCCGCGATCAGCTCGGGCAGCTCGCGCTCGATGTAGGAGCGCATGCGGAAGTGCTTCGACCACGGCTCCCGCGTCGCATCGACGTAGAAGCCCGCGCCCTTGCCGAAGTCATAGCCTTCGTCGTCCGGAACATCGTCGCCGCGCGGGCTCGTGTCCGGCGCGACGAAGATCACGCCGTGCTCGGCGCAGGCGCGGCGGTACTCGCCCTTTTCCATGACGTTGGCGTGAGTGCAGGTCAGACCCGACAGATACCACAGCACCGGCAGCTTCGCGCCCGGCGCGTGATCGGGCACGTAGACCGCGAACGTCATGGGGGTTCCGGTCTCCGTGGATTCGTGACGGTAGACGCCCTGCGTTCCGCCGAAAGACCGGACCGTTGAAACCGTTTCCATGACGTTCGCGACCATGGTCGCGCTCAGTGGCGCATGTGGAAGGCGCAGACCTTGTTGCCGTCGGGATCGCGCAAGTAGGCGCCGACGGACTGGTTGGGGGCACGCTCGCGCGGTCCCGGAGGGCCATCGCAGGTGCCGCCGGCGGCGAGGCCCGCCTCATGCCACTTGGCGACGGTCTCGTCGTCGGGCGCGGCGAAGCCGAGCGTGCCGCCGTTGGCATAAGTGGCAGGCTCACCGTTGAGCGGCTTGCCGACGATGAAGGTACCGGCCGGCCCCGCATAGACCAGCTGGCCTGCTTCCGGCGGGACGACGTTCTGATAGCCGAGAACGCCCATCGTGGCGTCGTAGAACTTGCGGCTCTTCTCGATGTCGTTCGAGCCGAGGAAGGCGTGGGTAAACATGAGTCTCTCTCCTGTGGTCAGGTCTGTAGACCCACAAGAGCGATTTTTCAAATAGCCGAATCTTTCGCTCTTGTGAATTTTTCTCTGGCAATCCTCATTAGACGACGACGCTGCGGATGCTCTCGCCGGCGTGCATGAGGTCGAAGCCCTTGTTGATCTCCTCGAGCGGCAAGACGTGGGTGATCATCGGATCGATGGCGATCTTGCCGTCCATGTACCAATCGACGATCTTCGGCACGTCGGTGCGGCCCTTGGCGCCGCCGAATGCGGTGCCGCGCCAGTTGCGGCCGGTAACCAGCTGGAACGGACGGGTGGCGATCTCCTTGCCGGCTTCGGCGACCCCGATGATGATCGACGTGCCCCAGCCGCGATGGCAGGCTTCGAGCGCGGTGCGCATGACTTCGGTGTTGCCGGTGCAGTCGAAGGTGTAGTCGGCGCCGCCGTCGGTCAGCTCGACCACCTTGGCAACGACTTCGTCGCGGCTCATGCCCTTGGTGTTGAGGAAGTGAGTCATGCCGAACTTGCGGCCCCATTCCTCGCGGTCCGGATTGATGTCGATGCCGACGATCATGTTCGCGCCGGCGAGCCTGGCTCCCTGGATCACGTTGAGGCCGATGCCGCCGAGGCCGAAGACGACCACGTTGTCGCCGACCTGGACCTTGGCGGTGTTGCCCACCGCGCCGACGCCCGTCGTCACTCCGCAGCCGATGTAGCAGCTCGTCTGGAACGGCGCGTCCTCGCGGATCTTCGCGACCGCGATCTCGGGCAGCACGGTGAAGTTCGAAAATGTCGAGCAGCCCATGTAGTGGTAGATCGTCTCGCCCTTGTACGAGAACCGGCTGGTCCCGTCGGGCATCAGCCCCTTGCCCTGCGTCGCGCGGATCGCGGTGCAGAGGTTGGTCTTGCCCGAGAGGCACGACTTACACTGGCGGCATTCGGGGGTGTAGAGCGGGATGACGTGATCGCCCGCCTTTACGCTGGTGACGCCTGGGCCGACCTCGCGCACGATCCCGGCGCCTTCGTGGCCGAGGATCGACGGGAACAAGCCTTCCGAATCGAGCCCGTCGAGCGTGTAAGCATCCGTGTGGCAGATGCCGGTCGCCATGATCTCGACCAGCACCTCGCCGGCCTTCGGGCCTTCGAGATCGAGCTCGACGATCTCAAGGGGCTGCTTGGGGGCGAAAGCGACAGCGGCGCGGGTCTTCATCACGGTCCTCTTAGTTTACTCAGTGAACAATTCGCCCCCTATTGGCTATTTGCTCACGCCGCGCCAGAGCCGAAATAGGACCGGCCGGAAAGGCTCTCCTCTCCGGCCGGCGTGACGCTCAAGCGGCCTTGCGCATCGGTTCGTCAGAGCCTGCTGCCAACGGCTCGACGTCGCCTATGTCGTAATCCGGGTCACGCATCGGCAGGAACCACAGCAGCACGGCACCGATGACCGCCCCGATCGACATGAGCGCGGAGACGACCAAGAGGTTCTCGTTGCCCAAGGTCGCGAACAGGAACCCTGCGATGATCGGCGAGCCGGCCGCGCCGGCCCGTCCGACGCCGAGCACGAAACCCGTGCCGGTGGCGCGGGCGAACGCCGGGAAGCCCTTGGCGAAGGCCGCGTAGTAACCGACGATCGCGGCATTGAGGAAGAACATCGTGAGGAACGCTGCGATCCGCCAGCCCCACAGGGTGTCGCTGCCGATACCGAATGCAATGACCGCCAACGAGCCGAGCACGGCGACGGCGATGGTCGGTCCCTTGATGTCCCACTTCTTGAGCAGGAAGCCGAACAGGAAACCGCCGATGGCGCCGCCGATGTTGGCGTAAGTCAGGCTGCTGGCCGCTTCCGGCTGGGTAAAGCCGGCGCCCGCAACGATAGTCGGCGCGAACTTGAGGATGTAGTAGAACGTCAGCGTGTGGAACAAGTAGCCGAACGCGAGCAGCAGCGTAACGGGACGCAGCCGCGGGTTCGACAGGATCTCGGTGACCTTCGGCTTCGGGGCGCCCGGTTCGATTTCGGGCAACGCATCGATCGGAGGTTGCTGCAAGGCGCGCAGCGACTTGTTGATCTTCTCGAGCGCGCCTTCAGGCCGGCGGGCAGCATAGAATGCGGGCGTTTCGGGGACCAGCAGCATGACCAGCGGGATCATCACCGCGGTCACAATGGCGCCAAACAGGAATACCGCGCGCCAATCGTACTCGACCAGCAGCCAGCCTTGCGCTGCAAAACCGCCGATAACGCCGCCGACCGGGTATCCGATGACGTAAAGCGCCATCGCCAGTCCGCGGCCCTGCTTGCTGGAGGATTCGGCCGTCATGGCGTTGGTTGCGGCTAGCATGCCGCCGATGCCGAGGCCCGTGATGAAGCGCCAAGTGGTCAAGGTCCACAGATCGTTGGCGCTGTGCGCCATGTACATGCCGGCCGCCATGATGACGAGGCACACCAGCATCGCGAGCTTGCGGCCCGCCTTGTCGGCGAAGCCGCCGAGGATGACCGAACCGAAGCCCATGCCGACCAGCTCCGCGGAAAGCATGATTCCGAGCTCGTCGCGCGGAATGCCCCACTCCTGCGAGATTCCCGGTGCGGCAAAGGCGCTCGACAAGACGTCGAAGCCATCGAGCGCATTGAGGAGCACCATCAGCGCGACGACGATCCATTGCCGCACGCTCATCGGGTTGTCGTCGATCACCCTGATCGGGTTGGTGCCACCTGCCGGTCCGGCCATAATTCAGTATCCTCTCCCTGGACGCGCACTCATTCGTGGATTCGCGCCAGCATTTCCACCAGTTTTTCGATTTCCGCCTGGGTGAAGCGCGACTTGAGCCACGTTTCGTGCTCGGCGATGCAGGCCTTGGCTTGGGCGAGCGCGTCCGTGCCGGCCTCGGTCACGAACAGGGCCTGCTTGCGCGCGTCGCTCGCGGACCGCTCGCGGCGAACATAATCGCGCTGCTGTAGGCGGTTCACGATCGTCATCGTCGTCGCCCTGTCCATGTGCAGGCGGCCGCCGAGCTCGATTTGCGAAATGCCCGGATGGTCCGCCACCAGCCACAGCGCGGAGACCTGTTTCTGCGTCAGGTCCAGATCGGCGAATGTTTCGGTGAAGTGACGATAGACCGCGCCGTGCGCCAGGCGGATATGAAAGCCGACAATGTCCTCAAGGTCCGCGATCTCGCCGAACGGCGCGGCTTTGTCCTTGCTCAATGTGGCCGCGCTCACTCGCCCCTAGTCCCCCTAGCGATGCTTCTTGCCTAATCGTTAGTGGAGCATACAATCTCGCGCAAGGAGAGGAACCCGATGGCCCAGTTTCCCGACACGCCGAGCTTCACCGGCTTCAATACCCCAAGCCGAATCGAAGCCGACATCGCCGACCTGCAGCACACCGGCACGATTCCGCCGGAGCTGGACGGCGCGTTCTATCGCGTGCAGCCCGACCCGCAGTTCCCGCCCATGCTGGGCGACGACATCGCTTTCAACGGCGACGGAATGATCAGCCGCTTCCACTTCCACGACGGCCAGTGCGATTTCCGCCAGCGCTGGGCGAAGACCGACAAGTGGAACGCCGAGCATGCGGCGGGGCGCGGACTGTTCGGCATGTACCGCAACCCGTTGACCGACGATCCGAGCGTGCAAGGCATGACCCGTTCGACCGCCAACACCAACGCCTGGATCTACGCCGGCAAGCTGTGGGCGATGAAGGAAGATTCGCCTGCGCTGCTGATGGACCCGGCGACGATGGAGACGATCGGGTTCGAGAGGTTCGGCGGCAAGATGACCGGCCAGACTTTCACCGCGCATCCGAAGATCGATCCGAAGACCGGCAACATGGTGGCGATCGGCTATGCCGCGAGCGGCCTGTGCACCGACGACGTCACCTACTACGAGGTCAACCCCGAGGGCGAGCTGGTCCGCGAGAAGTGGTTCAAGGTCCCCTACTACTGCATGATGCACGACTTCGGCATCACCGAGGATTACCTCGTTCTGCACATCGTGCCGTCGATCGGAAGCTGGGAACGGCTCGAGCAGAAGAAGCCGCACTTCGGCTTCGACACGACGATGCCGGTCTATCTCGGCGTGATCCCGCGGCGCGACGACCTGAAGCAGGAAGACATCCGCTGGTTCAAGCGCGACAACTGCTTCGCCAGCCACGTGCTCAACGCCTGGCAGGAAGGGACCAAGGTCCATTTCGTGACCTGCGAGGCGAAGAACAACATGTTCCCGTTCTTCCCCGACGTGCACGGCGCGCCGTTCAACCCGGCCGAGGCGATGAGCCGGCTGACCGACTGGACGGTGGACATGGCCAGCAACGGCGACGAGTTCGACGCCGTCACCAGACTGACCGACACCGCGTCCGAGTTCCCGCGCATCGATGACCGGTTCACCGGCGTCAAGAATCGCTACGGCAGGGGCCTCGAGATGGACATGACCCGGCCGGTCGAGTTGAAAGGGGGCAGCGCCGGCGGGTTCATGATGAACTGCCTGTTCCTCAAGGATCTCGAGACCGGCGCCGAGCAGCACTGGTGGTGCGGGCCGGTCTCCAGCCTGCAGGAGCCCTGCTTCATCCCGCGCAGCAAGGCCGCGCCCGAGGGCGACGGGTGGATCGTGCAGGTCTGCAACCGGCTCGAGGAGCACCGCAGCGACCTGCTGCTGTTCGACGCGCTCGACATCGAGAAGGGCCCGATCGCGACGATCCAGGTGCCGATCCGCCTGCGCTTTGGCCTCCACGGCAACTTCGCCCCGAGCGAGGAGATCGGGCTGGCGGCTTAAACGGATATTGGGAGAGGATATGAGACATCGCCGGATGGTTGCGGCTGCGCTGGCGGCAGCGCTGTCGCTCGCGGGCTGCAACCAGGACGAAGGGCGGGTGGCCGCTCCCGACGAGGTCTATTCGGAAGCGGAGGCCTTCGGCAGTCTTCCTCCCTCGGCGGCGACGATCGCCATGCGCTGGCAGTGGCTCAATCCTGAGGTCAACGGCTTCACGTTTCGCAACACGCACGATGTCTTTGCCTACCGCACCGTCGATGGCGTCGGTGACGGCCAGGAATGGCAACTGGCCAGGACGGAAGGCTTCACGATGCCCGCGACGTCCGTTGCTGGCGCACGGGCCGATTACGAGGCTTGGGCCGATCGAACGTTCACCAATGCATTCATCGTCCTTCGCGACGGCGCCATCGTGTTCGAGGATTATCGCAACCGCATGACAGCGGACACGCCGCATATCGGCTTCTCCATGACCAAGACCATCACAGCCATGCTGGTGGGCCAGGCGTTGGAGCGGGGAGAGATCGAGTCGCTAGACGACCCCGCCAGCCGCTACGTCCCCCAACTGCGCTCAGGTGCATACGGCGCCGCAACGATCCGCAACATCCTCGAAATGCGCTCGGGGGCCGATATTCAGGAGCGATACGATTTCGGCGACAATCCGAGCCTGGCCGCGCGCATCCACGAAGCCGCGATCGTCCGCAACGAGGCGCGCTTCGCCGACTTCGCGATCGACATTCCGGCCCGGGCGGCCCCGGGCGCCGAATTCAACTATGCCACGCTCGACACAGCCGTGCTGGGCTGGGTTCTCGAACAGGCGACCGGCGAACGGATCGAGCATTTGATGGAAAGCCGGATCTGGAAGCCCTTGGGCGCCGAATTCGACGGTCACTTCCTCGCCGACGGGCCGGTCGGCGAGGGGCGCGCGCTCAACGGAATGGGGTTCAACGCCAGCTTGCGCGATTTCGCGCGCCTGGGCGAACTGATGCGCAATGGCGGTGTCGCGAGCGGCGAGCGGGTCTTGCCCGAGGGCTGGGTCGCGGAAATGACACGCATGAAATCGACTGGTCTCAGCGGCCCGGGCGCCATGCCCGGCTATGGCCTGCAAACCTGGCAGGTCGACAACGAGCCTGGCGCCTACGCCGCGGTCGGGCTGGGCGGACAGTTCATCTATGTCCATCCGCAAAGCCGCACGGTCATCGTCAAGCTCAGCTATTTCCCGCCCGTCGAGCCCGAATGGTTGGTGCCCGACACCCTTGCCTACTTCCAGGCGATCGCGAACACGCGGAATTGAGACGCGGTCCGGCGGACGGCTGAAGCCAGCTTCAGCACCCGCGGAACCGGCGCGCCGGAGTTCCATTCGCCTCTGAGCGGCCGCGTGAAGCCGCAAGTTGAGGGCCGGCGAACCGGGTGCCGCGCCAGGCTGGCGGCTTGAGGTAGATGCCGGTGCGCTCCCGCGAACCGGGGAAAGCCCTTACTTGACCCCCTCGCCCTTAAGGCGTTCCGTTAACCGCGTTCTGACCCGGGGGGGGGTGGAAGTGACCAAACGATTCGCGCGCGCGGGATTCGGCTGATGCGGATACGCTTGCCGCATCGCAGGCGCAGGAGGACGCAGGCGAGGATGGTCTTCGTCTGGTGGCCGAAGCGGCTGCCGAATGGGACCATTGTCTGGCTGGAGTGGGTGCGGCGTACGCCGCTGTACTTCTACTCGTCGCGATTCTAGCCCGCAGCCCGCCGCGCGCCGCCCCCGGCTGGTCGGTTCGCGGTTCCGTCTCCCATACAGCAGTGGCAACTCCCGGCCCGAGGGGCGATGGGAGGACACACGTGGCCACATATCCGGTCGTCGCCGACGACGTTTCGCCGTTGCATCATCAACCCAAGCCGCCGCCACCGCGCGTCGATCTCCAGATCGTGCGGGCGAGCGGTCTGGCGCAGGCGCGGCTGCAACTGGCGGTGCTTTCGGGCAACCGGCGCCGCGCGCTCGAGCAGATCGACCGGCTGGTGGCGATCGACAAGCAGCTCGAGCAGCTGGCGCGCGGGGAAAATGCGCCGGCTGGCGAAGAGCTGGAAGATGACCTGGCCGATCAACGCCTCGCGATCGCCAGCGAGAAGCTGGTCCTGACCTCGGAAGTCACCTTGCCGCGGCTCGAGCCGGCGTTCGGCGCGGGCATCACCCACGCCGTCGCGCCCGAGCAGGAGGTCAGCATCGTCGAGGACGAGACGCTGAAGGGACGGCTCTTCCACATCCTGCTGTGGGGCACCGGGTTCGTGGTGCTCTGTGCCGGCGTGGCGGCCGCGACGGTGGTGCAGCTCTAAGCGCTACGCCGCTACCGCCTGCTTCGCGTCCGCCAGGACCATCTCGGCGCCCTTCTCGGCAATCATGATCGTGGGGGCGTTGGTGTTGCCGGAGCTGATCTTGGGCATCACCGACGCGTCGATCACGCGCAGCCCTTCGATCCCGCGCACGCGGAGCTGCGGGTCGAGGGGGTAGCGCTCGTCGCCCATCGCGACGGTCCCGACCGCGTGGTAGAGCGTGCCGCCGGCGAGCTTGGCATAAGCGAGCATTTCGTCGTCGGTCTGCCCGAACGGATCGCCCTTTTCCTTGATGTAGGGCTCGAGCGCGGGCTGGCTCCAGATCTTGCGGATCAGCTTGAGCTGGTCGACCACGCTCGCGCGGTCGATCGGATCGGAGAGATAGTTCGGCACGATCTTCGGCCGCACGTTGCCGTCGGGCGACCTGGCGTGAATCGAGCCGCGCGATTCGGGGCGCAGCTGGCACGGGTTCGAAGCCATGCCGGGTTCCTTGTCCAGCCGCAGGCCTTGGTAGCGATTGAGGTAATCGAGATCCATCGACGCGGCCATCACGTGGATCTGGATGTCGGGATACTGCAGCTCGTCCCGGCTCTTGGCGAAGACGCAGCCATGGCCGACCGCATAGGACAGCAGGCCCTTGCGGGTGAGGCCGTACTTCGCGATCTCGCCGAGCAGCTTCACCCCGCGGCTGAGCTGATTGATCGAGTGATGCGGCTCCTTCAGGTAGGTCTGGCAGCCGATCATGTAATGGTCCTGCAGGTTCTCGCCGACCATTGGCGATTCGTGCACGACCTTCACGCCAAGCTCCTGCAGCAGCGCACCCTGGCCGACGCCGGAGACTTCGAGCAGCTTGGGCGATTCCACCGCGCCCGCCGCGAGGATCACCTCTCGCCCGACCATCACGCGGCGGGTCTCGCCGTGCTGCGTGAACTCGACGCCGACCGCCTTCTTGCCTTCGAACAGGATGCGCGTGGTCATCGCGCGGGTTTCGACCGTGAGGTTCGCGCGCTTCATCGCCGGGTGCAGGTAGGCGACCGCGGCGGAGTGGCGGCGGCCGTTCTTCGCGGTCATCTGGAAGAAGCTGACGCCTTCCTGGTTCCCGTCGTTGAGGTCCTTCTTGTAGGGGATGCCCGCCTGGACGCAGGCTTCGACCAACGCGGCACTGACCGGGTGCTCCTCGGGGAAGTCGGAGACGTTGAGCGGGCCGCCGGCCCCGTGGAACTGGTCCTCGCCGCGCTCCTGGTTCTGGCTCTTGCGGAAGTAAGGCAGGACTTCGTCCCAGCTCCACCCGCGCGCGCCCATTTGCGCCCAGCCATCGTAGTCCGCCGCCTGGCCGCGCACGTAGAGCAGGCCGTTGATCGAGCTCGAGCCGCCGAGCACCTTGCCCTTGGGCCACTTGTGGGTGCGCCCGCCCGAGCCTTCGTCGACCTCGGTCTCGTAGAGCCAGTTGACCTTGGGATCGTTGAGCGTCTTGCCGAAGCCGATCGGCGTCTGGATCATGACGTTGGAGATGAACTGGCCCGGTTCCTTGAGCGGCCGGTCGTCGCCGCCGGCTTCGAGCAGGACCACCTTGTGCGCGCCGCTTTCGGTTAGCCGCGCGGCGAGCACGCAGCCGGCGCTGCCGGCGCCTATGATGACATAGTCCGCGTAAAGATCCGCAGCCATTTCCCTCTCCTCTCGACCCGATGTTCGCGCGCACGCGCGATTCGCTTGCCTGTAACGCTAGGCATCGTACCTTGCGCGGGCAATGGCTGGAGATGCGCGTGATCAAACCCGAACTTGAGTTTGTCTACGAAGCCGGCGGGCAGCTCGATGCTCCGCGCGAGATTGGCACCGTGTACGACGGGACGCGGCGGATCATCCCGATCATGACAGGCGGCTATGTGAAGGGCCCCAAGATCAATGGACAGCTGATGGGCAATTCCGCCGACTGGCAGCTCACCCGCCCCGACGGCGTCACCGTCGCCGACGCGATCTACGCGATCGAGACCGACGACGGCGTGCTGATTCAGATCCGCAACAAGGGCCTGCGCCACGGTCCGCCCGAGGTGATGGACCGCCTGCGCCGCGGCGAGGACGTCGATCCCGGCGAATACTACTTCCGCACCGTGCCCGAGTTCATTGCCCCCGACGGACCGTACGACTGGCTCAACAAGTCGATCTTCGTCTGCGCAGGCGCGCGCTACGCAAACAGCATCAAGCTGTGGGTCTGGCGCGTGCTCTGATGCCCGTTCGCGGCTGGACGATCGCCGCGGCCATGTTCGGCGCCGTGCTGTCGCAGGCTGCCGGAGCAAACGACAGCCCTCCGCGAACGCCGTGGGGCGATCCGGACTTGCGCGGTACCTGGCCGATCCAGAAGATCAACGACGCAAGAATTCCCCTCGAACGCCCTCGCGAATTCGGGACGCGCGCGTTGCTGACCGACGATGAGTTCGCCGAACGGCTGAAGCGGGCCGAACAGTCCGACGCGGAGTTCTCGAACGATCTAGGCGCCGACGGGACCGTGGGTCTAGTCGACTGGTTCCGAACCACTCGGATGGCACGACGCAATTCGCTGATAGTCGAACCTTTGGACGGGCGACTTCCCCCTCTCACGTCGCGAGCGCAGGAACTCTACGAGAGCGGCCGCTCCACCTGGCAAGCCAGTGAGGACACGCGTTGGGTCAGCGATCTCGACGCGTTCGAGCGTTGCATCACGCGCGGGTTTCCGGCCGTGATGCTGCCGCAGCCGTACAACAACGGTCTTCGCGTGTTCCAGGCCCCGGGCTACGTCGTGCTCCTGCTGGAAACCTTCGGCACGCGCGTGGTGCCAATCGGCCGCGCCGGGCATTGGCCCTCACCTGTACGCGCGTGGCATGGCGACAGCCGTGGAAGATGGGACGGAGACACGCTGGTCATCGAAACGGCCAATATCGTGAGCGGCGACAGCGCGACGGCCGACGTTTCCCGACGAGCCGCCGGTCCGATACCGGGCCGGACTTTCGCCACTCTCCCCATTGGGCCTTCCGCACGGGTGACCGAACGGCTCGAAAGGGTCGCCGCCAATACGATCGCCTACCGCATGACTTACGAGGATGCGGATGTCTTCACAGAGCCGTGGACGGTCGCCTACGATTGGACCCGCGAGGATAGCTACGCGATCTTCGAATACGCCTGCCATGAGCGCAACACCGTGCGCGAAGCGATCACGTCCTCTCGGGCGTTGCGGGAGGAACTGGCGGAAGGCCGATCTGACCCGGCCCACCCTTGATCCGGGGCGTCCCGGTCGCTTGTGCCCGCCTTGCTTTGCGCGGGAGAGGGCCCATATTGGGGGCATGAAGGGATCCGCGGTCATACATCCCGGCAGCAGCACGGCACGATCGCCTCGGCCCTGAGCCGGGTCGATCCCGCGAGCCGCGTGTCGGCTCAGGGCTCTCATTCCAGCATGATGAAGGGCGATGGGCGTGCCTGTCGCCGCGTCTCGTCTGCATCGGCTCGCTCCCAAAGAGAAAGTCGATTCGATGCCGTATTCAACCTCCCGACCAAGCTTCGTCCGTTCCGAAGAGGCTGCGCCGCGCATAGGCGCGCATGAACGCGCGGCCGTGCTGATCAGCCGCTATCCGAACCTGAGCCGCGCGCAGATCGAGAACCTTGCCGGGCTGATGCCCAAGCTGAGCGCGCTCGATCTCTCGCTGATGATGTCCGACGAGAGCCTCGCGCCGCGGCTGGAGTCCTTCGTCGCATCGCATCGCGAACTGATCGCGCCCTCCTTTTCGGATTACCTCGTGATCGGGGCGATCATGGCCTTCCCATTCGCGGTGTTCCTCGCCCTTGTGCTGGCCGGGCAAATCTGATGGCGTGCTCCCCAGCACCGAGTGCCGCGTGACGGTGCGGAAGCTTGCCAGGACCCGCCTTTGACAAGACTCGCCCGGGAGGCTTAGGGCAAGAGTGGCCTCGGGGCCATTCCTGGCCGGCTCCACCCGCGGAAAGGCGGCACCCCCATGTCCACTAAGAAGCAGAAGGCAATGGCCGATCTTCGGCGCGCGATGAAATGGATCGTCGCGCTCGCCGTGCTTACGGTGGCCGGTGCGCTCGTATTTCTGAGCGCGATGGGCGAATTGACGACTCACATGGTCGTAGCGACGGTGCTGGGTGTCTTCGTTTCGATGTTGCTGGGCTGCGGGCTGTTTGCCCTGGCCTTCTTCAGCGACAAGAGCGGCCACGACGACGATGTGACCGACTCCACCCGGCGGAGGTAACGCGCGACACGAGAGCCCCTAACTTTGCGGGAACGGTTTGGCGGCTCGAAGCTATTCCTTGCATGGATTGAGAGGAGGTTTCGATGCGCAGCAGGATTCTGGTGACGGCCGCCCTGGCCGTTGGGCTCGCGGCGTGCGGTTCGCCCGACACGAACGAAGAGACGGCGACGGCGGACGCCACGGTTCCTGCCGATCCGGCGACGGACACCGCGAACGAGGCCGTGGCAACGTTGCAGACGGCCGAAGGCGCCGCAGCTGGCACGGCGACGGCCACGGTCGGCCCCGCCGGCATCATGATTGCCCTGAACGTCACGGGCCTGCCGCCCGGTGAGCATGGGGTCCACGTCCATATGACGGGCTCCTGCGAGGCGCCGGCGTTCGAAAGCGCCGGTGGACACTGGAATCCCGAGAACCAGACTCACGGTCTGGAAGATCCGGCCGGCCAGCATGCCGGCGACATGCCCAACCTGACCGTTGCCGAGGACGGCACCGGTACGCTCGAGTATCAGCTGATCGGGGGGACCTTCGAGGGCCTGCTCGACGCGGACGGCTCGGCGTTCGTGGTGCACGCCGACCCGGACGACCAGATGACCGATCCGTCGGGCAACAGCGGCGCGCGGATCGCGTGCGGCGTGTTCAGCGCAAGCTGACCATCACGCTATCCGGACATCGAGCAGGCTGGGCCCCGCCTGGCTGAAGCTCCATTCGAGCGCTTCGTCGAGGCCTTCCACGGCATCGACGAGGCGCGCCGGAAGGCCCTGGGCTTCGGCCAGCTTGACAAAGTCGAGGCCGGTGAGGTCGCAGCCGGGGACGTGGTTCATGCCGAACTCGGCGGAAAAGCCCGTCAGCGCCGCGTAAGCGCTGTTGTTGAGGATCACGAAGCTGACGTTCGCCTGCTCCTCGCGGGCTGAGAACAGACCCTGGACGGTGTACATCGCCGAGCCGTCGCCAAGGATCGCGATGACCTTGTCGCCCTGCCCGAGCGCGACGCCGATCGCCCCGGGCAAGGAATAGCCGAGACCGCCGCTGGCGCAGGTGTAGAAGCCGCCTTCGCGGGTGATCGGGAGCGTCTCGTGCTCGGGGCCGCGCGCGGTCGGCGCTTCCTCGACAATCACCGCCTGCTTCGGCCGCAGCGCCGCGATGCGCTTGAGCACGTAGGCCGCGGTCATGCCGGGTTCCGGCTCGAGGAGGGTGCGGGGCTCGCCCTCCCAGGCGCGCGCGTTTGCGCGTTCCGCAAGCTGGGCGAGGCCTTCGGCGACGTTGCCTAGCACGCCGCTGCCGCCCGGCAGCGACGCGAGGTGCTGCGGATCGTCGCTGAGGGCGATCAGCTTGGCATGTTCGGGCCAATGCGGGCCGGTGCCCTCGACGTGATAGGTGAAGACCGGCGCGCCGGCGACGATGATTGCGTCGTAGGGCGCAAGAAGCTTGCCAATCTGGTCGCGCCACGCGGGAAGGAACCCGGCGAACTGCGGGTGGTCCTCCGGGAAGGTTTCGCGAGCGGCATAAGGCGCGGCCCAGACGGCGCATCCGGCCTTTTCGGCAAGGCGGATGGCCGGTTCCCAACCGCCGCTGTTGGCGACCCCGGTGCCGAGCACGAGTGCGGGGCGCTCGGCCGGGTCGATCACCGCGGCAAGCCGCTCGATCCCCGTCGCGTCGGGCACGGCGCAGAGGTGCAGATCGGGTAGTGGCGGCCAATCGCACTCGCGTTCCCAGTCGTCGACGGGGATCGAGACGAAGGTCGGCCCCATCGGCGGGGTCAGCGCGGTTACGAATGCGCGGATCAGCGCGAGCGGCACGTCCTCGGCGCGGGCCGGTTCGATGGCGTACTTTACGTAAGGGCGCGGAAACTCGGTCGGGCGCTCGGCGAACAGGAACGGGTCATGCGGCAGGATGCTGCGCGCCTGTTGCCCGGCAGTAACGACGATCGGCGCGTTGTTCTTGTAGGCCGTGAACAGGTTGCCGAGTGAATGGCCGGTGCCGGCCGAGCTGTGCAGGTTCACCAGCGCCGGGTTCCCTGAAGAGCGGGCGAAGCCATCGGCCATCGCGACCACGACCGCCTCGTTAAGGCCGAGGACGTAGCGAAAACCTTCGGGCATGGCCTTGAGCATCGGCAACTCGGTCGAGCCGGGGTTGCCGAACAACCGGTCGACTCCGAAGTGCTCGAAAACGCGGAAAGCGGCTTCACGAACGGTAGGCATGCTTAGAGGGACTCCCCCGCGGCGCGGGCACGGTCGAGCACGCTCGCTTCGTCACGGTTGATGCGGAACAGGACGTAGATCAGGATCACCGCGATCACGGGCGCGACGATGTTGATCGAGATGATGGCCTGGCCGAGATCGCCGCCGTTACGGTCGGAGACGATCCCGACGAAGTAGGGCCCCATCCCCAGCCCGAGCAGTGTCGAGACGATGATGTACGTGCTGCTGGCGATGCCGCGCATGCGGGGCAGCACGAGATCGTAGTACAGCGAATAGATCGGCGGCAGCCAGAGCGTGAGGATCAGGCTGTAGATCGAGAAGCGCAGGTAGAAATTGAACGGATCGCCCGCGCTGAAGGTCCAGATCCCGAAGAACGGTGATATGCCCAGCGACGCGAGAGTCAGCCAGACGCGGCCTTTCGCCCCCATTCGCACGGTCAGAAAGTCCGACAAAGGCCCGGCGATGATCGGGCCGAGCACGCCGAGCGCGGCGGCGAGAAGGCCGAATTGCAAGCCGGTCGTGGCCTGGTCGAGGCCATACTCGCGGATCAGGAAGCTGGGGGTGAAGCCCATCACGCCGTAGTTGATCGAGGTCTGCAGCCCGCCCACCACGAACAGCAGCAGCAGCGATGGCGAGAACATCACGTTGTAGGTAGGCCGGTCGGTGAGCTTGAGCGACTGGAACAGGTTGAGGACCACGAAAGCGCCGAAGCCGACGACGAACCACTGGAGCACGTGCGGATCGAGGTTGAGTCCTAGCGCCTCGATCGGCGGGCGCGGGCTGAACGCCTGGCTGACTTGCGTCATCGTCCAGCACACGGCGACGATGAGCGCGAAGCCGACCAGGTTGATCGTCCACTGCTTGCGGCCGGCTTCCCGGTTCCACAGGCTGACCCAGTTGGCGCCGGGCGTGACAGCGCCCAGCACGGCGGCGCTGGCCTTGAAAGGATGGGGATCTTCGCGCGGCGGAATGCCGTCCATCCCGCCGCGCACCGGCTCCTTCATGCGGAAGAGCGCCCAGGCCAGCAGGATGCCGGGCAACGCGGCGACGAGGAAGGCGAACTGCCAGCCCGAGAAGCCGAGCGGGGCGTCGCCCGACGGGTAGCGTCCGTCCCACCACTGCGCGACGAAACCGCCGAGCGCCATCGACAGGCCGAGGCCGAGCGCGGTGGCGATGCCCATCGCTGCCATCGCCGTGCCGCGCAAGTGGCGGGGGAACGTGTCGAAGATGATCGAATTGGCGCCCGGCTGAGCGGCCCCTTCGCCGATCCCGACCCCTAGCCGCGAGATCGCCAGCACGGCAAAGCTTTGCGCGAAAGCGGCCATCCCGGTGGCGAGCGACCACATCAGGATGCAGATGGCGAGCAGCCGCGTGCGGATCCATCCGTCCACGAGGCGCCCGAGCGGGAGTGAGAACAGCGCGTAGAACAGCGCGAACAGCGTGCCGTAGAGCAGGCCGATCTCGGCGTCGCCGATGCCGAGGTCACGCGAGATGCTGGGGGCTAGGATCGACAGGATCTGCCGGTCGAGCAGGCTCAGTCCCTGGCCCGAGGAAACGAGGAACAGCGCATACCAACCGGCCCGCGTGACTTTCGCAGGAGCCTTGAGTGGTTCGTCGGCCGCGCTTGATGCCATATGGACTCGTTCCTCTCCCAAAATCCTCGCCCACCAGGGGCGGCGCGCATGCCGACCATGCCGGTAGCGATGCCGCCCCCTCTTTTCCCGCAGGTGCCGTTTCTCGCACCCGTGAGGAAAAGCTAGCCTTTCAGCGCCTGGCTGATCGTCTCCTGAATGGGCGTGGTCGGCTTGCCCGACAGCCGGCTCAGGCTCTTGCTGTCGTCATAGAGCGCGCCCTCGCCCGACAGCGCGCTGGTGCTCGCCAGCATCGACGCCACCGGCGGGGGCAGGCCCGCGCCCTCGAGCGTCTTCGCGTAATCGGATTCGGGCTGGTTGACGTATTCGACCTGGCGACCCGATTGCCGCGATACTTCGGCGGCGAAGTCCTGCATCGTCCAGGCCTCGTCGCCGGCGAGCTCGTAGACGTCGCCTCCCTTGCCCTTGAGGAGGGCGGCGGCCGCGCCGGCGGCGAAATCCGCTCGCGTGGCGGTGGACAGCTTGCCCTCGCCGACGGCGCCGAGGATCTTGCCGCTCTCGAGCGACGGCGCGAGGCCCATCGTGTAGTTCTCGGAATACCAGCCGTTGCGCAACACGTCGTAGTTGAGGCCGCTGTCGGCGAGCAGCTTCTCGGTGGCGACATGCTCGGGAGCCAGCGCGAGCGGCGACCGGTCGCCCTTCAGGATCGAGGTGTAGGCGAGGTAGCCGACGCCGGCTTGCTTCGCGGCCTCGATGACCGCGCCGTGCTGGCGCTCACGCTGGCCGACGGCGTTGCCCGAGATGAGCAGGAGCCGGTCGACGCCCGCAAGCGCGGCCTTCAGGCTGGCGGGATCGTCGTAGTCCGCCTTGCGGACCTGAACGCCTTTCTGGTCGTAGGCCTGTAGCGCGGTGGGATCGCGCGCGAGGGCGACGATGTTCGCGGCGTCGGTCTGCTCGAGCAGCGCGTCGAGCACGAGGCGGCCGAGCTTGCCCGTCGCGCCCGTCACGGCATAGGTCGTCATCGCTTCATTCTCCTAGAGCTTGAACCAGCGTTCGGCGTTGGTCTGGAAGAACTTCTTCTTCTGCGCGTCGCTGATGTCGAGATCGTCCATCCAGCGTACTTCGTCCGGCACGTATTGATAGGGGTAATCCATCGCGTACATCACGCGATCCTCGCCCATCACCTCGATCATCGTCTTGATCGCCGGGCCGAACGGCAGGCCACTGTTGGTCGCGAGCACATTGTTGCGCATGTAGTGGAACAGGTCGTGTTGCAGCGGCTTGAGGCGAGGGTAACGCTGACTGCGGATGCCGGCCTTATGCATGTAGTCGAGCCGGTAGAGCATGAAGGGCAGCCCTTCGCAGCCGTGACCGAGCATGAGCTGGAGGTTCGGGTAGCGGTCGAACACCCCGGTCGTGAGCAGGCGCATCGCATGAAAGCTGGTCTCGACCGCGAAGCCGAACACCGCCCCGTCGAGCCCGGCGCCGACCATGTCGCCGATCATGCTGTCGGGCGGCCCCTGCGGGTGAATGTACAGCGGCAGGTCGAGATCGGCGCAGGCGCGCAGGATCGGGTCGAACTGCTCCTCGTCGAGATAGTGGCCGTGGGTGTGGCTGTTAATCTGCACCCCGTGGAAGCCAAGCTCGTCCTTGGCGCGGCGCAGCTCCTGCGCCGACCATTCTGGATCGAGCGGGGCGACCGCGGCCATGCCGTAGAAGCGGTCGGGGTGCGCCTCGCAGCGCTCCTTGAGGAAGTCGTTGGCGTGGCGGGCAATGCGCTTGGCCTCCTCGGCATCGAACAGCGACTGCGTGCCGGGGCTGGTGAGCGCGAGCACCGCCTTGTCGATACCGGCGTCGTCCATCGCCTGGAGGCGAAGCGGCCCGACGTCGAGGAGGCGTTCGCGGATGAAGGTCGTTCTCTCGCTCGCGCTGGTGCCGTAGAAGCCCCACAGGCTCATGGTGCCCTGGTCGGCGCGGCCTTCCTTGACCAGGCGCATGATCGCTTCGAATTGTTCCTGGGTGGCGAAGGCTTCCTCGGTGGCGATGCGAAGATAGCCGCGGTCACCGCCGGTCTTGAGTTCGTGAGTCACAATCAGTCCTTGCTGCGATAGGCGGCGGGCCAGATGCCCTGCTTGCCGGGTGAGAGAATGCCGTGCGGGTCGAGCGTGTCCTTGATCCGCTCGGCGAAGCGCCGCTGCGCGTTGTCGTTGAAATCGTAGAGCGCCGCGACCTCGTCCATGAAATCGACGTGGCTGCGGTATTCGCCGTAACCGAGCTTGGCGGCCGGCCCGAGCATGGCCTTGGTCGCCGCATAGGCCTCGCGGGTCTGAGCCTCGTTGCGCGTGTCGAACACCACCAGCGCGACGTGGATCATGCTGCGCTTGCCGACGATGATTGCCGCTGAATAGTCCAGGCCGCGTGCGTTGAGGACGCCGCGCGTCAGGTCGCGGATCGCACAGCCGTCCGTGCCCGCGATCGGCATGGCGCAGGAAAAGCCGATGTGGCCACCGTCGTCGCCGCCGTACCAGCGGGTCATCCGGTCGAGCGCCATCGACGGAATGCCTGCTTGCACCAGGTGATGCGGGTTCTCGAACTCGGGCAGGTCGTGGCCGTCGAATTCTTCGAACGTCACCGATCCGCCCGGAACGCTGCCGAGGGCCCGTTCGATCTTGGCGCGGTTGTGGGCGACGACCGGAGCATCGCCGTACAGGGCGAAGCGCATGACCCAGCGCCCGAACCCCGGGGTGCCGGCGATCTTGTCGAGCACCTCGTCCGGAATCGAGTCGGTGCCGGTGTACCAGTCCTCGCGGCCCCAGAACGCGCTCGCCGCGCAGACCGCGTTGATGATCATCGGCTGGTTCTGGATCGTGCCCTCGATCATCAACGGGCGCAGCGCTTCGAGGAAGGTGCCGAAGTGCTCTTCGTTGTCGAGCGTGAACCAGCCCGGCGCGTAGACTTCGGGCGCGGGCATCAGCGCCACGCCCATTTTGGTGACCACGCCGTAATTCGACTGGGTGAACATGCCGTCCCAGGTCGGGCCGGCGCTGTGCGGGTAGATCGTCCAGTTGTGCGGGTTGCTCATGCCGCCCATGCCGGTGCGCAGGATGTCGCCGTCGGGCAGCACCACTTCCATGCCGCAGTGCTGGCCGAAGTGATCGCCGATCGGGGTGTAGCCGACGCCGTGTTCGAGAGCGTTGCCGATGACGCTGCCGGCCCCGAGATCCGGCACGCTCATCCAGAGCTTCGATCCGATGCTCCGCAAGTGATCGTACAGATCGAAAAACCGCACACCGGGCTCGACGAGGGCGACGCAGTTTTCCTCGTCCACCTCGATCACGCGGTTCATCCGCCGGAGGCTCATCGCGAAACTGCCCGAGACACGCGGCGCGCCGCCACCGTAGCCTTTGTTGCGGCCCTGGCTGCTGGTCCAGATCGGCGTGCCGTATTCGTTGGCGATACGCAGCACCGCCTGCACATCCTCCACGCTGCCCGGCAGCAGGACGGCGCCAGGCCGATACCAATCGCCCGGCGGCGCGAACGGATCGCCGTGATCGGCCAGCTCTTCAGGATCGGACAGGACGTTCTCTCCGCCGATGGCAGCGCGCATCGCGCGCACCGCCGCGTCGAGAGACCCCGGGGGGAGGGTCTTATCGTCCATGAATCCGCTCCTCTACGTTGTCGTCGCGGCCGCCCTTACCCTTCGTGCACCGCCTTCAGCACCATGCAAGCGAGCACCCCTTCGGGGCCGTCCTCGCTTCCGTGGCCGGACCATTTCACTCCGCCGAACGGGCTGTCGGCACCGCCGATCATATGGCTGTTGATGCCGAGCATGCCCGTCTCGATCTCGGCGGCGAGCCGGCGCTGGCGCTTGGGATCGCCCGTCCAGGCATAGGCCGCGAGGCCATAGGGAAGGCGATTGGCTTCGGCGATCATTGCCTCTTCGCTGCTGAACGGATTGATCAACGCGACGGGCCCGAACGGCTCCTCGTTCATGATGTCGGCGTCGAGCGGGATCTCCGACAGCACGCTGGGGGCATAGAAATAGCCCTGGTTGCCGATGCGTTCGCCGCCGGTGTGGAGCGTGGCGCCCTTGTCCTTCGCGTTGCCGATCAGACGATCCATCGCTTCGGGCCGGCGCGGATTCGCCATCGGGCCCATCTGCGTGCCATCGACGAGACCGTCTCCGACTTTCACCTGCTTCGCCCGCTCGACGAAGCCGTCACGGAACTTCTCGAAGACGTTTTCCTCCACGATGAAGCGAGTCGGGCTGACGCAGACCTGGCCGGCGTTGCGGTACTTGCCGCCGACCGCGGTCTCGATCGCCTTGTCGAGGTCGGCATCGCCGAATACGAGCACCGGGCCGTGGCCGCCCAATTCCATGGTGGTGCGCTTCATGTCCTCGGCCGCGAGCTTGGCGAGGTGCTTGCCGACCACGGTCGAGCCGGTGAAGCTGAGCTTGCGGATGACGGGCGAGCCAAGCAGGTGGCGGCTCACCTCGTCCGGCACGCCAAACACGGCCTGCGCCACCTCCTTCGGCAGGCCTGCGTCCAGCAGGCACTGCAGCACGCCGAGCGCGGAGCCCGGGGTTTCCTCTGCCGCCTTCATGATTACCGAGCAACCGGCCGCGATCGGGGCGCCGAGCTTTCGCCCGGGGTTGCCGAGCGGGAAGTTCCAGGGTGCGAACGCCGCGACGGGTCCGACCGGCTCGTAGCGAACGGTCGATCGCATCCCTTCCGGTCGCACCAGCTCGCGGCCGTAGAGGCGGAAGCACTCCCCGGCGTAGAAGTTGAACAAACCGACGTTCATCATCACTTCGATGCGGCTTTCGACCAGGGGCTTGCCCTGCTCCATCGTGGCCACGCGCGCGAGCTGTTCCTGCCGCTCGACCATCAGCCGCGCCGCGCCGGTCAGAACGGCGGCGCGCTCCTGCGGCGTGGACTTGCGCCAAATCTTGAAGCCCTTGGCGGCCACCTCGAGCGCGCGGTCGAGATCGGCCGCTTCGGCCAGCGGCAACGCGCCAATCGGCTCACCGGTCACAGGATTGACGACATCGAAGGTGCGGCGGCCCCCACCCGAAACCTTCTCGCCATCGATGATCATGTGGAGCGCTGGGTATTCAGCCAAGTGGGCCTCCTCGCGAAGTGGGTGGGAGAGGCGTCCGAAAGTGCCCGGAAATAGCCCGTCGGACCTCGCGGCAGAACACACGACTCTCCCAGTTCGTATGTGTTGCTTACGATTGCGGCGGTGTTCGCGCCAAGTCAACGGGCAGGTAGTGGGTTAGCGGCCCATCGCCTCGAGCCGCTCGACTTCCTCGCGATAGGGCTTGATGCCGCGCCACATGAAGTAGGTCGCCGTGGGCAGGAAAATCACCGCGGTGATGAGGATCGCCTTCCAGATCTCGTCCTCGTCGCCGACGATGAACGTGCTGACGAAGCCGATTACGGCCGGGCCCATTGCGCCAAAGAAGGTGAACATGAACAGGTAGAGCGCGGTCACCTGGCCGCGCATCTCGTCGGGCGCGATGCGCTGGATCGCGGCGTTCTGCGCGGGCGCGCCGGCCAGACCGAAGAACGCGGCCAGCGCCATGCAGGCCAGCGCCAGTTCTCCGGTCGGCATCAGCGGCATCGCGATGGTCACGATGGTGGTGCAAGTGAAGATGATTGCGGTCGCGCGGATGTTGGCGTCCTTGTAGCGCTTGCCCATCCATGTGACGAAGACACCACCAACCGCGATCCCCAGGAGCATCGCGACAAGCAGCATCGTGCCGAGCAGACCACCGAGGCGCGCCTCGTCCCATCCTTCGTAAGTGCGAAGAATGAAAGGCGTGCGGAACTGCGGCAAACCCTGACTTTCGATTGCAGACATGGCGAGCGCGACGAAAAGCGGCAGGAACACGTACTTCCGTTTCCAAATGGCAAGGGCGGCATCAAGGCCCATGAAGGCCAGGAGCCTGCGCCAGAACGGCGCCGTGTCAGGCACGAGCTGGCGCGCCTCGGGAGGGCTGCGGCGCGGCGGTTCCTTAACTGTCAGCCAGATCAGGCCGGCGAGGATGCCAGGCAGACCCACGACGATCAGCACGATCTGCCAGCTGAAGATTTCGATGCCGAGGAAGCTGACCGTCTCGCCGAATCCTTCGGTCCAGCGAATCAAGTGACCCCCGAAGATGTTTCCGAGAGACTGGCCGAGGATGAAGCCGAGCTGGAGCAGCGCGAAAACCAACGGAATACGCAGCGGTTTGAAGTAGTCGACGAGGATCGAATAGGAACCGGGCCCGTTGGCGGACGAGCTCGCCCCTACGAACAGCCGGGTGGCGATAAGCTGCCACAGGTTCTGCGCGAGGCCTCCGAGCGCCATGATCGTGCCGAGCGCGGCGATGCCTGCCGAGAGCACATACTTGCGCGGGAAGATGTCGACGAGGCGCGCCAGCGGGATGCCGACGATCACGTAGGCGACCACGGTGACCGGCCCGAGCAGCAGCCCCAGAACGAAGTCCGAGATGCCGAAGCTGGTCTTCATCTTTTCGGCGAGCAAACCGAACGCGGTCTGGTCGAGGAAGGTGATGAACGTGGCGAAAACCACCGCGAACAAGGTCCAGTATCCGGCTTTCTCACTTGGCCACGGCATTCCCTTGCCGGCCGCGGCCGCCTTGTCCGCCTCGGCTGCCAGTTCCTGGGAAGTCGGGGCAATGGCCATCCGGATGCTCTCCCGTTGCCCCGTATGTTCGGGGCCTTGTCGCAATTCCGCTTGCCCGGTTTTCTAGGAGGTGAATAGAGAAGGGCGAAAGACAAAAGTTGTCGCAATCGGTCGCGTGAGCGGCCGGGAGAGGTTCATTCCATGCAAAACCTCGCGGGGAAGACCGCCTTCATCACCGGCGGCGGCAGCGGGATTGGGCTCGGCATCGCCAAGGCGCTGCTCGGGGCCGGAATGCGGGTGACCATCGCCGACATTCGCGAAGATCACCTGGAGGCTGCGAGCGAGGAGCTCGACGGCGGCGGCGACGTGCTTGCGATTCCGCTCGACGTGACCGACCGCGACGCCTTCGCTTCCGCCGCCGACGAGACCGAGCGCAAGTTCGGCAATATCCATGTGCTGGTGAACAATGCCGGCGTGGCCGCGCTTGGCCCGATCGAGCTGGCCACCTACGGCGACTGGGACTGGACGCTCGGCGTCTGCCTCGGCGGCACGATCAACGGCATCGTCACGATCCTGCCCCGCATGCTCGCGCACGGCGAGGGTGGACATATCGTTTCGACGGCGTCGATGAGCGGAATGGTGCCGCACGCCGGCGCGGCGACTTACGTCACCGCCAAATCGGCGGTGGTGGGCTTGATGGAATCGATGCGCGCCGAGCTCGAGGATCGCGGAGTGATCTGCTCGGCGTTCTGCCCGGGTGCCGTGCAGTCGAACATCGCCGAAGCAGGCAGGACGCGCCAGGAAAGGTTCGCCGACACTGGCTATGCGGTCAGCGACAAGGCGAGACAGGCCTCGGGCGACCTCATGCACCTGTTCATGACCAAGGAGGAAGCCGGCGAGCGCGTGCTCGAAGGCATTCTCGCGGACGAGCTGTTCATCCTCACCCACTCCGAGTTCCTCGACGGGGTGAAGGATCGCGCCGGCGCGATGGTCGCTTCGGTACCGCACCGACGCCCGGAAAATCACGAATACAAGCAGACCTTCGCGCGGCTGTTCCGCAACCCGGTCCACGCCGCCGAAATCGCCCCGCAGGAGAAGCTCAAGGCATGACATCGCAAAAATACGACGAGGCTTACGCGCGCGACCGCGCCGAGATCGAGGACCTTCTTTCGCGCTACCTGTTCGCGATGGATTACAACGATTTCGAGAGCTACGGAGACACCTTCACAGAAGACGGGACCCTCGAGTTCGCGCGCGGTTCGGTCACCGGACGCGATAACATCAAGGCGGCGGCCAAGGGGTTCAAGGAGGCGGTCGGCGCGATCTATGTCGATGTCGACGGCAAGCCGGCGGTGCTGCGCCACGTGCTGTGCCACTCGACCATCCGGGTCGAGGGCGATCGCGCCTGGCATACCGGATTTTGGTTCGAGACCGCCAACGACGGCCCGCGTAACGAGAGCGGACGACTGACTCCGACGCTGGGTACTTTCGGCATCTACGAGGACGAGCTGCAGCGTGTGGACGGGCGGTGGTTGTTCAGCCTCCGGCGAATTCTCAACGAGTTTCTGCCGGGACGCGAAAGCGGATCAACCAATCCTGTCCTGGCAATGGACCGCAAGGCGCAGGCGAAGTGAAGGACTTCGCCGGCCGGACGGCTTTCGTCACCGGGGGCGCCCATGGCGTGGGGATTGGCATCGTCCGCAACCTCTTGAACGAAGGCTGCAAGGTGGCGATCGCCGACATCCGGCAGGACGCGATCGATGCGGCGTTGGCGAGCCTCGACAACCGGGAAGTGATGGGAGTCCAGCTCAATGTGATGGATCGAGCCGGCTTCGCCGCGGCGGCCGACAAGGTCGAGGCCGAGCTCGGGCCGGTCAGCTTGGTATTCAACAACGCCGGCATCAACCTCTTCCAGACGATCGAGGACAGCTCGTACGACGATTGGGACTGGGTGCTCGGGGTCAACCTCGGCGGAGTGATAAACGGGGTGATGACGTTCGCGCCCCGGATGAAGGCGCGCGCGCAGTCGGGCGAGTTGGTCGGCGGACACATCACCAACACCGCCAGCATGGCGAGCTTTATCGCGGGCGGGGCGCCGGGCATCTACAACACCGCCAAATTCGCGGTGAGGGGCCTGAGCTATTCGCTGCGGCACTCGATGTACCAGTACGGCATCGGCGTCTCCGTGGTGCATCCGGGGCTGGTGAAGAGCTACATCTACGCGAGCGACGATGTCCGGCCCGATGCGCTCAAGGGCGCGATGAAACCGGTCGACGCTGCGGCGGTCGAGCGGCTCGCCGGAATCCATGAGTTCGGGATGGAGCCCGACGTCATCGGGGCACGCATTCTCGACGGCATCAGAGAGAACCGCGCCAACATCTTCACGCATCCCGACCACAAGGAAGAGGTGCGCGAGCTGTTCGATGAAGTGCTCACCGATTACCGCGACTACCCGCCTGATGCGGGTTACGACCAGCGCGTTGCCTTCGAAAAGTTGCGTCGGGACAACTTCGCCGAGACGCGCCGCAAGGCGAACGAGGTGGGCTGAGGCCTGCGTTCAGGTTCCCCGCGCTAAGCGCCTTTGCGATGAACAAACTCCTTGCCTGCTTCGCTGCACTGGTCTTCGCTGGGCCCGCCGCTGCCCAGGTCGCCGCGCCTCCGCAACTGACGCTCGAGCACAAGATGCTGCTGCGCTGCTCGGCTGCGTTCGCCCTGATCGCTTATCGCCAGGAAGCCGGTCACGCCGAGGTGCAGCAATATCCTCCGCTGAAGCAGCGCGGGAGCGAGTTCTTCGTGCGCGCCTCGGCGCGGGTGATGGACGAGGCGGGCCTAGATCGCGACGGGATTTCGCGGGAGCTGGAGTCCGAAGCGCGAACCCTGCTGCAGGGCGGCACGCTGACCGCCGTGATGCCTGTCTGCCTCTCTACGCTCGAGGCTTCGGAAAAATAGAATTCAGCCTCCCTTCAGGCACTTGGTGTCATCCGTCGCCGGATCGTTCTGCAAAGGAGACGGATCGATGCGCATCGTCCTCCCCACGCTTGTCTTCGCGAGCGCACTAGCGCCGGTTCCCCTGCTTGCCGCGCCGGCAGACGCCGCGCGCGTCGCCGAGGAACTCAACGATCCGGTTCGCCAGGAACAGCTCGCCACCGCCGCCGAGGCGATGACCACAGCGGTGCTCGATATGCCCGCAGCACCCCTTCTGCGCGCGGCGAAGACGATCGCGGGCGAGGATCCCGACTACGTCGATCCCGACTTGCGCGTGGGCGATCTCGTCGACCCCGAGACGGCGGATGCACCCTATGAGTTCGCACATCGCCTGCCGCAGATGATGGGGGCGCTCGCCACGGCGGCCGCCACGCTCGAGCTGATGCTGCCCGAATTGCGCGCGATGGGGAGACCGCATCGCCGAAGACATGGCACGCGACATCCGCGAATAATCCACGCGCCACCCCATAGACGCCGCGCGTGCGTTGCGGCATGACCACGTGTGTCCATGTGGCAGCTCTATTACTTCCCCCTCTGTCCGTTCAGCCGCAAGGTCCGGCTCGCTCTGAGCGAGAAGGGAGTCGGTTACGAACTGCGACGTGAGACGCCGTGGGACGCCAGCGATGCGTTCTATTCGTATAATCCCGCCGGACGTACGCCGGTGCTGCGGTTCGAGGAGAAGAACCTCACCCTGATCGACAGCCAGGCGATCTGCGAGTTCTTCGAGGAGACGGTCGACAAGAGCCCGTTGATCCTCGGCACCGCGGCCGGTCGCGCCGAAATCCGCCGGCTGACCGCGCTGTTCGACGAGAGCTTCTTCGCGGATGTCACCCATCCGTTGCTGCACGAGAAGATGAAGAAGCGCACCGTGCTGCGCCAGCCGCCCGACTCCAAAGCCCTGCGAAGCGCAATGCGGCTTGCACACGAGCATCTCGACTACATCGACTGGCTGGTCGACAACCGGCGCTGGCTCGCGGGCGCCCAATTGAGCCTGGCCGACTTCGCCGCGGCCGCGCAGATTTCGGTGGCCGATTACCTCGGCGGGATCGATTGGAGCGGGCACGAGGGCGCGCACGCCTGGTACCGGGTCATGAAGAGCCGGCCGAGCTTTCGGCCGCTGCTGGCGGAAAAGATGGAAGGCATCCCGCCGCCGAGCCACTATGCGGACGTGAACGCATAGGGAGACGGGGCGCGGGGAGTGTTTGCCGTTCGCGATCGCCCATCCCATATCGGCGCGCGAAGGAGACTCCCATGCCCGAGAAGATGCACCTCACCGACGCCGAGTGGCGTGAGCGATTGACCCCGGAGCAGTATCAGATCCTGCGCCAGGCGGGCACCGAGCGCGCGTTCACCGGCAAGTACGAGAAGAACAAGGCGGCGGGCGAATACGTCTGCGCCGGGTGCGGGCAGCCGTTGTTCGACAGCGAGACCAAGTTCGACAGCGGATCGGGATGGCCGAGCTTCACGCGTCCGGCGAGCGATGACGCGGTCGAGGAACACCGCGACACCGCGCACGGGATGATCCGCACCGAAGTCGTCTGCTCGCGCTGCGACGGCCATTTGGGGCACGTCTTTCCCGACGGGCCGCGCGACCAGGGCGGGCTGCGCTACTGTGTCAACAGCGCTTCGCTCGAGTTCAAGCCGGAGGAAAACTGATCGGCGCGGAGGCGCGCGCCATTAACGCTGCGTTACGATTGCTCTATGCACTGCGGCGCTGAACGGGAGGGCGCGCGGCGCCCGGCTACAGGATGACTTGGCCTAATGGCTGAACAGAGGCGGGGCGCGAGAACCGCCAAACGCAGGAAAGCCCCGCCGCCGCGCGAGCTGCCCCGTTGGAAGGTCTGGCTGAAACGGACCTTCGTGTGGGGTGGCGCGCTCGCCGCGCTGCTGCTTCTTGCGGTCGGAACGTCGGTGTTTTTCGCCGCGCGCAACATGCCCGGCTACGCCACGTTGATGAATAGCCAGGTCGGCCAAACGATCGTGGTGCGCGCGCGCGACGGAACCCAGATCGTGGCGATGGGGCCGAGTTACGGCGAGTGGCTCCATGCCGACGAGATTCCGCAAGTGATGAAGGACGCGATGGTGGCGGTCGAGGACCGGCGCTATTACACGCACTTCGGGATCGATCCGATCGGACTCGTGCGCGCGCTCTACGTGGCGCTACGGGAAGATTCTCCGGTGCGCGCGACCTCGACGATCTCGCAGCAGCTCGCTCGCAACGTCTTCCTCAATTCGAACCGCACGATCGATCGCAAGCTGCGCGAGGCGGTGCTGGCGATGGCGCTCGAATGGAAGTTCTCCAAGGAGCAGATCCTCGAGCTCTATCTCAACAAGGTCTATTTCGGCGGCGGCGCCTACGGCATCGATTCGGCGAGCCGGAAGTTCTTCAGCCACTCGGCACGAGAACTCTCGACCGCCGAGGCCGCGATCATCGCCGGGCTGGTCAAGGCGCCGAGCCGCTATTCGCCCACCGCGGACGTCGATGCGGCGGTCGGGCGCGCCAATGTCGTGCTGGAGGCGATGAGGCGCTACGGTGCGATCGGCGCGGCGGAAGCCGCCGCGGTGGACGTGTCGGCTGTGAAGCTGCGCGAGGAGGGCGCACAGAACTCGGCGCGTTATTTCACCGACTACGTCCTGCCGCAGCTCGACCTGCTCCTGCCCAACAATACCGGGTTTGAACCCATCGAAGTCTGGACCACGCTCGATCTCGGCATGCAAAGCCGTGCAGCCGCGGCCATCGAGAACAACTCTCCGCCGGGCGCTCAGGGCGCGCTGGTTAGCCTCGATCGTGACGGGGCGATCCTGGCTCTGGTGGGCGGCACCGATTACGTGAAATCGAACTACAACCGCGCGACCGACGCTCAGCGCCAGCCAGGATCGGCCTGGAAGCTATTCGTCTATCTCACCGCTCTCGAGGCGGGCTACACCCCCACCGACAGCGTGACCGACATGCCGGTGACGATCGGCGATTGGAGCCCGCGCAATTCGAGCGGGCGCTACGCCGGCGAGGTCGATCTTCGCACGGCCTTCGCCTATTCGATCAATACCGTCGCGGCGCAGCTCGGCAACGAAGTGGGGTTCTCGAGCGTTGCGGGAATGGCCCGGCGGTTCGGAATCACGACGCCGATCTCGACCTTTCCTTCGATGGTGCTGGGCAGCTCCGAAGTTCGGGTGATCGACCTGACGCGGGCCTTCGCGGCCGTCGCGGCGGGTGGCCGTTCGATCGAGCCCTACGGCATCACGCGGGTCGTGACGTCCGACGGCGAAGTTCTTTACAGACACGAGCGCGCGCAGCCGCACCAGCTCGTGCCCGACTATGTCGCCGCGGGGATGACCGACCTGCTGCAATCGGCGGTCAACACTGGGACCGGCCGCGCTGCCCAGATCGGGCGCCCAGTCGCGGGCAAGACGGGCACTACCAGTTCGAACAAGGACGGGTGGTTCGTCGGCTTTTCGAGCGGGATTACCACCGGCGTGTGGATGGGACGCGACGATGCGAAAGCCGTGCCCGGCCTCCAGGGCGGTGCGGCACCCGCGCGCGCGTTCTCCGACTTCATGCGCTATGCCGTGAAGGATCGCCCGGTCGAGGAATTCGACACCGACGTCCAGCTCCCGGAATGGCAGCTCGAGCCCGACGAGGAATGGATGTTTGGCGACCCGGCCGACGATTATTATTACATCGACGAGCAGGGCAACCTGATCGAACCCGGCCTACCCGAAGACCGGAGCGGGGTTCCCTTCCCGATCGAGGGAGAGCAGCAGCCGCAGCCGGGCGATCCCGCGCGGCGGCCCGATCCGCGCGTGCCGCCCGCCGTGCCGGGCCGGCC
>JAEZCZ010000047.1 GCA_023433305.1 Pseudomonadota bacterium | reverse complement strand
TTTCCGACACCTCCGACACGCCCACCCCTAACCCCTCCCGCAAGCGGGAGGGGAACTTGGCCGACCTCGCCGAACAGGCCGCGCGCCTGTGCAAGGCCGACCTCGTCACCGAGATGGTCGGCGAATTCCCCGAGCTTCAAGGGATTATGGGCGGCTACTACGCCCGCGCCGAGGGCCTCCCCGCCGAAGTCGCCGACGCCATCCGCGACCACTACAAGCCCGTCGGCCAAGGCGACGAAGTCCCCACTGCCCCGGTCACGGTGGCGGTGAGCCTGGCGGACAAGCTCGATACGCTACGCTGCTTCTTTGAAATTGGCGAGAAACCCACGGGTTCGAAGGATCCATTCGCTCTGAGGCGCGCTGCTCTCGGGCTGATCTCGACGATCACGAACAACGAACTGCGCTTGCCGTTCTTGCCCGTGCTCCTGACCTCAATGGAGAATAACCCTCTCGGACTCGCGTACGACACCTCAGATGCAGGGGGGCGGGGGCCGCTCGGACGCGACGAAAAGATCGCTGACGAAATCCTGACCTTTTTCGCCGACCGCCTCAAGGTCCAGCAACGCGAAGCCGGCGTCCGCCACGACCTGATCGACGCGGTGTTCGCGCTCGGCGGCGAGGACGACCTCGTCCGCCTGCTCGCCCGCGTCCGCGCCCTCCAGTCCTTCATCCAGACCGACGACGGCGCCAACCTCCACGCCGGCTACAAGCGCGCTGCCAACATCCTCAAGAAGGAAGACTGGCAGGGTATCGAGGGCGAGATCGCCCGCACCGGCGAGGAAGACCCGCTCGCCGCGGTCGACGATCCGGATCTCGCCCCGGTCATCGCCGCGAAGATGGCCGACCGGCAGGAAAAACAACTTTCCTATTTGCCCGAACCTGCGGAAAAGGCCCTCATCGAGTCGCTCGAGTCGGCCGAGCCGCGCGCGCGGGCCGCGGTCGAGGCGGAGGATTTCGAAGCGGCGATGGCTGCGCTCGCTACGTTGCGGGCGCCGATCGACCGCTTCTTCGACGAGGTGACCGTGAACGATGAGAACCGCGACAAGCGCGCCGCCCGGCTCGACCTGCTGGCGCGCTTTAGGGACGCGGTTCACCGCGTGGCCGACTTCTCGCGGATCGAGGGCTGATATCGTTTCGCCGGAACAAGGGGGACCGGGCAATGATGGAGACCTGGCAGATCGTCCTGATCGCGCTCGCCTTTCCGCTGCTCATGGCGGGGATGGTCGTGCTCGTTGCCCGGATCATATCGTGGATGGGCTGGTCGAAGTTCGCGCAGCATTTCCGCTGGGACCGGCCGGAGCCCGGCAACGCCGAGCGGTTCGGATGGCAGACGATGGTGATCGGCTCGTTTCCGCGCGCTGCCAGCTATCGCAACGCCATGACCGTCTGGCTGGACGATGCGGGAATCTACCTCCGCCCGAGCCTGTTCTTCCGCATGTTCCACCCCATGCTTCACATCGGTTGGAAGCACATCTCGGCGGTCGAGCCGCGCAAGCTGCTGGCGCTTCAGAGCTACAAGGTGTCGTTCGTACGCGACTTGCCGCCACTGACGATGGCCGGCCGCTCCGGCGAATCCGTGCTCGAGCGCTGGTCGCGGCGCTCCAATCGACAGGGTTCTCCAGGAGGTCCGTTGTGAACGGCCAAACCACCGCGAGGTGCTCCGCGCGGCTCGACCTGCCGGCGCGCTTGAGCGCGGCCGTTCGCAGGGCCGACTTCTCGAGGTTCGAGGGGTGAGCTTTTTATTCCCTGGACTGTGTAACACCCGGTCCATGTCTTCAGTTTTCACAGGGGCAAGATGAACAAGACAGTCTACACCTTCGGCGGCGGCGTGAGCCACGAAGACCCACGAGCGAAGGACAAGACCGTCACCGGCGGCAAGGGCGCCAACCTGGCGGAGATGGCCGGAATCGGCCTGCCGGTGCCTCCCGGCTTTACCATCACCACCGAGGAGTGCCTCGCCTACAACGCCGGCGGCCGCGCGCTCAGGCCCGAACTGAAGGCCGAGATCAAGGCCGGTATCGCCCACATCGAGCAGGCCACCGGCTGCCGCTTCGGTCAAGGTGGCCAGGAGCCGAGCGCCGGTGTCCCGCTGCTCGTCTCGGTCCGCTCGGGCGCGCGCGTCTCGATGCCGGGCATGATGGACACCGTGCTCAATCTCGGGCTCGACGAGCCCGCGGTCGAAAGCCTCGCGGCGAGCAGCGGCGATCCGCGCTTCGCCTGGGACAGCTACCGCCGCTTCATCCAGATGTACGCCGACGTCGTGATGGGCGTCGATCACGGCCTGTTCGAGGAGGCGCTCGAGATCGCCAAGGAGGACCGCGGCGTCACGCTCGATACCGAGCTGACGGTCGAAGATCTCAAGGCGCTTGCCCAGCGCTACAAGGCGATCGTTCGCGAGGAATCCGGCCGCGATTTTCCCGACGATCCGTGGGAACAGCTCCATGGCGCCGTCGCCGCCGTGTTCGATTCCTGGGAAAGCGACCGCGCCAAGGTCTACCGACG
>JAEZCZ010000020.1 GCA_023433305.1 Pseudomonadota bacterium | reverse complement strand
TGACGTGACCCCCTGATTTTCCTCCACGCTCGATTAGAGTCCGGCCCTGACGGAGGACGGACGAGATGAAGCGTAAGAGGTTTTCAGAAGAGCAGATCATCGGTGTGCTGAAGGAGGCCGAGGCGGGCGCGAAGACCGCCGACCTGGCCCGGCGGCACGGTGTGTCGGAAGCGACGATCTACAACTGGAAGTCGAAGTATGGCGGGCTGGAGGTATCCGAGGCTCGGCGGCTGAAGGAGCTCGAGAGCGAGAACGCCAAGCTCAAGCGGCTGCTGGCCGATGCCATGCTCGATCAGGCTGCGCTGAAGGATCTTCTGGCAAAAAAGTTCTGACGCCCGCCGCGAAGCGGGAAGCTGTGGCCCATCTCCAGGCTTGCCATGGGATGAGCGAGCGGCGGGCGTGCCGTGTCATCGATGCCGATCGCAAGAGCGTGCGTTATCGTTCCGCGCGGGACGATGATGCTCAGCTTCGCGAGAAGTTGCGCGAGCTGGCCAACCAGCGCCGCCGGTTCGGCTATCGCCGTCTGCACATCCTGCTGCGCCGGGAGGGCGTGATGATCAACCGCAAGAAGACCCAACGTCTTTATCAGGAGGAAGGGCTGGCGGTCAGGCGGCGACGCAGTCGTCGGCGAGCCGTGGGGACCAGAGCGCCTGCTCCGGTGCTGGCCTTGCCGAACCAGCGCTGGAGCCTGGACTTTGTGCACGATCAGATGGCCTCGGGCCGGCGCTTCCGCGTGCTCAACGTGGTCGATGACGTGACCAGGGAGTGCTTGGCGGCGGTGCCGGATACCTCGATCTCGGGGCGCCGTGTCGTGCGCGAGTTGACGGAGCTGATCGCCGAGCGTGGCAAGCCGGGCATGATCGTCAGCGACAATGGCACCGAGCTGACCAGCAATGCCGTGCTGGCATGGTGCGGGGAGATCGGCGTGGAGTGGCATTACATCGCACCGGGAAGACCAATGCAGAACGGTTACGTCGAGAGCTTCAACGGCCGCATGCGTGACGAGCTGCTCAACGAGACGCTGTTCCTGAGCCTCGCTCATGCCCGGGTCGAAATCTCTGCCTGGGTGCAGGACTACAACCGCGAGAGACCGCACTCATCCCTTGGCTATGCAACACCGGCGGCGTTCGCCGCCGAACTGGATAAGCAATGGCCTGCTTCGCTCCGCCCTACGGGCTCCGCTACGCAGCCCATTGCTTCAACCGCGCTCATGCGCAAAACAACCGCCCGGCTCTAATCCCAGCTGGGGGAAATCAGGGGGTCACGTCAAGTCCTCGATGTCATCGCCTCTTTGAGCCCAGACGAGGCGACGCAGCCCATAGCGCTCGCAGAAGCCCGAGCCGGTGCCGGTACGATGCTGATGGATGCGGGCGGCAAGATCGGAGGTGACGCCCACGTACACAGCGCCGCGATAACGGTCGGCCATGATATAGACCCAGCCGCCTTTTCGCTCCCGATCCATGCTTGAAGTTCAAAGTAAGCGGGACCCCGGGTCAAGCCCGGGGTGACGGCAGAATTACCGGTACGTTGCGAGGCTCAGCACCGTCACCGCAACCCGCTCGAACCAGGCCGAGCCCACCACCGCCTCGTGCACCACGCCCTGCACGAAAATCCACCCGGCCCCGAAAGCCGAGTAGCGGTCGATCCGTCCGGTCCGCCGCCACTGGTGGGCGAGGATCGCGGCCGCCATCGACCATAGCGTCAGGTAGAGCCAGAACGTCGGCACCGGGTCCTCGAGTCCGAGCGCGTTGGCCCAGAAGCGGTTCACGCCGGGCGGGATGACCGGGAGCATGGCGAAGAGGATCATCGGCCGGTGGATGTCCGGCCGCGTGCGGTTGGCGATCGCCATTCCGAACATCACGGCGAAGCCGAGGAAGGCGAGCAGGCCGAGGTAGAGCCCGTCCGTGCCCGCGGCCCGCCCGGCGGCATGGCCGCGGCCCGAGGCGACCAGCTGCATCATAAGGCCGATCAGGATGGTCGCGGTGCCCTGCGCGATGCCCCAAGTGCCGAGCGCGCGGTGCAGCCTGACGTTGCCGGCGCTGACCAACGCCGACTGCACCAGCAGCAGGAGCATCCAGGCGACGAACACCATCCCGTGCAAGTGGACGACGGGCGGCGCTGGCGGAAACTGGCCGCGCAGGGCCGGCAGGAAGGAGTGCAGCCCGAAGCCGGCGAAGACGAAGAAGGCCATCGCCAGCGTTATCCAGAAGGCGAAGGAGGGGCTGAATCCGCGAGCCGCTGCCGGCGCGGCTGTCGGGGCCATCGTGGTCATCGCTTAGCCCCCCTCTCCCACCCTTGGCTGACACCATGACGGGGTTATCACGTCAGGCGAGAACGACGCAACGAGAGCGCGCTTTGCGAAAATATCGCGCGACTTATCGAAAATTTCGATGTGAGCAATCGCAACAAATCGCTTTTTTGCGCTGCATCAATGCCTATCTGAGCGCCGGATTCAACGCTCTCACGAGAGCTCAAAACCGGAGGCAAATCTTTTCATGGGTATCATCGGCAGCACCATCAAGCCGTTCAAGGCGACCGCGTTCCAGGCGGGCAAGGACTTCTTCGACGTCACCGAGCAGGACCTTGCCGGCAAGTGGGCGGTGTTCTTCTTCTATCCGGCCGACTTCACTTTCGTCTGCCCGACCGAGCTCGAGGACCTCGGCGAGCATTACGACATGCTGCAGAAGCTGGGCGTGGACGTCTATGCCGTGTCGACCGACACGCATTTCAGCCACAAGGCCTGGCACGACACCAGCGACAAGATCGGCAAGCTGAAGTACGCCTTCCTCGGCGACCAGCTGCACACGCTGTCGAAGAACTTCGGCGTGCTGCGCGAGGAAATGGGCCTGGCCGATCGCGCGACCTTCGTGGTCGATCCCGACGGCGTGATCCAGCTGATGGAAATCACCAGCGAGGGCGTGGGCCGCAATGCCAACGAGCTCGTTCGCAAGATCCGCGCCGCGCAGTACGTCCGCGCGCATCCGGGCGAAGTGTGCCCGGCGGCGTGGGAAGAAGGCGAAGAGACCCTCGCGCCTTCGCTGGACCTCGTCGGCAAGATCTAAACAGATAGCGTCCGCTTGAAAGAGCGGGTCGCAGACGGCCCGGGGTTGCCCTCCCCCCTTTTAGCGCCCCGGGTCGTCACACTTTCAGAACCAAGGACATTTCCGATGCTCGATTCCGGGATGAAGGAACAGCTGCGTCAGTATCTCGCCAACTTGCGCGAGCCGATCGAGCTCGTCGCCTCGCTCGGAGACGACAAGCGTTCGGCCGACACGCGCGACCTGCTGACCGAGATCGCCGAGCTGTCCGACAAGGTCGAGGCGCGGTTCGACGGCACCGACGAGCGCAAGCCGAGCTTCGTGATCCGGCGCGCTTCCGACGCCGAGAAGTGGGTGCGCTTCGCGGGCCTGCCGATGGGCCACGAGTTCACCAGCCTGGTGCTGGCGCTGCTGTGGGCCGGCGGGCATCCGCCCAAGGTTTCGGACGAGGTGCTCGAGCAGATCCGCGGCCTCGAGGGCGATTTCAACTTCGAGATGTATTTCTCGCTGTCATGCCACAACTGCCCCGACGTGGTGCAGGCGCTGACGCTGATGGCGCTCAACAACACCCGCATCACCGCCACGCTGATCGAAGGGGGGTCGTTCCAGGACGAAGTCGACAGCCGCGGCGTGATGGCCGTGCCCGCGACCTTCCTCAACGGCGAGATGTTCGCCAGTGGCAAGATGGGCGTCGAAGAGATCCTCGCCAAGCTCGACACCAATGCGGTGGCGCGCGCGGCGGCGAAGCTGGCCGACAAGGAGCCGTTCGACGTGCTGATCGTCGGCGGCGGACCGGCCGGCGCAGCCGCGGGCATCTATACCGCGCGCAAGGGGTTCAGCACGGGCATCGCGGCCGAGCGTTTCGGCGGCCAGGTGCTCGACACGATGGGCATCGAGAACTTTATCTCGATCCCCTACACCGAAGGTCCCAAGCTGGCGCGCCAGCTCGAGGAGCACGTGCGCGCCAACGACATCGACGTGATGAACCTGGCCGAAGCGGCGCAGCTGATCCCGGCGACGCGCCCGGGCGGGCAGCACGAAGTCGTGCTCAAGAATGGCGCGACCCTCTCGGCGCGGGCCATCGTGCTCGCCACCGGCGCGCGCTGGCGCAACCTCGGCGTGCCCGGGGAGTTCGAGTATCGCAACCGCGGCGTGGCCTATTGCCCGCACTGCGACGGGCCGCTGTTCAAGGGCAAGCGCGTGGCGGTGATCGGCGGCGGCAACTCGGGCGTCGAGGCGGCGATCGACCTCGCCAACATCGTCGGCCACGTGACGCTGATCGAGTTCGACAGCCAGCTGCGCGCCGACCAGGTGCTGCAGGACAAGCTGCGCAGCCTGCCCAACGTCGACATCCGCATGTCCGCGCAGACCACCGAGATCCTCGGCGACGGCGAGCGGGTCAGCGGGCTGGTCTACAAGAACCGGGTCTCCAGCCAGGAGCACACGGTCGAGCTCGAGGGCATCTTTGTGCAGATCGGGCTCGTCCCGAACACCGAGTGGCTCAAGGACTCCGGACTCGCGCTGTCGAAGCACGGCGAGATCGAGATCGACCACAAGGCCGCGACCAATCTGCCGGGCGTGTTCGCAGCAGGCGATTGCACGACCGTGCCGTACAAGCAGATCGTGATCGCGATGGGCGAAGGCTCGAAAGCCGCGCTGTCGGCGTTCGACTACCTCATTCGCCACGAACCGGTCGGAGAGGTCGCCGAAGCGGCTTGACAGGGGGCCGATTAATCGACTGAGTCGCTCGATTCCGTTTGATTGATTTATTCGCTCAACCTTATCGGACTATCTCGCTTCGATCCGCGCGCGACTCCTGTTAGTTTCCGGACCGTCACCCCAGAGTGCGAGCGAGTCGCCGCGACAAGTGGCGTCCGGACAACAGGAGAGAGGCATATGGACGCGAAAACTGGATCGATCGAAGGCGGGTGCCCGGTGCCCCACGGAGACGGCGGCGTGCGCGCGCTGCTCGGGCGGACCAACAAGGACTGGTGGCCGGAAATGCTGGCGACCGAGATCCTCAACCCCAACGGCCCGACCAACCCGCACGGCGAGGACTTCGACTACGCCGAGGCGTTCAAGCAACTCGACTACTGGGCGGTAAAGGAAGACCTCAAGGCGCTGATGACCGACAGCCAGCCGTGGTGGCCGGCGGACTATGGCCACTACGGCCCGTTCTTCATCCGCATGGCGTGGCACGCGGCCGGTACTTATCGCACGGCCGACGGCCGCGGCGGGGCCAACAGCGGGCAGCAGCGCTTCGCCCCGCTCGATTCGTGGCCCGACAACGGCAATCTCGACAAGGCCCGCCGCCTGCTGTGGCCGATCAAGCAGAAGTACGGCAGAAATCTTTCCTGGGCCGACCTGTTCATCCTCGCCGGCAACGTCGCAATCGAGGACATGGGCGGGCCCACGTTCGGCTTCGGCGGCGGCCGCGCCGACGTGTTCGAGCCCGAGCGCGACATCTACTGGGGCTCGGAAGACAAATGGGTCAACGAAGGCGTGCAGACCCGCATCGCGCCCGAGCACGGAATGCACGAGCTCGAAGGCCCGCTGGCGGCGATCCAGATGGGCCTGATCTACGTCAATCCCGAAGGCCCGGG
>JAEZCZ010000124.1 GCA_023433305.1 Pseudomonadota bacterium | reverse complement strand
CTATGCCGCGCGAGACTCCATCGACCGGCTGTCCGCCCGGCCTCGCGCCAGCGGACTGGTCTACCCGGTGATCAGCCAGGTCGAAGGCATTGGCCACGCCGAATCGACACTTCGGCTACTTGGCCCGGACCCCGACATGGGCAGCATCGTGCGCCGCTCGCCCGACCTGCACGTCAGCAGCGAAACACCTCCCCTCTTCCTGGTTCACGCGATCGACGACCCGGCCGTTCCACTCGAGAACAGCCTGCTGATGTTGGGCGCGATGCGGGGGCGGCGGCGCCCGGTGGCAGCGCATCTGTTCGACCGCGGCGGTCACGGGTTCGGCGCCGGTGTTCGCGGGGAACCCACCGGTGCCTGGCTCGACTTGTTCGCCACCTGGATTGACAGTCACGCAGCGTGATCGCGCGCCGCACCGGAGACCTCGCATGGAACTGACACGACGAAACTTCGCCCGCTTCATCGGCGCGGCCGGAGTGGCTGGTTTCGCCACCCGCGCCGGCCTCGCACTGGCTGCGGAGCCGCCCGCGCGGATTGGGGCATCGGCCCTGTCGATCGAGCAGCGCCTGGCGCCGATCGCGCCCGAATTGCGGCCCGCGGCGAGGGAGATGATCGAGAACGGGTTTCCGCCGATCACCGAGGAGATGCTCCGCACCATGCCGGCTGATGGCGGCCCGCCACCGGCCGAGCTCATTCCGGGCATTCCGGTGGTCGAGCGGAACCTGCCGGCCGACGGCGCGCTGCCGGCGGTCAAGGTCTTCGTTGTCAACGCGGATCCCGGGCAGCGCCGGCCGGCCATCCTCCACACGCATGGCGGCGGCTTCATTCTCGGCAGCGCGCGCGGCGAATTGCGCTATCTGCAGGAGACGGCGCAGGGGCTCGGCTGCGTGATCGTCAGCGTCGAATACCGGCTCGCGCCCGCCGCGCGGTACCTCGAATCGATCGAAGACAACTACGCTGGCCTGAAATGGCTTCATACCAACGCGGCGGCGCTGGGGGTGGACCCGGCGCGGATTGCGGTTATGGGGGAGAGTGCCGGAGGCGGCCATGCCGCGCTCCTCGCGATCAAAGCGCGCGACCGCGGCGAGATTCCGCTCGTCTTTCAGTCGCTGGTCTATCCGATGCTCGACGACAGGACGGGAAGCACCGTGCCGGCGCCGCGGCATATCGCCACCGTGGGATGGTCCGCGGCGGAAAACCGGCTCGGGTGGAGCAGCTTTCTCGGCGTCGAGACCGGCGGCGCGAGCGTGCCCGCCGAGGGGGTGCCGGCCCGTCACCAAAACCTGGCCGGCCTCGCACCGGCCTGGATAGGGGTAGGCGGAGTCGACTTGTTCGTGAGCGAGGACATCGAATACGCGCGCCGGCTTACCTTGGCCGACGTGCCAACCGAGCTGCTCGTCATTCCAGGCGGATTCCACGGTTTCGATCGAATGGCGCCGACCACGTCTCTCGCGCAAGCATTCACCCGTTCGAAGCTCCACGCGCTTCGCCGCGCGTTCGAGGCTGACCAGACAAGGAGCTGACTGTTCGAGGTTCCGCGGAAGGGCGCGACGTCCCTGTCGCCATCGGGAGGGCGGTGCTGATCAGGAGCGCCATGGCCACGAAGAATGGCACGAGGCTGCCCGCGCTGAGGTCCATAAGGTAGCCGCCCCAACTCGTCGAGAACGGTTTTGACGTGGATGATCCGTCGAAACGGCGGCTTGCCTCGCCGCAGGATCAACGGGGGCCCGCACCAGCACCGGCAAGCGCGCTTAAGCGCGGCAAGCGGACCTCGGGTCCGATCGGCTCGGCCATCGTCGGAGCAACCGCTGGCTGGGGCAATGATGCCTTTGGATCGTCGGCAAAGCGCCCCGTCCCGGCTTTCAACTGAAAGCGATTGCAAAGGATGCGCCAACCAGTGTTTTGAACATCTTATACTCAGGCGAAATGCCGGTCGGTCCGTTGGATTGCAATCGATTGAAATGCAGCTTATCAACGCACAAATAGAGAAGCGGACCGTCGCCAGATAAACCAGCGGAGGATGTTATGAGGATGAAGGGCTTTTTCCGTCTTTCGGTGGCGGCCACGGCGTTGTGCTCGGGATTGTCCATGCCGGCCTTCGCGCAGGAAGCCTCGAACGAAGTCCGCGCCGAGGATTCGGCGCCGCCGGCGATCATCGTGACCGCCCAAAGGCGCGAGGAGAACCTGCAGGACGTGCCGATCGCGGCGACTGCGATTTCGGGAGACCAACTCAACGACAAGGCCGTGCAGAGGCTCGCCGACCTGCAATTCGCGGCTCCTTCGGTCTCGATCACCGACCAGGGCCTCACGCAGTCGGTCAACTTGCGCGGCATCGGCATCGCCAGCGGTTCGCCTGCGGTGGCGAACGGAGTCGCTCAGTATATCGACGGTGTCTTTCAGCCCCCGATCCTGACAGCGTCGAGCTTCTACGACATCGGATCGATCGAGGTGCTGCGCGGACCGCAGGGCACGCTCGTGGGATCCAACTCCACCGGCGGCGCGATCTTCGTCAACACGCAAAGCCCGAGCACGGATAGGGTCAAGGGCTACGCCGAAGCGCATTACGGCAACTACGACGCGCACGGCCTGCAGGGCGCGGTCAACCTTCCGATCGGCGACACGCTGGCGGTGCGCGTGGCCGGCAGCACCCGTTGGCGTGACAGCTATTACACCGACATCGGCCCCTTCGCCAACAAACCCGATCGCCTGGACGAGCAAGCCGGACGCATCGGCCTGCTTTGGGAGCCGGACAGCTTCCGCGCTCTCGCCAAAGTCGAGTGGATCGACAAGGAAAGCGGCGGCTACGCCTACCGGCCGATCGCCGGCACGACATTCGCGAACAACCGTCGCGCGGACATGCGCGAGCTGACATACAACGCGCCGACACTCAACGACGAGCGCGCGTTCCTTTCCAGTCTGGAGCTTCGTTACGAACTCCAAGGCGGGATCGTGCTGAGGTCCGTCAGCGGGTATCTCAACAAGCGGATCAACAACCTCTACGACAGCGACGGTGCGATGATGGCCTCGGCCACCGATCCCGCGGCGAGCTTCACGCAGGTCATGGATCAGTTCGTCCGCGAGAGGCAATGGACGCAGGAATTCAACGTCATCTCGCCGACCGACGGTGCGTTCAATTGGATCGTGGGTGGCTATTTCCAGAAGAACAAGATCGACGTCATCATCGAGAATCGCAGCGGCGACATCGTCGGCGATCCGGTCGATATCCTGAACTTCCAGGACAAGCAAACGCTCGGCGCGTTCGCGCAGGCTGGCTACAAGGTCATCCCCGATCTCGAAGTGCAGCTCGGCGTGCGCTATTCGCACTACAAGGTGGACAGCTCCGGAAGCGTCACCATCGGGTCGGAAGGGCCGGTGTTCGGGCCCGACGGGCTGGTCGTCGCCGATCTCGCCGGCAGCCACGAAGACGGCCGGATGACCGGGAAGGTCGCGTTGAACTGGACGCTCAATCCCGATCACACGCTCTACGTTTTCGCCGCGCGCGGCTACAAGCCGGGCGGCGCGAACAACGCGACTTCGGAATTCGGCCCGGAGACTGTGTGGGACTACGAGATCGGCTGGAAGGGCGCGTTCATCAACAACCACCTGCGCACCCAGTTCGGCGCGTTCTACATGGACTACAGCGACTTCCAGTTCGACGCACTCGAAGCGCAGACGGGGCAGGCCGGCGTGGTCAACATCTCGAACGCGACGATCAAGGGCTTTGAATTCCAGGCCCAGGCGAACATCGGCGGCTTCGGGTTCGACGGCGGCATAGCGTACGTGGACTCGAAGCTGGATGCGGTGACCGTGGTCAACCAGCGCGCTCTGCCGCAGATCGGGCAACTGGGGCCGCAATGCCCGGCCGGATCTCCGTCGAATCCACCGGTGTGCTTCGATTACGGTCCATTCCTGTCGCTCGCCGGCGGCGGGCCAAACCTGTTCTCGCCCAAGTGGTCGTATAATTTCGGCGTGCAATACGAAGCCTGGTTGAACGACGACGTCTCGCTGACGCCGCGGATCAACTATGCCTACGTCGGTTCGCGGTGGACCAACCTGCTCTACAATCCGGCGCTCGATTACCTGGCCGGACGGGGGCTGCTTTCCGCGCAACTCTCGATCGGTTTCGAGGATTGGACGATCGAGGCTTACGGGACCAATCTGGCCAACAAAAAATATGTCAGCGGGCAGTCCGGGAATAACGAGTTCTACGGCGCGCCGCGAGAATATGGCGTCAGGGCATCGGTGAGGTTCTGAGGCATGAGCAAGCGGCGCTCGGCGGGCGTGGCGGCAGCGGCGGCCCTCTTGTCCTCATGTGCGGCCCATCCCACTCCAGAGAGGGGCCTCGCCGCCGGCTCGGCGGAGCGCTGCCGCGCGCTCGAAAAAGGGCTCTCGGTTGCCTGGCCCGATCCGAGCACACGGCTCACCGAGACGGTCTACCGCGAGGCGGGGCTCGAGCCGGCGCGCGTGGGACCGCCTGGAATGGGTGGGCCGCGGGCCGAGCTGCCCGCCCATTGCGCCATCACCGGCATCATGCAGGAGCGCGCCGGAGTCGATGGGCAGGACTACGCGATCCGCTTCCACCTGAGGCTTCCCGACAACTGGAACGGCCGTTTCCTGATGCAAGGAGGCGGAGGGACCAACGGCGAGCTCGGTGATGCCGTGGGGCGCCTTGCCGGCGCTCTGGAGCCGGCGCTGGCACAAGGATACGCGGTGCTTTCGCAGGACTCCGGGCACGACAATGCGCGCAATACGGTTCCCCACCGCAACGGGGCGACCGCCTTCGGTTTCGACCCGCAGGCCCGCGCGGACTACGGTGGGGATTCACTGGAAAAGACGGTCCTGGCGGCCCGTGCCGCGCTGCGGGCCTATTACGGGTCCGATCCTCGCCGTAGTTACTTCTTCGGCTGCTCGAAGGGCGGACAGGAAGGCATGGCTCTGGCGCAACAATATCCGGAGCTGTTCGACGGGATCGTCGCCGCGGCGCCGGGCTTTTCGCTGCCCCGCGCCGCGATAGGTGAGGCATGGAACACACAGGCGTTCGCCTCCGTGGTGTCCGCGCGCGGCGACGAGGTCACGCTGGCCTCGTTCGGCTCGAGCTTTACCCCGGGCGATCTCGGGCTGGTGAGCCAGGCCGTGCTTGCCGCCTGTGACAGCGACGATGGTCTCGCCGATGGGATGGTCGGGGCCTATCGGCAGTGCACCACGGCCCGAGTCCGGCCCGAGCTCGCGGCGCGCCAATGCGCCGGCGCGAAGGCCGAGGGATGTCTGTCCGGTGCGCAAATCGACGCTCTGATCGCGATCCATAAGGGCGCCCGGAGCAGCACCGGCAAGCAACTCTATTCCGGTTTCCCATGGGACGCGGGTTGGGGCGACATGGGCTGGCGGGTATGGATGCTCGGCTCTTCCGATGGGGCCATGACCGCCATCAACGTGGCCATGGGCGCCCCTGCGCTTGCCTCGGTGTTCAGCTCGCCTCCCCAGTTACTCGAAGCCGGCTCCGCCGCCTCGTTCGCCTATTTGCTGAACTACGATTTCGACCGCGATGCCGCCGCCATAGACGCGATCGTCCCGCCCTTCGGCCGGTCCGCCTGGGACGACCATGCGGCGCGATCGAGCGATCTCGACCGGTTTCGCGCTCGCGGAGGAAAGCTGATCGTGCCCCACGGTGTGTCCGACCCGGTGTTCTCGGTCAGCGACACCATTGCCTGGTGGGATGAGGTCAACCAACGCTACGGCGGGCAAGCGGCCGGTTTCACCCGGGTCTTCCCCGTTCCCGGAATGGGGCATTGCCAGGGGGGACCCGCGACCGACAGCTTCGATGCGTTTGCAGCGCTCGTGGATTGGGTGGAGCATGATCGTGCTCCCGACAGTATCTCCGCGAAGGCGGGCCCCATGTCGCCGTGGCCGGGACGAAGGCGACCGCTATGCCCATACCCACAGGTGGCGAAACCAGTCAGCGGCGCGCAGGGCGCTGAAGCCGTGTTCGCCTGCGCCGACTAAACGGCGACACGGCACAAAACGGCGTGGGTGCGACAGTTGGCAGCCTAGCCGCAGCGACACGCCGGTCCGCGATCGCCTTTGTGGCTGTTCTTAGCTGTCCTCTATGGCGTGGCCTGGAATTGGCCGTTTCCCCCCGGAAATGGTGCCGCTTACAGGACTCGAACCTGTGACCCCATCATTACGAATGATGTGCTCTACCAACTGAGCTAAAGCGGCACTGGCGGCGGCCCTTATCGGGGTTCTGCGCGCGCTGCAACAGTCAGCCTGTGGCCCATTGGCGCAGGAGGTTGTGATAGCAGCCCGTCAGGGTGACGACTTCCTCGCGGGCGTCGCCGAGCGAGGCGGCGAGGCTGCGGATCGCGGCGTCCATGTCGAGGAGGATCGTGCGTTGCGCGTCGTCGCGGATGCGCGATTCTATCCAGAAGAACGAGGCCATGCGGCTGCCGCGGGTGACGGGTTCGACGCGGTGGAGCGACGTGCTGGGGTAGAGGACCATGTCGCCGGCGGCGAGCTTGACCTCGTGCGCGCCGTAGCTGTCCTCGATCACCAGTTCGCCGCCGTCGTAATCCGTTGGTTCGCTTAGGAAAAGCGTGGCCGAGAGATCCGTGCGGATTGCGCCGGCGCCGCCGGGGAGGAAGCGGATGGCGTTGTCGACGTGGTTGCCGAAGGCGTGACCGGCGGCGGCGTCGTAGCGGTTGAAGAGCGGGGGAAATATCGCCCTCGGCAGCGCGGCCGACATGAAAAGGCCATCCTTTTCAAGGGCTTCGAGGATGATCTGGCGGGCCTTTTCACCGCGTTCGCAGTCGGCGGCGAGCTGGCGGTTGTTCTTGGCCAGCGCCGATTGCCGGCCTGCGGTGCCCCTGCCGTCCTCCCAGCGCCCGCCGTCGATCAAGTGCCTGACTTCGGACACTTTTTCGCCGGACAGAAGCTGGGGGAGGGCGAGAAGCATGGACCGTTTCTAGAGCGAGAAGGCCAGCGTAGCTATCGCGCTGCGGCCTGGCCCGGGCACGAAATGACCGCCCCCGACCTGGTCAATGAAGCGCTTATTAAACAGGTTGAACACGTTGAAACGCAGCGTAGCGTTCGGCGAGAACTCGTAGGCCAGTGTTGCGTCAACGGTCACGTAGTCGTCGATCCGGCGCGTGTTGGCCTCGTTGGTATAGCGCGTGCCGACGTAGCGCACGCCGCCGCCGATCTCGATGCCGAGCGGAAGCTCGTAGACGGTCCACAAGGTGCCGCTGTGATCGGGGACGTTGCGCAGCCGGTTGCCGAGCTCGGCCGGATCGTTGGTCTTGCGGATCTCGCTGTCGATGTAGCTGTAGCTCGCGATCATCGACCAGTGGGGCGCGAGCTTGCCGGTGATTCCGAGCTCGACGCCGTCGACGCGCTGCTTGCCGGCGAGGACGATCGCTGGTTCACCGACCAGCCCGTCGGTGCGGGCGTTGACCTTGTCGGTGCGGAACACCGCGGCGTTGAGCAGGAGGCGCCCGCCGAAGCCTTGCCACTTGGCGCCAACTTCGTAGGTGCGGCTCTTTTCCGGGTCGAGCGCGGCGAGGTCGGCGCTGACGTTGGTCTGGGTCATATTCTCGATCGACGGGTTCACCGAGGTGCCCGCTCCGGCGTAGAGGCTGAGCTGCGGGACCGGCTTGTAGGTCAGGCCCGCGCGCCAGGTGACGTTCTTGTCGACGCGCTCGAACGGCGCGGCCGCGCCGGCCGGCGAGAACGTGCTTTCGTAACGCTCCCAGCGCAGCCCGCCGGTGAACAGCAACTGCTCGCTGAGGTGGATAGTGTCGAACAGGTAGGCGGCGAGCGTGTCGGCGGTCGCGCGGACGATCGCGCCGGGCGTATCGGTGATCGTGCCGGTCCAGGGGCGGCGCGGATCGGGATTGAACAGGTCGGTGGGTGTCGCGGCGGTCACGGTGCGAAGCTGGTTGCGGCTGTCCTCGTCGGAAATCTCGAAGCCGGCGATCAGGTCGTGGCGAAGCGGGCCGGTCTCGAATTCGGCGAACAGGTTGCTCTGGTTGAACCAGACGTCGTCGACCGTGTCGCGCGATTGCGGCTGGGCGTTCACGAGCGTGGTGGCGCCCGCGAACCGCGGCGCGGAGTAGAGCGAATCGCGGGTGGCGTAACCGTAGCGGGTGGTGTTCGAGACACGGATCCCCTCGGTGAGGTCGTGCTCGAGCGCGAAAGTCACCATGTGCGTGCGCGTCTTCTCGTAATCGCGCTCGGTGAGGCCGTAGTAGTTGTCGTAATCGACCGGGGCCGGCTGGTCGGCGAATTCGGCCAGCGCGGTGTTGGTCGCGGGAACGAACGGGATGCCGTAGTCGGGCTGGTTGTCCTGCCGGAGGTAAAGGTAGGACACGATCGCCCGGGTCGAAGTGCCGAGGCCAACCGCGACCGAGGGAGCGAACCCGAGCCGCTCGCTGTCGACGAAATCGCGGCCCGGCGTGTCGGCGCTGGTGTACATCGCGTTGAGGCGCAAGGCGGTGCCGCCGCCAAGGCCGAGCTGATCCTCGCCCACGTTCACGTCGATTGTCGCGCGGCCGTATTCGGGAAGTCCCGCGCCGGCGGTGCCGCTGATGAAGCTCATCAGCTCGGGCTGCTTGGAGAACATGTTGATGTAGCCGCCCGTCGAACCGCGGCCGGTTTGCGCCGAGGCGGGGCCTTTCACCACCTCGACCTGCTCGGTGTTGAAGGTGTCGCGGGTATAGCTGGCGAAATCGCGGATGCCGTCGACGAAAATGTCGTTACGGGCGCCGAAGCCGCGCAAGGTGAGGTTGTCGCCGCCAGGGCCGCCCCCGCCTTCGCCGGCGGCCATCGAGATGCCCGACACGTTGCGCAGCACGTCGCGCAAGCTCGAGGCGGCTTGCTGCTCCATCACCTTCTTCGAAATGATGCTGATCGATTGCGGCGCGTCCTGGACGTCGCCGAGGCGGCTGTTGAGGGTGTTGATGCGCTCGCGCTCGCTGGTGACGACGATGTGGTTGCCGCCATCCGCCATATCGTCTCCACCTTGGCCGAGCTCGGCGTCGGGCGTTGCGACGTTCGTGTTGCCCGCGTCCTGCGCGTAAGCCGCCCCGCCGAGCAGCAGCGTCGACCCTGCCAGCGCGACGGTTGCCCTGCGGTAAGCCCGGATTCCGAGCTGCGGCTTGAACCGATCCCTCATTCATATTCCCCTACAGTTGCGAGTCACTCGCATTTGCAGCGCGCCTGATAATCATTCGCAACTAGCTTGCAATGGAAAAATTCGGCGGTAACAAGACCCGGCGAATTCAGTCAGGGGATCGGGTGTGGCGAAATCGACCAAGAAGCAGCTGAGGGCGCTTTGGCTGCAGGTTCACAAGTGGATCGGGCTGCTTCTCGCCGTTCTAATCATCCCGATCTCGCTGACCGGGTCGGCGCTGGTCTGGCACGACTGGCTCGATGCCCAGACCGAGCCGCAGCGCCACCAGGTGATCGGCGCAGCCGAGCTGCCGCCTTCGGCCTATGCGGCCATGGCCGCCGCTTCGCTGGCGCCCGATCAGCGGCTCACCTCACTCCGCTTCAACGACGAAGGCAAGCCGGTCGTCGCGGTGGCGCAGAAGGCGCAGCAAGGGCCCGGCCGGCCCGAGCGCACCAACTTCTGGCTCGACCCGCGCGATGCTTCGGTGATCGAGCAGGCTTCCGCGAACGACGGGCTCGTGCGCGTCCTGCACGTGCTTCACGGCAGCATGATGATTCCGGGCGGCTGGGGCCGGCCGATCGTCGGCTGGGACGGCGTGTTCATGCTGATCTCGTCGCTGACGGGGCTGTGGCTGTGGTGGCCGCTGAGCGGGGGTTTCAAGTCGGGGCTCAAGTGGAAGCGGCGCAACACGCTCAACGCGAACCTGCACTACATGACCGGGTTCTGGATCCTGATTCCGCTGGCGATGCTCTCGTTCACCGGCGCCTGGATCAGCTTCCCGAGCGTGTTCAGCGCCTTCGAGCCAGGGCCGGCGGCCCAAGGCCGGGGCGGGCCGGGAGGCGGCCGCGGTG
>JAEZCZ010000122.1 GCA_023433305.1 Pseudomonadota bacterium | reverse complement strand
TCACGTCGACTTCCTGGCTGGTCGAGACGATCTTGCCCGGGTGAACGTTCTTCTTGGTCCAGCTCATCTCGGAAACGTGCACCAGGCCTTCGATGCCCGGCTCCAGCTCCACGAAGGCGCCGTATTCGGTGATGTTGGTGACGGTGCCCGAAACCTTCGCTCCGACCGGGTACTTGGCGGCGACGCCTTCCCACGGATCGCTCTCGAGCTGCTTCATGCCGAGGCTGATGCGCTGCGTGTCGGAGTTGATGCGGACGATCTGCACCTTCACCGTGTCGCCGATGTTGATCACTTCGCTGGGGTGATTGACCCGCTTGTAGCTCATGTCGGTGACGTGGAGGAGGCCGTCGATCCCGCCGAGGTCGACGAAGGCGCCGTAGTCGGTGATGTTCTTGACCACGCCGTCGATCACCTGGCCCTCGGCCAGCTTGTCGATCAGCTCGCTGCGCTGCTCGGCGCGGGTCTCTTCGAGAACGGCGCGGCGCGACACAACGATGTTGCCGCGGCGGCGGTCCATCTTCAGGATCTGGAACGGCTGCGGCATTTCCATCAGCGGGGTCACGTCGCGAACCGGGCGGATGTCGACCTGGCTGCCCGGCAGGAACGCCACGGCGCCGTCGAGATCGACGGTGAAGCCACCCTTGACGCGGCCGAAGATACGGCCTTCGACGCGCTTGCCTTCGCCGAACTCGCTCTCAAGCTTGTCCCATGCGGCTTCGCGGCGAGCACGGTCGCGGCTCAGCATCGCTTCGCCTTCGGAGTTCTCCACGCGATCGACGAAAACTTCGACCTCGTCGCCTACGTTCAGCGTCTCGTTACCCTCGTCGCCGCGGCCGAATTCGCGCAGCGCCACGCGGCCTTCGCTCTTCAGGCCAACGTCGATGACGGCCATGCCGTTTTCGATGGCGGTGATGGTCCCCTTGACGACGCGGCCTTCGAAGCCGCCTTCGGCGCCGCCGAGCTGTTCATCGAGGAGTTTCGCGAAATCGTCGCGCGAGGGATTGGCGGTAGTTGCCATGTAGTTCGAATTCCTAATTCACGTTTTTTCCGGCCAAGCGGTTGAATCCGCCGGTCTTGATGGCCGAACCGCCCGCGAGGCCGCATGCCGCCGCGAGCATCCTTTCGGGTGACGGCCGGGCGGGAGCGAAAAAAGCTGGCTGAGGGCGGACGAAACCGCCGAAGGCGCCGGCTGTGTGTGAAACGCGCTCTCGACCCGGGCAGCCGCCCGATCGAACGGGCGCGCGCCTAGGCGAAAAGTAGCCGGAAAGCAAGCAAAAGCGGACTCGCCGCCCTAGGGTGCTCCCCGGGGGAACCCCGCATTTCGCAAAACCAGTTGGCTGGCTAAACCATCAGTTAGTCAATGCGCTATAAAGGCCACCGCCGGAAGCGGGCCACAGGGGGGAAGGGTCGTGCAGCAACCGGGGAAACAGCCAGGCGTGTTCAGTCGGTTCGCGAACCACGAAACCGAAGCGCGGTACAACGAGACTGCGCGAACTCTGCGTCTGCCATTCGTGCGCCTCTATTGCGTGATCTTCATCGTCGCAGCGCTCGCCTATTCGATCGTCAACCCGATCATGGTCACGCCCGCGCACAATACCCAGCTCGCCTTGCTGCTGGGCGGAACGATCATCGTGGCGGGAAGCTACATCGGTGTCAGCTTCTGGGATGGATACCTGCGGCATCCGATGATCGACTTCGGGGCGTTGCTGTTGCTGACGTTGCTGATCGGCCGGATCAACTTCGTTCTGTTCGATCATTTCAACCAGACGCATGAGACGATGCACGCGCTCGGCGTAATCAACCAGCTCGCACTCATGGCATTCGCGGCTGTGACGCTCGCCGGGCGGCCCTACTTGTTTCTAGCCTGGCTGGTGGCCGACATGCTGGGCTGGGCCGGCACGACTTTGCCGGATTGGTCCAGTCCGGCGATACCCTATGCGATTCTCAGCTACGTTAGCGGCGCCGCAATCATGTTCGCCATCAACCTGGCGGTCGGGCGTACCAGTCGTTCGGCGTTCCAACTGGCCGACCGTCTCGACCAGGAACGGCGACGGAACGAGGATCTGGTTCACAACATGCTGCCGCCCGCTGCGGTCTCGCGCATCCGAGACGGGCGAGTCGTGGCGGATTCCTACGCCGACGCCAGTGTGATTTTCATCGACATGGTGGGCTTCTCGGAGCTGACCAAGCGTATCTCTCCGGGGCATTTGGTCGAATTGCTGAATACCTTCTTCAACCACGCTGATGAATGTACCGCTCTGCATGGCGTCGAGAAAGTGAAGACGGTGGGCGATTCCTACCTGGCGATAGCTGGGGGGAACCTCGAAAGTGGTAACAGCGCAGATTCCGCCATTGCATTTGCCCGGGCTGTCCTTGCGTGCACGGCAGATCTTCAACGGGTGGCGGGTGTCGACACGATTGGGCTGCGGGTGGGAATTCATAGCGGGCCGGTGGTCGGCGGGGTCATCGGCGCCACGCGGATGGCCTACGATTACTGGGGCGACACTGTGAACGTCGCCGCGCGCCTGCAGGGGACGGCCCCTTTCAACGGCATGGCAGTTTCCGAGAGCACCTGGCTGCGCGCGCGGGATCGCAATATTTTCGGCACGCCCGAAGCGATGACCCTGAAGGGAATCGGAGAAACTCTGGTCTTCCGGGTGAGCTTCAATTCCGAGCCGGGCGCAGCTACGGGAATAGAGGCCGAAGCCGCCTAACGCGGGCGGCGCAATCGTTTCTCGACCAGACTGACGGCAGCCGTGATGGCGCCCTCGCGATCGAGCTCCGATGTGTCGAGGATAGCGGCGTCCTCCGCGGGGCGCAGAGGGGCTTCGGTTCGCGAACGGTCCCGCTCGTCGCGGCGGCGCAAATCGGCCTCGATCTCCTCCAACGTGTGGTTCTCGCCCCGCTCCTGCATTTCCCGCCAACGGCGCATGGCGCGCGCTTCGACGCTGGCGGTCACGAAGAGCTTGGCGTCGGCCTCGGGCGCGATCACAGTGCCGATGTCGCGCCCGTCGAGGACGGCGCCACCGGCCTGCAGCGCAAAGCTGCGCTGGCGCTCGTAAAGGGCTCGCCGGACCGATGCGTGCACCGAGACGCGGCTGGCGAGCCCGCCCGTCGTCTCGCTGCGCAATTCCGGATCGGCGAGAAGGCCGTCAGGAAAGGTCGTGGCCGCGAGCGCGTCGCCGGCGTCGTCGGGATTGCCGCCATCGAGGAACACCTGCCATCCAACGGCCCGGTACAGCAGACCGGTATCCAGGTGGGGTAGGCGGAAGTGCGCGGCCAGGGCCTTGGCGATAGTGCCCTTCCCAGACGCAGTAGGGCCGTCGACGGCTATGATCATGCAGGGGCTCTAGTCGGGTTGCCTGGTATTGAGAACCGGCTTTCCGCGATCTATCTGCCCGGCCACGGGTGGCCACGTCCCCCGTGCGGTCGAATGACGCGGCTGCCTTCAAGACCGGGACGGCCCGGCAGCTCACTCGTAACGGAGGCTGCTGTGGCTTGGTTGATACTCGTCGTCGCCGGGATCCTGGAGATTGTCTGGGCCTACTACATGAAGCTGTCCGACGGCTTCACGAAACTGGGCCCGTCGGTTCTCACCATGGGAGCGATGTTCCTGAGCTTCGGTTTGCTTGCCTTGGCGATGAAGTCGCTGCCGCTGGGGACCGCCTACACGGTGTGGACAGGGATAGGCGCGGTCGGCGCGTTCATCGTCGGCATCGTCGTGCTCGGCGAGGCGGTGACCGTGATGCGTGTCACCGCTGCAGTGCTGATAGTGTCGGGGCTCGTGCTGATGAAGCTGTCCAGCCCCGTCTGATCAGACGCCCGAAGCGCTGTCGAGGAGACTCTCGAACTGAGGGAAGCTGGTGGCAATCGGAGCGGTATCACCGACTTCGACGCCAGTGCGGCTCACATGGCCGGCGATTGCCATGCTCATCGCGATGCGATGGTCGAGGTGCGTCTCTATCGGGGTATCGCTGCCCGAAAGCGGTTCGCCCCCAGAACCCTCGATTACGAGTCCATCCTCGCGCTCCTCGACCCGCGCGCCGGCCAGGCGTAGAGCCTCGGCCATGACGGCGATCCGGTCGCTTTCCTTGACCCGAAGCTCTTCCAGGCCGCTGGTGACTGTACGCCCCTGGGCCAGCGCGGCCGCGACGAAGAGGATGGGGAACTCGTCGATCATGCTCGGCGCCACCGCCGGATCGACATCGATGCCCGTCAGCGCCGAATGGCGAACATGGAGGTCCGCAACGGGTTCACCGCCGACATCCCGGCGGTCGAGTTCCTCGATGCTCCCTCCCATCTGGCGAAGGACCTCGTAAAGACCGGCGCGGGTTGGATTGAGGCCGACGTTCTCGATCACGAGATCGCTTCCGGGTACGATCAGCGCGGCCACTGCGAAGAAGGCGGCCGAAGACGGATCGCCCGGCACCTCAATCGTCTGCGGGCGCAATTCCGCCTCGCCACGAATCCGAATTGCGCGTTCGCTGCCCTCTTCATCGACCCACAAATCGGCGCCGAAGCCTTTCAGCATGCGCTCGGTATGGTCGCGCGTCGGTACGGGCTCGACGACCGTGGTGATCCCGGCCGTGTTGAGCCCGGCGAGAAGGATCGCGCTCTTCACCTGGGCGCTCGCGACGGGAAGTCGGTATGTTATCGGAACGGCGGGGCAGAGGCCGCGCTCGGTGAGGGGTAGGGTGGTGCCCGAGAAATCCGCGCCCATCAGCGACAACGGTTCCGTTACGCGGCCCATGGGACGCTTCGACAGGCTGTCGTCGCCGGTGAACTCCGCGGTAATCGGATGGCTGGCGACCAGCCCCATCAACAGACGTGTCGAGGTGCCGGAGTTGCCCATCTCGAGCGGAGCTTGAGGCTGGAGCAGGCCACCCACGCCCACGCCCTGGATGGACCACCTGCCTTCGGCCTCACGCTCGATGGTCGCGCCCATGGCCCGCAAGGCGGCCGCGGTGGCCATGACGTCTTCCCCCTCGAGCAGGCCTGCCACGCGGGTTTCACCGACCGCCAGCGCGCCGAACATCAGCGAGCGATGGCTGATCGACTTGTCGCCGGGCACGCGGATGCGACCCTTGAGCGGCCCGGCGGGCATGAAACGGCGCGGACGCGGAATGGCGGAGTGAGCGGACAATCGGGGGACTTTCAAGGCGAGGACCGGCGGGAGCGCGCGGCTTTTGACAGCGCAAGGGGGCTGTGGCAAGGCGCGCCCCGCTCTTGATTCCGGCCCTTGATTGTGTTGGGGCCCGCCACCATCAAGTTTCGAGTTTCAAGCTGCCAGTTCGGCGGCAGATGAGGACATTTTCATGGTCAAGCCAGAGTGGGGCCACAAGCGCAATTGCCCCAAGTGCGGTGAACGCTTCTACGACCTCGGCAAGGACGATCCCGTCGTCTGCATCGAATGCGGCAACCAGTGGACACCCGAGCCGGTGCTCAAGTCCAAGCAGCCGATCCCATTCGAGGAAGTCCAGAAGACCAAGGAGCCCGAGGAAGCGGATTCCGACCTGGCGGATGAAGAGCTGGAGGATGTCGATGAAGGCGAGGATTCGCCCGACAACGATATCGACCTAGGCGGCGACGACGATCTCGGTGTCTCCGGCGCCGGTGACGACGACGAAGAAGATCATTGATTTCAGGCTTGCGGAATCGGGGCGCCGCTCATAAAGGGCGGCTCCCAAGCCCGCGGGCGAAGGGTGGCAGGCCTCCCAGGGCGTGCCTATATACGAATGGATACGGGGCCTTAGCTCAGCTGGGAGAGCGCTACAATGGCATTGTAGAGGTCAGCGGTTCGATCCCGCTAGGCTCCACCATTCAGTTGAATTGAAACGAAAAATTCCATGCTCGAGTGCATGGTACGAGTATCTGATCCGCCCGCTGGCTGACGAGGTTTCGTCCGCCGGCGTTTTCGGCTTTTGGAGTACGCGAGCACGATGTTCGACACGCTTTCCGATCGTCTGACCGGCGTATTCGACCGCCTGCGCGGTCGCGGTGCGCTGAACGAAGGCGACGTTCGCGAGGCGATGCGCGAAGTGCGGATCGCGCTGCTCGAGGCCGACGTGGCTCTGCCGGTCGCGCGCAAGTTCATCGATGCTGTGACCGAGAAGGCGGTCGGACAGAGCGTGCTGCGCTCGGTCACGCCAGGCCAGCAGGTCGTCAAGATCGTCAACGACGAACTCGTATCGATGCTGGGCGGCGAAGAAGCCGCGCCGCTGACGCTCGAGGCCAAGCCGCCCGTCGTCATCATGATGGTCGGCCTGCAGGGCTCCGGCAAGACCACGACCACGGCCAAGCTCGGCAAGCTCATCAGGGAAAAGCACGGCAAGAAGGCGATGATGGCGTCGCTCGACGTCAATCGGCCGGCCGCGCAGGAACAGCTCAAGGTGCTGGGCGAGCAGGTCCAGGTCGCCACACTTCCCATCGTTGTTGGCCAGCAGCCGGTCGACATCGCGCGCCGCGCGCTCGAGTCGGCGAAGCTTCAGGCGGTGGACGTCCTGCTGCTCGACACCGCCGGCCGTCTCCACGTCGATCAGGCACTGATGGACGAAATGAAGGCGGTCGCGAGCGTCGCCGCGCCGACCGAAGTGTTGCTGGTGGTCGACTCGCTCACCGGCCAGGACGCTGTCAACGTCGCGCAGAGCTTCTCCGACGAAGTGCCGCTGACCGGCGTAATCTTGACCCGCATGGACGGCGACGCGCGCGGTGGCGCGGCGCTGTCGATGCGAGCGGTCACGGGCAAGCCGATCAAGTTCGCGGGCACGGGCGAAAAACTCGACGCGATCGAGCCGTTCCATCCCGGCCGCGTCGCAGGTCGCATTCTCGGCATGGGAGACATCGTCTCGATCGTCGAGAAAGCGGCCGCGACGATCGAGAAGGAAGAGGCCGACAAGCTGGCCGAGCGGATGCTCAAGGGCCAGTTCGACATGAACGACCTGCGCACCCAGCTGCAGCAGATGCAAAAGATGGGCGGCCTCGGAATGCTGGCAGGCATGATGCCCGGCATGAAGAAGGCCAAGCAGGCCATGGCGGCGAGCGGCGTCGACGACCGCGTGCTGCTGCACATGGACGCGATCATCGGATCGATGACTCCGAAGGAACGTGCGAGGCCCGAACTGCTGAACGCCAAGCGCAAGAAGCGCGTTGCGGCGGGCTCCGGAACGCAGGTGCAGGACGTCAACAAACTGTTGAAGATGCACCAGGAAATGGGCCGCGCGATGAAGCAGCTCAAGAAGATGGGCGGGCTCAAGGGCCTCGGCGCGCTGTTCGGCAAGGGCGGCCTGACCGCGCCGGGTGCTGAAGGCATGCCGGGGCTCGGCGGCCCGGGGATGGGCGGTACGGCGCAGTTGCCTCCCGACCTCCAGAACCTGCTCAAGAAGAACTGAATTTACGAAATCCGATTTGGAAAGGTGAATCAAAATGGCAGTAGCAATCAGGCTTTCGCGGGGCGGCAGCAAGAAGCGCCCGTACTATCGCATCGTCGTGTCGGACACGCGCAGCCCGCGCGATGGCCGTTATCTCGAGCAGATCGGGACCTACAACCCGCTGCTCGCCAAGGATGACGAGAACCGCGTCAAGCTGAACGAAGATCGCGCGCGCTACTGGCTCGGCGTTGGCGCCCAGGCGACCGATCGTGTCGCCCGCTTCCTCGACGTGGCCGGCATCAAGGAACGCGCGCCGAAGAACAACCCGAAGAAGGCCGAACCGGGCGACAAGGCCAAGGAACGCGCCGAGGAGCGCGCGGCTAAGGCTGCCGAAGCTGAGGAAGCCGCCAAGGCCGCCGAGGAAGAAGCCAACACTCCCGCCGTGGAAGAGACCGCGCAAAGCAGCGACGAGCCTGCCGAGGGCAGCGAAACCCCGACGACCGGCGAGGACGCTTCGGTCGGCGCCAGCGCCGACGAGCCCGTCGAAGGTTCCGAGGAAGTAGCCGCAGCGGCGGAAGCCGGCGAGGAAAAGGCCGAGGGCTAAGCCTTGGTTGAGGACAAGCCCGTCACGCTTGCGGCCATTACGGGCGCACATGGCGTGACGGGCGAAGTTCGGTTGAAGCTGTTCGGTGAGGGTTTGGAGACGTTCTCCACCCATCGCCGGTTCAACGACGGGACTTTGACGCTCAAGAGAGTCCGCGACGACGGCAAGGGGGGCGCCATCGCTTGCTTTGCCGAAGTCACCGACCGCAACGCCGGCGAGGCATTGCGCGGTACCTTGTTGACCGTTCCCCGCTCCGAGCTGCCACCCCTCGAGGAAGGCGAATACTACCACGCTGATCTGATCGGTCTCGGGGTGGTTTCGGATGCGGGCGAGCCGCTCGGCACCGTAATTGCGGTCGAGGACTACGGCGCCGGGGACGTCCTCGAAATCGAGCGGGCGGACGGCAAGCGCTTCATGGTGCCCATGCGCGAGGAAGCGGTGCCCGAATGGAGTGATGAGCGTCTCGTCGTGACCGCGGCATTCGCGAACGCCTAACGCCTGAGCGGTTCCAACTCGGCCAGGTAGTTGCGGATTGCGGTCGCCGCCACACCGCCTTCCCCCATAGCGTGGCTGATCTGATCGAGGCCTTTGACGACGTCCCCCGCCGCGAAAAGGCCCGGGATGTTGGTTCGTTGGTGGGAATCCACGACGATGCAATCGTCGCTGCTCAACATTGCGCCGGCCTCGGCCGCGAGATCGGAGCGGACGCGTGAGCCAAGCGCGGGGTAAACGCTGTCGAAGCCTAGTCGTCCTTCGGCCGTATCGAGGACGAGTTGCTCGCCCTCGATCGCGTAATCGCCGCACGGACCGTTAACGCGGGCGATCTCGGCCTTTTCGAGTTCGGCCAGGCATTGCGCATCGAGATCGTGCTCGGCATCGGGGGCGATCAGGGTGAGGTTCGAGGTATAGCCTCGCAGAAACAACGCTTCCGCCGCGCCATGCTCGCCGGTTCCGATGACGGCGACCCGCTTGTCGGTTACTTCATAGCCGTCGCAGATCGGGCAATAGCGCAAGAGCCCTTCCGCAAGGGCCTCGGTATGGACTGTGTCATCCATGCCGTTCGGGCGAATGTTGATGACGCCGGTCGCCAGCAGGACAGCGCGACTCCGATACTCATGGCTGTCTGTTGTGACTGCAAAACCTTCGCCTTCGACGCGCGCGATCCGCGTGACACGCGCGAGCTCGCGGTGGGCGCCATAGCGCTCAGCTTGGTCGAGCATTCGCGCGAGCAGCTCGGTGCCGGAGATTCCTTCCGGGAAACCTGCGTGGTTGTGCGTGCAGGGGATCAGCGCAGCGCGGCTAGTTCCGCTGTCGAACAGGCGGATCGAGAGGTGGAAGCGCGCCAGGTAGATGGCGGCGGTCAGCCCGGCTGGCCCTGCGCCTATAATGATGCAGTCTTCCAAGACTCTCTCTCTACTCCGGTCGGTGGAACGGCGCGGGATCGCGTCCGCAGCCGTTCCAACGTTCAGAGCGCGGATGGGGCCCCGGTTCTCAAGCGAGCACCGGATGTGCGTGGCATGGCGCTGCTTCGGAAAACGCCGAAGCAAGCCCCGGCGTGGGGGTCGCCAGGACCATCACGGTCGCCCATAGGACGAAGGTCAAAACGCTCGCGGCAAAACCCCGCAGGCTGGCCCGAGCGATCGGAGACATTTCCGACACCTCGCCAGACTTCGGCCGACCCAGATAAGTATTGTCTATGGGCTGTCGGTGCGTCCGATCGGCTGACGATCGGATTGGCGCTGTCGCTCCATTGCGGGAAGTCGCAACCTGGCTGTCGTGCAATCCGGCCCAATCGCGCATGAAGTGTTCGTCTTGCATCTTTAGTCCCCTTTGCTTTCCAGTCACGTAAGTGCGCCCTGGGGGCCGCGCGCGCCAACAAAACGGATGCAAGAATGTATAAGTTGAGCTTATAAGCCGCAGATGGACCGTCTTCCGCCCCTTGCCGCGATTCGCGCCTTCGAGTCGGCGGGGAGGCATGAGAATTTCTCGCGGGCCGCGGACGAACTTGGGCTGACACAAGCCGCGATAAGCTATCAGATCCGTCAGTTGGAAGATCGGGTCGGCCGCCCCCTGTTCGTGCGCGAGAAAGGGCGGGTGAAGCTTTCCGACGCGGGCCGTCGTCTCCTGCCCGCCATCAGCGCCGGATTCGCGAGCATCGCGGACGCGTTCGCCTTGCTCCGCGAGGAGGACGAGGACGTGCTCGACTTGAACGCGGCGGTCTCGTTCGGCGGTACCTGGCTGAGTGCCCGCATTGGGCGGTTTCAGGTGCGTTTCCCCGATTTGGCTGTGCGCATCTCGCTCGCCAACGACCTTATCGACTTCGGGCGCGGGGGCGTCGACGCGGCGATACGTTCAGGCCGTGGAAGCTGGGACGGCTTGCGCAGCGACTTCCTGTTTCGTCAGCACTTCACGCCCATCTGCACGCCGGCTTTTGTCGAGGCGCATGACATCGCCGAACCTGCGGATCTACTGCGCGTCGACCGATTATCGCCCAACGACTCTTTGTGGCGCGGCTGGTTTGCTCAGGTGGGCATCGATGCGCCGCCCGCCAGACAGGGTGTGGTGCTCGACAGCCAGCTACAGGAGGCGAACGCCATGCTCGCGGGATCGGGAATCGCGATGATGTCGCCGCTGTTCTGGCGCGCCGACCTCGACAGTGGCCGGCTCGTGCAGCCGTTCGAGGCATTCTATTTGCCCATCAACGCGCAGTACCTGGTCCATCCCGAGGGTCGCGTCGGCGTTCGCAAGATTGAGCGGTTTCGTGAGTGGCTCCACGAGGAACTCGCGGCGGATCGCGATCGATTGCCGCCCGAGGTGTGGGAGCCAATATGAGGCCATTCGAATTGACCTGAGTGTCGATCGATGTATATACATTATGTATATACGGAGATTGCGATGGGCAAGGAATACACCGCCAAGAGCTTCAAGTCGGGCAATTCGGTGGCCATCCGCATGCCCGCCGCGCTAGGCATCGCGCCGGACCGCGAATGGACGGTCACCCAAGAGGATGGCGAGTTGCACATTAGGGCAAAGGCGGCCGCAGGACGCAAGATCGACGTGAGCGGCTTCTGGGGGAAAGCGCCGTGGCTCAAGCCCTTGCCAACTGAATTGCGCGAGTTCGAGGAACGTCCGAGCACCCTCGCGGCCAGGAAGTCTAAGGCCAAGGACGAAGCGTGAGCCGCTATCTTACCGACGCGAACAGCGCGATCTACGCATTCTCGGGGGCCTTTCCGGCCATGAGAGCGCGGTTCGAGAGCGCCGAGCCCGGAGACATCGCGATTTCGACCATCAGCTTTGCTGAGCTGGCGCTTGGCTCACAGAACGGTAAGCCGCCACCCGCCGAGGCCCTCGAAGCTTTCGTGGCCGTCGTGCCACTTCTGCCCTTCGACGAAGTTGCGGCGCGAGCATATGCCAAGCTGCCGTTCAAACGTGCCGGGCTCGACCGGTTATTGGCGGCTCACGCGCTCAGTATCGGGGCGATCGTGATCACCAACAACGAGGCCGATTTCGCCGACGTGCCTGGACTGACGATCGAGAACTGGACGGTCTGAGTGTCTTTCGCAGCCACGGTCCTGACCCTCTATCCTGAGATGTTTCCCGGGCCTCTCGGCGTTTCGCTGGCCGGGCGGGCGCTGGCCGAGGGAGCCTGGTCGATCCAGACCGTGCAGATCCGCGACTTTGCCACCGACAAGCACCGCACGGTCGACGACACGCCGGCCGGAGGTGGCGCGGGGATGGTGTTGAAGCCCGACATTTTGGCTGCGGCGATCGACCATGCGCGCGCACTGCAGCCCGCGTGCCCCGTACTCGCGATGACGCCGCGCGGCAGGCCCATCACCCAGACGCGGGTTCGCGAGCTGGCGGCGGGGCCGGGGGTGACGATCCTCTGCGGCCGGTTCGAGGGTTTCGACGAGCGGATATTCGAGGGACGAGAGGTCGAGGAAGTCAGTCTCGCCGATCTGATTCTGTCGGGTGGCGAGCCCGCGGCGCTAGCCATTCTCGACGCTTGCATTCGCCTGCTTCCCGGCGTAATGGGCGCGCCGTCCAGTGGGGCCGAGGAATCCTTCGAGGAAGGGCTGCTCGAGTATCCACACTATACCCGACCTGTCGAATGGGAAGGGCGCACGATCCCTGAAGTGCTGCGATCGGGGGATCATGCGAGGATTGCCGCGTGGCGAAAAGCGCGCGCGGAAGAAGATACACGGTCACGCAGGCCGGACCTTTGGGAGCGCCACAGGGGCGCTCGGGACCAGTCTGCCTCTGGCGCGCGGCGCGACGATTAGGGAGCCCGTCATGGGTCTGATCCAGGAGCTCGAGGCCGAGGCCATCGCAGCTTTCAACGAAGGGAAGAGCATTCCCGAATTCCGCCCCGGCGACACGCTGCGCGTCGGCGTGCGCGTGGTCGAAGGCGAGCGCACGCGTATTCAGAACTACGAAGGCGTCTGCATCGCTCGCTCGAACCGCGGCATCAACAGCAATTTCACCGTCCGCAAGCTGAGCTTCGGCGAAGGCGTGGAGCGTGTTTTCCCGCTCTATTCGCCCAACGTCGATAGCATCGAGGTGGTCCGCCGCGGCGTCGTGCGCCGCGCGAAGCTCTACTACCTGCGCGGCCGGACCGGTAAGCGCGCTCGCATCGCCGAGCGCAAGCAAACCGTGAGCCAGGAGGGCTAAGGCCCTACCGCGAAAGCGATTTCATGCGTAACAAGTCGGGCGCCTCCGCGAGGGGGCGCCCTTCTTGTTTTCGGAGTCCGCAAATTCATGAGATCGGTTCGCCTGCTTGCCGCCGCCATTGCCCTTGCCGCCACGTCCTCTATCGCGACGGCGCAGGCTCAGGTGGAGGAGACGCAGCCAGTGCAGCACGGCGAACTGACGCTCGAGCGCGTCTTTGCCAGCCCCAGCCTCAACGGTGCCAGTCCGCGCGGCGTCAAGCTCTCGCCCGACGGCCGCTATCTCACGGTCCTGCGTAACCGTGAGGACGACAAGGACCGCTACGACCTGTGGGGCTTCGACCGCGAGAGCGGGGCATGGCGCATGCTCGTCGACAGCGAGGAGATTGGCAGCGGGCGCGAACTCTCGGAAGCCGAGAAGATGCAGCGCGAGCGGCTGCGTATCGGAACCCTCAAGGGTATCGTCACCTACGAGTGGGCGAAGGACGGACAGGCGCTGCTGGTTCCTCTCGACGGCGACCTGTATTTGGCCCGGCTCGATGGTACGACCCGGCGGCTGACAGACACCGAGGCGAGCGAGCTCAACCCGGCGCTCAGCGAAACCGGTGCTTACGTTTCCTTCGTGCGCGATCGCAAGCTGTGGGTCGGGCTGCTCGGCCAAGAGCCGGTTCCGATCACACCGGAGGAGACAAACGAGCTGGTAACCTGGGGCGAGGCGGAGTTCGTCGCACAGGAGGAAATGGATCGCCACACCGGGTATTGGTGGTCGCCCGACGACAGGCGGATTGCCGTGGCCCGCGTAGACGAGACGCCGGTCGGCATCGTTACGCGGACGGCTATCGGCGCAACGGGAACGCGCACTTACGAGCAGCGCTATCCGGCCGCCGGTACCCCCAACGCCGAGGTGCGGCTGTTCGTGTTCGATCCCGATGGGGGAAACCAGGTCGAAGTCGACCTCGGGCCGGATCGTGACATCTATCTGGCGCGAGTGGACTGGGCGCCGGACGGTCGGGCGCTCTACGTCCAGCGGCAGGACCGCCTGCAGACGCGGCTGGACATGCTGAAGGTCGATCCTGCGACCGGCGAGAGTTCCGTGCTGTTCACCGAGAATGCGGCACCCGGACACTGGATCAACCTGACCAACAACTACCGCTTCCTCCGCGACGACAGCCTGATCTGGTGGTCCGAACGCGACGGTTTCGGCCATCTCTATCGGCTGAGCGCGGGCGAGTGGACGCAGTTGACCAGTGGCGACTGGGTGGTGACTTCACTGGTTGGCGTCGACCAGGATGCTGGCCGGGTCTACTTCGCCGCGACCAAAGACGACGTGCTGGCAACGCAGATCTATGGGTTTGACCTGGCGAGCCCTGAGAAGATCGAGCGGCTGACCGATGCCGCCTTCAACAACAGCGGAACGATGGACAGGGCGGGCAAGACGTTGATCGTCAGCCGATCGGCGGACCTGCAGCCGACGCAAAGTTACCTTGCCGACGGGCGGGGGGAGCGCCTGGCTTGGATCGAGGAGAACCGGCTCGATACCGATCATCCTTACGCGCCCTACTTGGGGAGCCATCGCCCGGCGACGTTCGGCTCGATTCCCGCCGCCGACGGCACGCCGCTCCACTGGATGATGATCACGCCCGAGCTCGAGCCTGGAAAGCGCTACCCGGTGTTCTTCGAGCACTACGGCGGGCCGCACTCGCAGACGGTCGACAAGGGCTGGCATGGCCCGCTGCCGCAGCACATCGTCGACCGCGGCTACATCTATTTTCAGATCGACAATCGCGGGAGCGCCAATCGCGGCGTCGAGTTCGAGAAGGCGATCTACCGCGCGATGGGCTCCGTGGAAGTCGAGGACCAGAAGCGCGGTGCGGCATACCTGAAGACGCTAGACTACGTCGATCCCGATCGCATCTCCATCTACGGCTGGTCCTACGGTGGCTACATGACGCTGAAGCAACTCGTCGCCGATCCGGGTCTCTATGCCGCTGGAGTGTCGGGCGCGCCGGTCACCAAGTGGGAACTCTACGACACCCATTATACCGAACGCTACATGGGTACGCCGCAAGCCGATGCGGCAGCCTACGCCAAGTCAGCGGTGATCGAGGATGCGCACAAGATCACCGATCCGTTGCTGATTATCCATGGAATGGCCGACGACAACGTGGTGTTCGAGAACTCGTCCGAGCTGATCTCCAAGCTCCAGGCGGACGCCGTGCCGTTCGAGATGATGCTTTATCCAGGGTACACGCACCGCGTGTCTGGACCCAAGATCAGCGTTCACCTGTGGGAGACCATCTTCGCCTTCCTCGACCGAAATGGGGCCGGCCCGGCGCAGCAGGGCTTGAAGTCCGACAATTCGAATTAGCTTGAGGGCTTTTCGAGCTGCTTTAAGCGGCGCGGCAAGCAATCGCGGAGTGTCGAAATGGGTTACCGGGTAGCGGTCGTCGGGGCCACGGGGAATGTCGGGCGCGAAATGCTCGCGATCCTGTCGGAGCGAGAATTCCCGATGGACGAGGTGGCGGCGGTCGCCAGCTCTCGCTCGCAGGGGATCGAGGTAGAGATCGGCGACAGCGGCCGCATGACGAAGTGCCACAACCTCGAGCACTTCGACTTCAGCGGCTGGGACATCGCGTTGTTCGCGGCCGGCTCGGGGCCGACCAAGGAATACGCCCCGAAAGCGGCAGCGGCGGGCTGCGTGGTGATCGACAACTCGTCGCTCTACCGGATGGACCCGGACGTTCCGCTGATCGTGCCGGAAGTGAATCCGGATGCGATCGACGGGTACAAGAAGCGCAACATCATCGCGAACCCGAACTGCTCGACGGCGCAGATGGTCGTGGCGCTGAAGCCGCTGCACGACGCGGCCGGGATCAAGCGCGTGGTCGTAAGCACCTACCAGTCGGTCTCGGGCGCGGGCAAGGCGGGCATGGACGAGCTGTTCGAGCAGAGCCGCGCGATCTTCGTCGGCGACCCGGTCGAGAACAAGAAGTTCACCAAGCAGATCGCCTTCAACGTCATTCCGCACATCGACAGCTTCCTCGACGACGGCTCGACCAAGGAAGAATGGAAGATGGTGGTCGAAACCAAGAAGATCCTCGATCCGAAAATCAAGGTCACGGCGACCTGCGTGCGCGTGCCGGTGTTCGTCGGCCATTCGGAATCGATCAACATCGAGTTCGAGAACGAGATCTCGGCCGAGCAGGCTCAGGACATCCTCCGCGAAGCCCCCGGCGTCATGCTTGTCGACAAGCGCGAGGACGGCGGATACGTCACGCCCGTCGAGAGCGCGGGCGATTACGCGACCTTCGTCAGCCGGGTGCGCGAGGATCCGACCGTCGAGAACGGCCTCAACCTGTGGTGCGTCAGCGACAACTTGCGCAAGGGGGCAGCGCTGAACGCGGTCCAGATCGCCGAACTCCTCGGCCGGCGGCATTTGAAGAAGGGATGAGGGAAGGTTAGGGTTCGAATGTGGCAGCGTTTGAACCCTACACGCCCCTGAACGTCCTGAAGCCCTTTGCCGATGACGTATGGATCATCGACGGGCCAGAGATCGGGATGCGTTATGGCCCCCTCACGCTCCCTTTCCCCACCCGAGCGGTATTGGTTCGTTTGGGCTCCGGCGAGTTGTGGGTCCATTCGCCGATCGCACCCAATCCAGCGCTATTGAGCGCCATCGACGCTCTCGGGACTGTCCGACACCTCATCGCGCCTAATTCGATCCACTACTGGTACATGCGCGACTGGCTCGACCGGTATCCCCATGCCGTCAGCTACGCGGTGCCGGACTTGCGGCACCGGGCCAAACGGCCATTCCGGATCGACCATTTGCTGGAATCGGAAGGTTCCTATCCGTGGAGCTCGATGATTGACTGTATCGTCGTACCCGGGACGGCCGTGACCGAAGCAGTGTTTCATGTTCGGGCCGCGTCGACCGTGATCCTGGCGGACTTGATCGAGAACTTCGAACCGACACGAATACACAGCTGGGTCCATCGCCTGCTGGTGACGCTCGGCGGTGCGAACGGTTGGACGCCGCATGACCTTAAGATGACCTTCCGCCCCAAACGACGAGCCGTCGCCGTTCGGACGCGACAAATACTCGCTTGGGAGCCGGAGAAGGTCGTCATGGCGCACGGCCGGCCTTATGCGTCGAACGGTGCAGAAGAGCTCGAGCGCGCGCTCAAATGGGCCGTCTAGCGGCCATACCTAGGGCTTCTCCGCATCACCAGCACCAGCGGTACCGCCGCCAGGCTGAGCCACATCATCAGATAGAAGTCGTTCAGGTAGGCGATCATCGCCGCCTGGCGGTTGATCTCGGCATCGGCGAGGGCGAGGCCGGCACGTCCGAACTGCTGGAAGCGGTCGAGGGTCGAGAGGTCGAGCATCGACGAGACTTGAGGTGTGATCTGCGCGCCCAATTCCTCGTGGTTGCGTTGCAGGTTGCGCGCCAGCAGCGTCATCACGATTGAGATGCCGATCGATGAGCCGACCGAGCGGGTCAGGTTGAGCAGGCTAGAACCGTCGGTGCGCAGCTCAGGGGGCAGGGTAGCGAACGCCGTGGCGTTGAGCGGAATGAACACGAGGCCGATGCCAAGGCCCTGGAACAGCCCGGTAACCACGAAGTCCCAGCGCGCGGCATCGAGGCTCCAGCCGGCCATGTCGTGCAGCGACCAGGCACCGAGCAGGAATCCGATTGCCACCAGCCAGCGCGCGTCGACGCCGCGCCGCATCAGGAGGCCCGAGAGCTGCATCGAAATCAATACGCCGACCCCGCGCGGCATCAGCACCAATCCGGTGTCGATCACGTCGTAACCGAACAGGCCCTGCAGCATCGGGGGGAGCAGGGCCATGGTCGCGAACATCACCGCGCCGACCACCACCATGAAGACTAGCGAGACCGCGAAATTGACGTCGGCGAAAAGACGTCGGTCGAACAGCGGCTCCTTCGCGGTGGCGAGGTGGATGACCGCGATCCAGGCCGCTGAAACACAAAGGCCGAGCCAGAACCAGGTCTCGAGCGACGTGAACCAGTCGAGCACATTGCCGCGGTCGAGCAGCAATTGCAGCGCCGCGAGGGCGGTGCCCAGCATCGCGAAACCGAACAGGTCGAAGCGGCGACGGCGGACCGGATGGGTCGGAAGTTCCGCGAACAGGATCACGAGGCAAAGCGCGCCGACTGGAACGTTCACGAAGAAGACCCAGCGCCAGGTCGCGACCTCCGTCAGCCAGCCACCGAGCACGGGGCCGAGGATAGGGCCGATCATGACCCCCATACCCCACAGCGCGATGATTTGCGGCTGGCGGCTCGGGCGGGTGGTGTCGAGCAGCGAGCTTTGGCTGAGCGGCGCGATGAAGGCACCGCCCACGCCCTGGAGTGCCCGAAACAGCACCATTTCCTCGAGATTCTGCGCCAGGCCGCACAACATCGAGGCCCCGACGAAGAGCGTCACCGAAATCAGGAACAAGCGGCGCGAGCCGATCCGGTCGGCCAGCCAGCCGGTGATGGGCATCGCGACCGCCGAAGCGATGATGTAGCTCGTCAGGACCCAACTGATCGTGTCGGGCGTGGCGCCGAGCGTCGACTGCATGTGCGGAATCGCGACGTTGGCGATCGTGATGTCGAGCACCTGCAGCAGCGACGCGGTCATCACCCCCACGATAAGCAGGAAGTGATTGCGAACCGGAAGCTGCGCGATGTCCTCGAGCTGGGCCGGGGCGGGGCGCCCGCCGCGCCGTCCCTGGGCGGCGCTCGCCATGCTCAATCGCCGGTAAACACGGTCACGTGTGTCGACAGCCCTGCAAGCAGCGGGCGTGGGCTCCGCTCGTCGAGCGCGATCCGCACGGGTACGCGTTGCGTGACCTTGACCCAGTTGCCGGTGGCATTCTGGGCGGGGAGGACGGAAAACTGCGAGCCGGTCCCGGCGCCGATGGAATCGACGTGGCCGCGCAAGCGCACGTCAGGATAGGCGTCGATGCGGATTTCGGCACGCTGTCCCGGACGCATCGCGTCGAGGTCGGTTTCCTTGAAGTTAGCTTCCACATAGGTGCTGCCGTCGGCGACCAGGGTGAGCACCGGCAGGCTCGGCACGATCTGCTGGCCGGGCTGGAGGCGGTCGGCCTGGGCCACGCGGCCGGAGATTGGCGCGCGCACCTCCGTGCGGCGGAGCTGCAGCCCCGCACTGGCCTTTTGCGCTTCGGCGACGGCGACTTGCGGATTCTTGCCTGGGACAGCGGCGCCGCGCGCGAGCCTGGCCCGGGCCTCGACCTGGCGCGCTTCGGCCTGGCGGAGATCTTCCTGCGCCTGACTGACGGCGTGGCGCGCGGCATCGAGATCGGCCTTGGTGGTGAAACCGCGTTCCCACAGGGCTTCCTGCCGCTGCAGGAGGCTGCGCGCGAACGCTATGTCCTCCCGCGCGGCGGAGATATCGGCGCCCGACAGATCGGCGGAGTTTTCGAGCGCGATCACGCTGGCTTGGGCGTTGGCGATCGCCGCGTCCGCGCTCGCGATCTCGAGCTCGAACGGTTCAGCGTCGACGCGGAACAGCAAATCGCCGGCGGCGACGCGCTGGTCTTCCTTCACCCTGACTTCCACGATCTTGCCGCCGACTTCGGCGCCGACCGCGACCATGTCCTGCTTGACGTAGGCATTGTCGGTCGAGACCTTGCCTTGCAGGCTTTGCCAGTAGAGCAGGCCTCCGATGAGGAGGAGCAAGGGCAGCGACACCATCGCTGCCAGCCGGCCCCACCGCCGCCGGGTGGGGGCCGCGACGGTCTCGGCCGTCTCGTTGTCGGCAATCTTCGGGTCGGCTTCCGCCATCGGGACTTGTCGCTTCTTTTTCGCTACGTGCGAGTTCAATAGGCGAGGGGCAGGGTCTGGACAACGGAGTCAGTTGCCTCGTCGGAAAGGACAGCGCCATGACGGAAATGACCGGCGGATGCCAGTGCGGGCGCATCCGCTACACCGCACGGCTTGACGGAAACGACGCGTATCTGTGCCATTGCCGGATGTGCCAGCGCGCCACAGGCGGCGTCTCTATCGCCTTCAAGAATCTCGCCAAGACCGACGTAAGCTGGGCGCGGGAGCCCGAATGGTACGCCTCGTCGCCGATCGCCAAGCGACCGTTCTGCCGCGACTGCGGGACGCCGCTCGGCTTCGCGTTCAATACCAGCGAGAGAATGGACCTGACGGTGGGATCGTTCGATGACCCCACGCACTTCGTGCCGACCGGCCATTCGGGCGTCGAGAGCCTGCACGAGGCCTGGCTGCACACCGACTCGCTGCCGCGGCACCGCAGCGACGAGCCCGGCGGTAGCGTGGCGATGCGCTGGCACGAAGCCGGTCTCGAGGTGCCCGAGTGAGCGAAGTTCGCACCCAGCGGATAGCGTCGTTCGATGGTGCAGAGCTGGCGGTCCATCGGCACGGCGCGGGCCGGCCGGTGCTGCTGCTCCATGGTCTTTTTTCCAGCGCGCAGATGAACTGGATCCGCTTCGGCCACGCCTCGCGGCTGGCGGAAGCCGGCTTCGAAGCCGTCATGCCCGATCTTCGCGCGCACGGTGAGAGCGACAAGCCCCACGATCCCGCGGCCTACCCACACGATGTGCTGGTGCGCGACGTCAGGGCCGTGATCGACGGTTTGGACCTCGATGATTTCGATCTCGGCGGCTTCTCGCTGGGTGCCCGGACCGCGGTGCGCGCCGTCATGGCGGGCGTGGCGCCACGCCGGCTGATCCTGGCCGGGATGGGCCTGGCAGGGCTTGCCGGTTGGGACCGGCGCGCGGCCTTCTTCATCGACGCCATCGATCGCTTCGCCGAAGTGAAACATGGCGACCCCGCCTACATGGCGGTGCAGTTCATGAAGACGATGAAGGTGGACCGCGTGGCGGCACGGCTGCTGCTCGGTTCGGTCGAAGACACCTCTCGCGAAGACTTGGTGGCGATCACGATGCCGACGCTCGTGGTCTCCGGCGACAAGGACCGTGACAATGGCTCACCCCAGGAACTCGTCGATGCGTTGCCGGATGCGCGCTTCGAGGAGGTGCCCGGTACACACATGAGCTCGGTAACCGAGCCGGCTCTGGGCAACGCGATCGCGGCTTTCCTGACGGCTTGATTCAGGCGTGCTGCAGTTTATGGCCGGTAGCAATTGAAACCAATTTCCGTCCTCGAGAGGATCGACTTACGATGAAAGCTCTTGCTTCAGTTGCCTTGCTGGCGCTCGCCGCGGGCCTTGCCACTCCCACACTGGCGCAAGAGACCGCGCCCGCAGCCGCAACGCCTGCCGACGGGGCTTATCCGATGACGCCGCAGGGCGCGGCGGACTTCGTGGCCGCGGTGGAGAAGGACTTGTTCGACTTCTCGATCGAGGCCGGACGGATTCAGTGGATCAATGCGACCTACATCATCCACGACAGCGATACCCTGGCGGCGCGTTACGGCGCCATCGGCACCGAGAAGTCGGTGCAGTACGCGCTGGATGCGGCGAAGTACGCGCAAGTCGATGGCCTCGATCCGGTCGTCGCCCGCAAGCTGGACATCCTGCGCAACGGCATCGTGTTGCCCGCGCCGACGACGGCGGGCGCGGCGACCGAGCTCAACACCATCGCGACCGAGCTGCAGTCTCAATACGGCAGGGGGAAGGGCACGCTCAACGGCCAGCCGATTTCGGGCTCCGACATCGAGGCGGAGATGGGCGAGCTCGATCACACTCCGGCCGAATATGCCGAGATGTGGGAGAGCTGGCACGACAACGTCGGCGCGCCGATGAAGGACGATTATGCGCGCATGATCGAAATCGCCAACGACGGCGCGAAGGAGCTGGGCTTTTCCGATGTCGGCGCGATGTGGCGCTCGAATTACGACATGCCTCCGGAAGAGTTCGCCGCGACGACAGAGCGCCTGTGGCAGGAGGTGAAGCCTCTCTACCTTTCGTTGCACACTTACGTGCGCACCAAGCTCAACGAGAAGTATGGAGACGAGGTTCAGCCGGCGACGGGTGCGATCCGCGCCGACCTGCTCGGCAACATGTGGGCGCAGGAGTGGGGCAACATCTATCCGCTGGTTGCCCCCGAGGGCGCGGGCGACATCGGCTACGATCTCACCGAACTGATCGCCGCCAAGGGCATGAGCGAGCTCGACATGGTGAAGGCGGGCGAAAACTTCTTCTCCTCGCTCGGCTTCGAGGCTCTTCCGGAGACCTTCTGGGATCGTTCGCTGTTCCTCAAGCCGGCCGATCGCGAAGTGCAGTGCCATGCGAGCGCCTGGAACGTCGACAACGTCGACGATCTGCGCATCAAGATGTGCATCAAGAAGAACGCGGACGACTTCATCACCATCCATCATGAGCTCGGCCACAACTACTACCAGCGCGCTTATAACGAGCAGGACTTCCTGCACCTCAACGGCGCCAACGACGGGTTCCATGAAGCCATCGGCGACATGGTGGCGCTCTCGATCACGCCCGAGTACCTCGTGCAGATCGGCTTGCTCGAGCGGGCCGATGTCCCGGGTGAGGAAAAGGATGTCGGGTTGCTGCTGCGGCAGGCGATGGACAAGGTCGCGTTCCTGCCCTTCGGGCTGCTGGTCGACAAGTATCGCTGGGGGGTGTTCGACGGCTCGATCCAGCCGGCCGAATATAACAAGGCGTGGGTGGACCTGAAGCGTGAGTATCAGGGCATCGTCCCGCCGGTCGAGCGCCCCGCCGATGCGTTCGATCCGGGCGCCAAGTACCACATCCCAGCCAGCGTGCCCTACATGCGCTACTTCCTGGCGCGGGTGCTGCAGTTCCAGTTCTACAAGGCCGCCTGCGATGCGGCCGGCTGGACCGGGCCGCTCCACCGCTGCAGCTTCTACGGCAACGAGGCCGTGGGCGAGAAGCTCAACGCGATGCTGGAGATGGGGGCGAGCAAGCCCTGGCCCGATGCGCTCGAGGCATTCACCGGCAGCCGCGAGATGAGCGGCAAGGCGCTCGTCGAATACTTCGCCCCGCTCAAGAAGTGGCTCGACGAGCAGAACGCCGGCAAGCCGACCGGCTGGTAGTCACGCGGCGACCGGTGCCTTGATCAGGGCATCGGTGAACCGTTTGCGCCACCAGATGACGTCTTCCCGCTGGACGCCCTCCATCAGCGCCGTCCAGCGGCGAATGCGCTCGTCACGCGGCATCTGCAGTGCCCGGCGAATGGCGTCGGAGATTTCCTCGGCGCTGTGCGGATTGACCAGCAGCGCTTCCTGCATCTGGTGGGCGGCCCCGGTGAAGCGCGACAGGATCAGCACGCCGGGATCGTCGGGATCCTGCGCCGCCACGTACTCCTTAGCGACAAGGTTCATCCCGTCCCGCAAAGGCGTAACCAACCCGATACGGCTGGCGCGGAAGATGCCGGCGAGCACGTCGCGCGGATAACCCTGGTTGACGTAGCGGATCGGCACCCAGTCGAGATCGGCGTGGGCGCCGTTGATGTGGCCGGACAGCTTTTCGAGCCTGTCGCGGATCCGCTTGTAGCTGTCGACGGCGGCGCGTGACGGCGGGGCGATCTGTAGGAGAAACACCTCCTTGCGCACTTCGGGGTGCTCTATCAGGAACCGCTCGTAGCCGAGGAAGCGCTCTTCGAGCCCCTTCGAATAATCCAGCCTATCGACACCCACGATCATCGCCCGGTCGTCCGCGCTCCGCATCATTCGCTCGAAGGTGCGGCGAGCGGTCTCGCCCTCGGAAAGCGCGCGGAACTCTTCCGCGTCGATTCCGATGGGACAGGTGAGCATTTGCACCTTGCGGTCGCCGATTCGGAGCGTGTCGCCCTCGGCCTCTGCGCCCATCTCGCGCGTGGCGAAGTCGCGGAAGGATTGGAGCCACTCGTCGGTATGGAAGCCGACGACATCATAAGCGAACAGCGAGGTCACGAGGTCCTTCGCCTCGGGCAGGATGGTGAGCAGGCGACGCGGCGGCCACGGGGTGTGGAGGAAGAACCCTATGCGGCCTGACACACCGCGCTTTCGCAACTCGGCGCCAAGCGGAATCATGTGATAGTCCTGAATCCAGACCGCATCCTCGGGCTCGATCAGCGGGAGGACGGTGTCGGCGAAGCGCTCGTTGGCTCTCTGATAGCCGCCGGCAAACTCGCGTTCGTACTCGGCCAGGTCGATCCGATAGTGAAACAGCGGCCACAGCGTGCGGTTGGCGTAACCGTTGTAGTATTCCTCGATGTCCTGCTCCTCGAGGTCCACCGTGGCGGTGGTAAACCCGGCCGCACGTTCCATGGTGATCTGGCCCGTGAATTCGTCGGTCAACTCACCCGACCACCCGAACCAGATCCCGCCCATCTCGCGCAATGCGGCGGAAAGCGCCACGGCGAGACCGCCCTGCGCACCCTTCTTGCCCGTGCCGGCGGACACGCGGTTGGAAATGACGATTAGGCGGCTCATCGGATCGAACTCCACGGTTTGCTGAGCAGGCCTGCACAGTTGATCAGGCCGACGAGCGAATAGGTTTGGGGGTAGTTGCCCCACAGTTCTCCGGTGAGGGGATCGATATCCTCGGAGAGCAGCCCGGCGGGCGTTCGGCGTGCGATCATTTCCTCGAACAGCGCGCGTGCCTCCTCGCCGCGACCGGTGAAATGGAGCGCTTCGATGAGCCAGAAGGTGCAGAAGTTGAACGCGGTCTCGGGCAGGCCGAAGTCGTCTTCGGAATCGTAGCGCAACATGTGGGAGCCGCGCCTGAGGCCGGCCTCGACCGCTTCCAGCGTTTGGAGGAAGCGCGGATCGTCCGGCGACAGGAAACGCAAGTCGAGGAGCTGAAGAACGCTCGCGTCGAGATTGTCGCCGGTGAAGGTGGCGGAGAGTCGCTTCGTATCGGGTCGCCAGGCGGCTTTCTCGATATGGGCGCGAATCTTGTTGGCGCGTTCCTGCCAGAAGGCCGAGCGCTCTGTAAGGCCGAGGACTTGCGCCGCGTTGGCCAGCCGATCGCAGGCGGCCCAGCACATTGCGGATGAATATGTGTGGACGCTCTGCCGTGTGCGCAGCTCCCACAGGCCGGCGTCGGGCTCGTCATAGTTGAGCCACGCGCGCTCGCCGACACGTTCCAACGCCTCGAAATCCTCGAGCCCGGCCATGCGATAGAGCCGCTGGTCGAAAAACGCCTGCACGTTGGACAAGACGATCTGGCCATAGGCGTCGTGCTGAACCTGTGCGTAGGCGTCGTTGCCGACCCGCACCGGACCCATGCCCCGATAGCCGGGCAGGCCTTCGGCGATCGTCTCGGGTAGCGATGCTCCTCCGAGCACACCGTAGAGCGGCTGAATGTGCCCTCCGCTCGCGTCGTCCACTATATTCCGCAGATAGACGAGGTAGCCTTCAAGCACGTCGAGCGCGCCGAGCCGGTTGAGCGCCTGGACGGTATAGTAGGCGTCGCGGATCCAGCAGTAACGATAGTCCCAGTTCCGTTGCGACCCCGGGTGTTCGGGGATCGAAGTGGTGAGCGCGGCGACGATCGCCCCGGTTTCCTCGTGCTGGCACAGTTTGAGCGCGATGGCGGCGCGGATGACCACGTCCTGCCACTCGAGCGGAATCGCCAGGCCTCGTACCCATTCGCGCCATTCGGCCGCGGTGTCGGCGAGCATGGCATCGAGCGTCGTTGCGAGATCGCCCGTGAAGCTCTCATCCGGCCCGAGGAAGAAGTGCAGCGGCCGCTCGAGCCGGAAGGCGCGCTCTTCATCGACGAGGCCCACCGGCGAATTGGTCGTCAGCCGCAAGGTCATAGCGGCGAGGCGAAAGCGCAGGTGATTGGATCCGCCAGTCATCGGGGCGCTCTCGCCGCCCCAGCCCGAGGTCGGGCGCAAGCGGACGCGGATACGGGGACTTCCGGCGATCGGCCTGACGATGCGCGCGAAGGCCACCGGACGATAAGTCCGGCCGAGGTGACGAAAATAGGGACAGAAGTCTATCACCTCGATCGCATTGCCGGCGGCATCGGCATGACGGCTGACGAGAATCGGGGTGTTGCGAAGGTATGATTGCTCGACGGTCTCGCTGCCTTCGAGCTCGATGGACCAGAACCCAGCGGACGGTTGATCTCCGCCCAGCAGTGCCGAGAAAAGCGGGTTGCCATCGACCCGCGGGACGCAGCCCCAGACGAAGCGGCCTTGCGAATCGACGAGCGCGCTAACTTGGCAATTGCCGATCGGCCAGAGGTTGAGCCTTGTCATGCGAGCTGCGCCGCGGCGTCTTCGAGCCAGGAAAGCGCTTCCGCCACGCCATGGAGGCTGAAACTGGCTTGCGTGGCACGCGTCTCCCCTATCAGGATGCCGCTCCCCCCGAGCCTCTGGACGGCCGTGAAGCCGGGCTCATCGGTCAAGTCGTCGCCCATGAACACGGGACGCGTCCCGTGCATCTGAGGTTCCCGCATCAGTCGTTCGATCGCTGTGCCTTTGTCTCCGCCGGGAGCGCGGATTTCGATCATCATCCTACCCGGCTGGAGATGCAGGCTGTGCTCCGCCGCAAGGCTCGAGGCCAGCTCGTGGCAGGCCGTTTCCGCCGATGGAGACTGGCGGTAATGCAGGGCGGCGCCGAGCGGTTTGTCCTCTACGAGAACGCCGGTATATTGCGCCGCGAGCCGCTGCATTCGTGCAAGGACCGTCTCAAGCGCGGCGGGCCGAGTTGCGATCTCGATCGAGCCGTCGGCCTTGCCGAACTCCATGCCGTGACTGCCCACTGCGAGCAGGTGAAGTGGAAGAAGTTCGCGCAACGCCGCGACAGGTCGGCCGCTGACGATTGCGATACGGCCGTCGAGCCGATCCGAAAGCACGGTCAGCAGCCGTGGCAACCGGTCGTCGACCACGACCCGTTCGGGCGTGGGAGCGAGGTCGACGAGCGTGCCGTCGAAATCGAGGAACAGGGCCGCGCCGTGCAACAGGTCGAGCGGGGGCGCGGCGAGCGAGATGGTCGTCGCATCGGCCATGAAACGGCCTTGGCCTCTCCCGCTCGTTATGTGAACCCGTTTCGGGCCATAACCTGCTTTCCTGCGGCGGGACGGCGTGGGCACCGGATGAGAAAAAAGGCGCGGTCCTC
>JAEZCZ010000089.1 GCA_023433305.1 Pseudomonadota bacterium | reverse complement strand
GCGGAGGCCGGTCCACGGTCTGAATCTGCGGCGGTGCGACGCTGACGTTGATCGGCGGCGGCGGCGCAACGGGCGGCGGCGGCACGACTTCGTCCGGCGGCGGTGGTGGCGGCGGTTCTTCCTCTGGCTCGGGTTCCTCGATGTCCACCGTTGTCACACGCTCGATGGCCTGTTTCACCGCCGAATAGGCGAGGCCGGTGATCAGCGCATAGCCGAGTGCAACGTGGATCAGGGCAACGAGGATGATCGCGACAACCTTGTTACCGCTCATCTGTTGGTCAGCGTAAGCCATCCAGTCCCTTCACTCCGTCTCAATGTTCACCGGGTTTGCGGCCCGGCATCGGAACAGGCTGCGGGATTTCTGCATCCGCACAGCCCTCGTAAATGCATCACCCTCCAATGGAGACTCCCGCCGGTTGCGACGAACCGATCCGGAAGACCTCCGGGAGAGCCTGCCGGAATCCGCGGTTGTTGTTCTCGCGGACCCCGATTGGCGCGAGCCTTAACCGCACTGGCCGCCTTGGGCAAACGCTTTGTCGGTTAACCCGCGATTCACCTGTCGCAGTCTGGAACACGCCTTGCGCGACGACACCGAGCCGCCGATATCCTCGGCACGACCCGGAGATTAAGATGTTGGAATACCCAGTTTCGAGAACGCGCCGGTTCAGGGCGGCATTTTGGGCGGCCTTCGCGCTCGCGTCCTCCGCCGCGCCTTCTGGCGGGGTGGCGGCACAGGAAGCGCCCGGCGCGGCAGTCGCGCCTGCGCCCCCGCTGGCGACTTTCGCGGACATGGCATCGCTGGCCGAGAAGGCTTCGCTCGTTGCGCTCGTCGAAGTGCGCGGCCAGGCCCAGGTCAAGCCGGAACGGGCCCCAGGGCTCGCCGCAGGACACGCCCGCTTGTTCGTCGAAGCGCGCACCCAGGCCTTGCTTGCCGGCGGGTCGGCGCTCGGCGAATCGCTCAATTATCTGGTCGACGTCCCGCTCAATGCCAAAGGCAAGACGCCGAAGCTCCGCAAGCAGCGCTTCATCGTGTTCGCCGACCCGGTGCCGGGGCGACCGGGCACGCTGACCCTGGTGGATCCGGGCGCGCAGGTGCCCGCGACGCCAGAGACCGAGGCGCTTGCGCGTCAGGTGCTGACCGCGTTCGCGGCGCCCGATGTGCCGCCCGCGGTGACCGGAATTCGCGACGTGATGTCGGTTGCCGGCAATCTCACCGGTGAGTCCGAGACGCAGCTGTTCCTCGAGACCGCAACCGGAACGCCGGTTTCGCTCACGGTGGTGCGCCGTCCGGGGATGGATCCGCACTGGGGCGTGTCATGGACAGAGATCGTCGACCAGTCGGCGCGCGCGCCGGCCGCGGATACGATCGAATGGTATCGGCTGGCGTGCTCGCTCCCGCCGCAGCTCCCCGCCGATGCCTATTTGCAGGACGACCGCACCGCGCACGCCCGCGCCCAGGCGGATTATGCCTATATCCTCGAGCAGCTCGGCAATTGCCCGCGAATTCGCACCTAGCGCCGCCGTCCGCTTCCGAATCCGAGCGCGGCTGCCCCTAGCCAAGGGCGCCGCTCCGAATTAACGCGCCGCTCGAGCAACTGGGGGATCCATGACCGAACCGCTTCGTATCGCACTGGCTGGCCTTGGCACGGTTGGAGGCGGCGTCATCCGGCTGATCGAGACCAACGGCGACCTGATCGCGCGGCGCGCCGGCCGCCCGCTCGAGATCGTCGCGGTCTGCGCGCGTGATCGGTCGAAGGACCGCGGCGTCGACCTTGCCCGCTATCAGTGGGAAGACGACATGACCTTGTTGGCCGAGCGGGAGGACGTCGACGTCGTGGTCGAGCTCGTCGGCGGCGCGGATGGCCCGGCCCTCGCGCTTGCACGCCGTACGCTGGCGGCGGGGAAGGCGCTGGTGACCGCCAACAAGGCGATGATCGCGCATCACGGGATGGAGCTCGCCGAAACCGCGGAAGGGGCAGGCGCGCCGCTCAAGTTCGAAGCTGCCGTGGCCGGAGGGATTCCGGTCATAGCCGGCCTGCGCGAAGGGGTCGCGGCCAACGCGGTCTCGCGAATCTACGGCATCCTCAACGGCACCTGTAACTACATCCTTTCCACGATGGAGCACACAGGAGACGACTTCGGTACCGTCCTCAAGGACGCTCAAGCGCTAGGCTACGCCGAATCCGACCCGACTTTCGACATCGAAGGCGTCGATGCCGCGCACAAGCTCGCGATCCTCGCCGCGATCGCGTTCGGCGGGCGGATCGACTTTGGCGCGATGGAGGTCGCGGGCATCGGCCGCATTCGGTCGGCCGACATCGCCCAGGCGTCCGCCCTCGGTTACGTCATCCGCCTTATCGGCCTCGCCGATTGCGAGGCAGGGGCCCGACAGCTGTTCCAGCGCGTCCAGCCCTGCCTCGTCCCGCGCGAGCATCCGCTGGCGGCCGTCGACGGGCCGACCAACGCGGTGGTGGTCGAAGGCAACTTTTCCGGCCGGCTGCTGTTTCAGGGGGCCGGTGCGGGCGACGGCCCCACGGCGAGCGCGGTGGTCGCGGACCTCATCGACATTGCGCGCGGCGACGCGGTCAAGCCGTTCTCGGTGCCCGTGGCGGCGCTGGAAACGTTCGCCCGGGCCGATTCGGGGCACCGACGCGCGCGCAGTTACCTGCGCTTCACCGTGACCGACCGGCCGGGCGTGCTGGCCGAGATCACGGCGGCGATGCGCGATGCCGGGGTTTCGATCGAGAGCCTGATCCAGCAGGGCCGTCCCGAGGAAGGCGGCGAAGTGCTCGTGGCGATGGTGACGCACGAGGGCCCCGAGAGCGGCGTCGCCCGCGCGCTCGAATTGCTGCAAGGTTCTGAAAGCCTCACGGAGCCGCCGCTGGTAATGCCGCTTCTGGGCTAGACTCGTCGGGCGCGCGAAATACCCGGGCGCCTTCCTCCGGGCTCAACGGCTCGGGAATCTTGCTGAGGTCGATGATGTAGATGGGCGGCGGAGGTCGTCCCACGCGATGGCACACGACTTCTACTCCGCACTCCGGCAAGCCGAGCACGTAGGGTGCCTCGGGTATCGGATCGGACGGCATCTCGCCCCTCGCCTGCGCGCGATCGGTGGGCGACGGCAGGCGCTGGTCGGGCACCTTGTCGAGCTGCCGGCAGACGACGATCTCGTTGCCGACGGGAGTGGCGCAGCGTTCGACTTCCGGCTCGGGCACCGAATAAGCCTCGCGCGCGGTATCGATGAACTGCTCTGCGGTGCGCGGCTGTTCCCCCGGCGTTTGCGCCGCGCTTGCCGCGCTGAACAGCAAGCCAGTCCACCCGATTACCCGACCGCGCATCGTGCCCCTCCGGCCCGCGATGCGGCCGAGACAGGCCTCGGCTGCTGAATCGCCGATGAACGCGCGCGCTCGACTTTGTAGCCTCGCCGTCCTAATCGCCCCCCATGCATAACAAGAATACTGCCGCGCCCAGCCACGTCCTCGACCGCGTGCTGGTGCTCGAAATGGTGCGCGTTACCGAAGCCGCGGCGATCGCGGCCTCCAGCCTGATCGGCCGTGGCGACGAAAAGGCGGCCGATGCCGCGGCGGTCGAGGCGATGCGACGCGCCTTCGACATGCTCCCGATCGACGGCACCGTGGTGATCGGCGAGGGCGAGCGCGACGAGGCGCCGATGCTCTATATCGGCGAGAAAGTGGGCGGCGCGCCGGGCGCCGGGCCTAAGATCGACATCGCGCTCGATCCGCTCGAGGGCACGACGATCACCGCGAAGGCCGGCCCGAACGCGCTGGCCGTGCTCGCGGCGGCGGAGGAAGGCTGCCTGCTCAACGCCCCCGACGTCTACATGGAGAAGCTCGCGGTCGGCCCCGGCTACCCCCCGGGCGTGATCGACCTCAACAAGAGCGTGCACGAGAACGTCGCCGCGGTGGCGCAGGCCAAGGGGGTCGCGCCGAACGAGATTATCGTCTGCGTGCTCGACCGGCCGCGCCACGCGTCCCTGATCGCGGAGCTTCGCGCGATCGGCTGCGGCATCCAGCTCATCCCCGATGGCGACGTGGCCGGCGTGATCGCCACGACCGACGAAGACACCACGATCGATCTCTACATGGGCTCGGGCGGCGCGCCCGAGGGCGTACTGGCGGCCGCCGCGCTTCGCTGCGTAGGCGGCCAGTTCAACGGCCGGCTGCTGTTCCGCAACGACGACGAGAAGGCCCGCGCCCGCACCTGGGGCATCGAGGACCTCGACCGCGTCTACCTGCTCGAGGACTTGGCGAAAGGCGACTGCATCTTCGCCGCAACGGGGGTAACGAGCGGCTCGCTGCTGGAAGGGGTCAAACGCCGCCGCGGCGTGATGACGACCGAGAGCGTCGTGATGCGCGCCAGCACCGGCACCGTCCGCTGGGTCAAGACCGAGCATCGCGACCACTGACGCGCTGCTAACGCGGCGAACGGCGCACCGCGGTCAGTCGAAAGCCGCCATCAGCGCGAGAAACTCGACCTGGCTGGTGCAGGCGCTTTTCGAGAGAATGCGATGGACGTGGTTGCGAACGGTGCCGACCGTTCGGCCGGTGGCGACCGCGATCTCGCAGTCAACGTCGCAGCCCAGGGCGGTCTCGCCGATGTGGTGGTGAACGGTTCTGTGGTCTCGATCAGCGGCGTCGGCCTGGTCAATGCATCACAGGACGGCGTCGTCACCGTCTCCGAGGGGGCGTCAGTGACGGGCGGAACGTCGGGAGCCGTTCTCATCGGCGGACTACAGGGCGGGTTCACCCAGTTCTACAACTCGGGAACGATCGAAG
>JAEZCZ010000073.1 GCA_023433305.1 Pseudomonadota bacterium | reverse complement strand
AACCGCTGCCGGCCAACTGGGAAGTCCCCACGAATGCCGCCATAGAAGAGGCGATAGCGGCCCGGATCGCGCCGCGCGACGGCCAGGGCATCGTGGTCGGGGTGATCGAGCCCGAGGGTCGGCGGATCGTCTCACGCGGCCCGAGGGACGGCGAGCCGTTCGACGGCGACACGCTGTTCGAGATAGGCTCGATCAGCAAGGTATTCACCGCGCTGATCCTCGCCGACATGGCAAACAAGGGCGAGGTTTCGCTCGACGACCCTGCCGCGAAATACTTGCCCGAAGGCGCGACCATGCCCGAACGGGGCGGAAAGCAGATCACGCTGGCCGACCTGTCCACCCACATGTCCGGGCTGCCGCGGCTGCCCGACAACCTGCCGTTCTCGAATCCACAGGATCCCTACGCCGATTATACTGAGGCTTTGCTGCTCGACTTCCTAGCCGGGTACGAACTGCCGCGCGACATCGGCGAGAGCTGGGAGTACTCGAACCTTGGGGTCGGTCTGCTCGGCTACCTGCTCGGGCGAGCGGCCGGTTCGGACTACGAAACCCTTCTGCGGGAGCGGATCACTGGGCCGCTCGGCATGGCCGACACGGTGATCGCCCTCTCGGCCGATCAGGAGGCTCGCTTCGCACCCGGCCACGACGTGTACATGCGGCCGGCCCAGCCGTGGCACCTAGCGGCGATCGTCGGCGCAGGCGGAATCCGGTCGACGGCCAGCGACATGCTCAAGTTCGCGGCTGCGGTGCTTAATCCCGATTCACCCCTTGGCGCGGCGATGAAGACGACGCTGTCGGTGCGCAGGAAGATGGGCAACGCACGTAACGAACAGGCGCTCGGCTGGTTGGTGGCGCATCCGGAACCGGGGCGCGAGGTCCTGATGCATAACGGTGGCACCGGCGGCTTTCGTTATTCGCTGGTACTCGAACCGGCGAACGAGACGGCAATCGTGGCGCTCGCGAACAGCGGCGCGGAGCCTTCGTCGACCGACCTCGCGATGCATTTCCTTGTCGGCTCGCCAGTCGCTCCGACCCCGCCCGTTGCCGAGCCGCCCGTCGTGCCGGAGCGTGACGAGGTCGAGCTTCCCATCGAGGAGCTCGACCGCGTCGTGGGGCAATACGACTTCGGTGATGGCGTCAACATCATCAAACGGGAGGGTGGGCAACTCGTGTCGATACGCGAGGGAGTGCCCACCCTTCCGATCTATCCCGAAGCGCCTTTGTCGTTCTTTTTCAAGGCGATCAACGCGCAGCTTCGCTTCACCACAGACGAGGCCGGCAACGTGGACGGGGTCGTGTTCACGATGCCGGGCATGGAGCGCACAGCCAGGAAGATTGCGCCCTAGGCCGCCTCGGCTCTGGCGGCCTGCCGCGCGAGCAGGACTTCGGCCAGCTGGATCGCGTTGAGCGCGGCGCCCTTGCGGAGATTGTCGCCGACGACGAAGAGCGCGAGGCCGTTTTCGACGGTGCGGTCCTTGCGGATGCGGCCGACGAAAACCGGGTCCGCGCCCGTGGCGTCAAGCGGGTTGGGGACGTCGGTGACCACCACGCCGGGTGCATCGGCTAGCAAATGAAGCGCTTCATCGGGCTCGATCGAGCGCTCGAACTCGACGTTGAGCGACAAAGCATGGCCGGTGAACACCGGGACGCGGACACAAGTCCCCGAAACCGCCAGCTCGGACAGGTCGAGGATCTTGCGGCTCTCGTCGCGCAGCTTGAGCTCTTCCTCGGTATAGTCGTCTTCGCCGAGAACGTAATTGAGCGGGACGACGTTGAAGGCGATCGGCACCGCCCACTTGCGAGGCTCGCCGAGCGCTACGGCATCGCCCTTGCGCGAAAGGTGGTCGCTGTCGGCCGCGCCGGCGACGATCTGCTCGTGCAGTTCCTCGACGCCGGCCATGCCGCCGCCCGAGACCGCCTGATAGGTGCTCGCTACGAGGCGCTTGAGGCCGGCCGCGTCGTGCAGCGGCTTGAGGACGGGCATCGCCGCCATCGTGGTGCAGTTCGGGTTGGCGATAATTCCCTTGGGAAGATGGTCCATCGCTTCGGGGTTCACTTCGGAGACGACCAGCGGAACCTCAGGGTCCGAACGAAAGGCGGAGCTGTTGTCGATCACCACAGCTCCGGCCGCCGCCGCCTTGGGCGCCAGCGCCTTCGAGGTCGAGCCGCCGGCGGAGAAGAACACGATGTCGAGCCCGGCGAAATCGGCGGTCTCGGCATTTTCGACCTCGACCTCGCGCCCGGCGAAGGCGACCGTCGAGCCGGCAGAGCGGGCCGAGGCGAAGAGGCGCAACGAGGCGAGCGGGAAGTCGCGCTCGGCGAGCAACTCGCGCATCATGCCGCCGACGAGGCCGGTGGCACCGACGATGCCGACGTTGGGACGGGCGGGGAGGTTACGGTACGTGGTCATGGCAAGGCGTCTCCTTCGTGTGGGGAGCGCGGAGACCGGAGCTGTCTGAAGACCTGTCCCGCGCTCGTCCGCGGGGCTTGGGTCGGGGTGTGTCCGTTAGACCGGCACGACCCAGACCGCCCCGCGCGTGCGGGTCGGCTTGGGGGTAATAATGATGATCGCCGGTTTGAACATCGCGGGCGCTGATATGGAACCGCGCGGCGATTGTAAACCCTAGCGGACTTCTTCCGGCCCCAGCTCGGGATCGAGGTCGCGCGGACGGGCGAGGTGGACGAGCGTGCCACACCCGCTCGCGCAATCTGCCCAGCGGTCGATGGCCAGCTCAAGCACGGCGAAGGCGGCGGTGGGGTATTTCTCGGCGGCCGCATCGAACAGCTCGTTCTCGCGATCGGGCGCGACGAGGTCGAAGATCAGCTCCTGCAAGCCAGGGTTATGCCCCACGAGGAGTACGCTCGCCGGATCGCCGTCGATCTGGCGCAGAGCCTCGATGAGCGCACTGCGATCGCCGAGATAAATCTGCTGCTCCCAGGCGATCGGTCCTTCCAGCCCCGCCGCATCGATCGTGCGCCGGACCCGTTCGGCCGGGCTGGCAAGGAGTTGGTCCCAGACGATGCCGTGAGCTCGGATGTGTTCGCCCATGGTCGCTGCGCCGCGCCGGCCCCGCTCGTTCAGGCCGCGGTCGAAATCGCGCAGCGAGAGGTCGTCGGAATCGGACTTGGCATGGCGCAGCAAGCCCAGGGTCTTGGTGGGCATCTTCAAGGTAGTGGTCCGTCCCGTTGCGTCTCGCGCGGCATCCTCGCGCCCGTTCCCAGCTCAGAGCAAACACCGGCCGCGATGCGTTGTAAAGCCTCGTCGAGCGGCACGCGCATCACCGGTGTACCGGGCGGGAAGGCGCTCAGCAGCCGGGTCGGGAAGGCGGGGGAGAGCACGACGAAATGGCCACTGTCTTCCCCCGAGCGGATGAGCCGGCCGAACGCCTGCGCGAGCCGGGCGCGGATGATCCGGTCGTCATGCGCGCCGCCGCCGTTGGCCGCGCGGCGGGCGCGATGGAGAATCGAGGGCTTGGGCCACGGGACCTGCTCCATCACCACGCAGCGCAAGCTGTGGCCCGGCACATCGACCCCGTCGCGCAAGGCGTCGGTGCCGAGCAGGCTGGCGGACGGGTCGTCGCGGAAGATGTCGACGAGCGTGCCGGTATCGATCGGATCGACATGCTGCGCGTAGAGCGGCAGACCCGCGCGGGCGAGCCGGTCCGCGATGCGGCCATGGACCGCGCGGAGCCGGCGAATCGCGGTGAACAGCCCGAGCACGCCGCCGCGCGAGGCCTCGATGATGCGAGCGTAGGCGCCGGCCAGCGCGGCGAGATCGCCCTTGGTTACGTCGGTGACGATCAGGACTTCGGCGCGCGTTGCATAATCGAACGGGCTTTCCGCATGGGTCAGCAGCGGCTGGCCGTCGAGGTGGAGCGCGCCGGAGCGGGCGAGGGCGCTGTTCCAGTCCTCGCCGGCGGCGTCCCGATCGCACAACGTGGCGCTGGTCAGCATGACGCCGTGCGCCGGCTCGAGCACGACTTTCGCGAACGGTTTCATCGGGTCGAGGAAATGGCGGTGCAGGCCGATGTCGAATTCTCGCGCATCGGAGCGCTCGACCGCGAGCCAGTCGACGAAATCGGGATCGGCGGGGCCGCCGAGCCGATCGAGCAGCGCCTCCCATGCGGCGAGCGTGTCGATCCGCCAACTCAGCGAGTGGCGTGCACCTTCGATGCGGGCGCGCCCTTGCGCGTCGAGCCAGTCGGGCGCGTCCTCGGCAAGGGCTTCGAGGCGAACGCCCAGCCTGATCAGCGGCTGGCGGATCGCGGCGAGAGCGCCGGCGGCCTGCTGCGCCAGCTCGACGAAATTCCCGTCGAGCTGGGCGGCCTCGGTTTCGATACCGTAGCCCATTTCCTGCCCGCCGCTTTCGTCGCGGGCGTACGTCGTGGCGCGAACCGCCGCCAGCAGCGCCTCGACCGGACCGAACGGATTGCCCTCGGCGAGCCGCTGGAGCCAGCCGTCGCCGGGCAGCGCCTCGGCCGCCTCGCGCGCCTGGGCGATCGCCTTTGCACCCGCCTCGTCATAGCTGGCGACGTCGGCCAGACGCGCCGCGAGGCCCCTGCGGCGCCCGCGCGAGCCCTTTTCGGGGCCGATGATCCAGCGCTTCAATTCGATCGCCTCCTGCCCAGTCAGGGCGGCGGCGAACGTGCTGTCGGCTGCCTCGAACACGTGGTGGCCTTCGTCGAACACGATGCGTGTGGGGCGTTGCGCATGGTCGCGCCCGCGCGCGGCATTGACCATCACCAGCGCGTGGTTGGCGATGACGAGGTCGGCCTGCGCCGAGGCCCGCGCGGCGCGCTCGATGAAGCATTTCCGGTAGTGTGGGCAGCCGGCATAGACGCACTCGCCGCGCTGGTCGGTGAGCGAGCGGATCGCGCGGCTGCGGAACAGCGTGCCGAGCCAGCCGGGCAAGTCGCCGCCGATCATGTCGCCGTCCTGGCTGAACGCGGCCCAGCGCGCGACGAGGTGCGCGAGGATCGCCGCGCGGCCGCCGAAGCCGCCCTGCAGCGCATCCTCCAGGTTGAGCAAGCAGAGGTAGTTCTCGCGCCCCTTGCGCACGACGACGGGGCGGCTGCCGTCGGGCCGCGTTTCGGGCCAGGCGCGCGCGCTTTCGCGGCGGAGCTGGCGCTGCAGGTTCTTGGTGTAGGTCGAGACCCAGACGGTGCCTTGCGACTTCTCGGTCCAGACCGAGGCGGGGGCGAGATAGCCGAGCGTCTTGCCGATACCGGTGCCCGCTTGCGCAAGCAGCATGTGCGGCACGCCGCGGCGAGGGCGCGGGGCAAAAACGCGGGCGCCATCGCGGGCATAAGCGCGCTGTCCCTCGCGCCGCTCCGCACCCGCCCCGGTCAGGCGTTCGAGGCGCGTCTCAACCTCGTCGGGAGACATGTCGACTTGCGCGGGCTGGGGGCGCTCCGGAGCTTCCTCCCATTCGGGAAGCTTGGAAAAAAGCCACTTCTCCGCCCGGTCGGGCTTGGCGAGATGTGGCAGGAGCACGTTGGCCCAGGGCCAGCGCAAGCGCGCGAGCGACTGCAGCGCGCTCCAGGCGCCCTCGCGCTCGGGCCAGTCGGCGCTCTCGCAAGTTTCCAGCAGCGCGCCCGCGGCTTCCTGGAGCAGCGCGGGGACCGCGTCGTCGCTGGCGGGTTCGGGTAAGCCCAGGGCGTGCGCCAGCCCCTTAGGGGTGGGGACGACGAAGCGGGCTGGATGGACGAAGGCATAGAGCTCGAGCAGGTCCAGCCCCGAAAGGTCCGGGTAACCGAGCCGGGTCGCCACCAGGGGCGCGTTCAGGATCAGCAGCGGAGTGTCCGCCGCCGCCATGATGGCCTCACCTTTTCCGATCGCGCGCGTCGAGCCGTTGGCGGCCTTCAGCCAGGTTCCGGCGTGGCTGGCGTGGAGCGCGGGGAGCGGGAGCGCGGGCATTTATCGCTGATGCGAGAGCCGGAACGAAAAGTAAACGTTGCGGGCCAGACTCAGCCACAGCCTGCCATTCTCGGCCTCATTTCGCCTTCGTTTCGCCGCATTCCTGGACCGGGCGGGCGCGCATTCCGGATGCAAAAGGGCAATCAAAACAAGCATCGCTGCGGATTCCTGAACGAAACGTCATGGAACGCGAATCGCCGGCTGCGGATTTTTTCCTTGCCATGATGAAACGGAACCACACCCGCCTTTGCGCCGGAGCCGCGATTGCCGCTGTTCTGGCGCTGAGTTCAACCCCCACGCTGGCGCAGATGGCGCCGACGTCCGCAACGGCTGGCGAAACGCCGGCCGTCCAGCCGGTCCCGACGTTCCCGGAAGCGACGGCTCCGGCGCCGATTCCGGCGGAAATTCAGCCAGCCATCGTGCTGCCGACCACGCTGCCCGCGGCCGCGTCGCTGCCCGCGGCCGCGTCCGAAACGACGGTTGCCGCGCCTGAGCCGACCGCTGAGCCGACGCCCGTCGAGGCCGAGGCCGCTCCGGCGAAGACTCGCACCGAGCGAGTCGCTCCGCGCGCCGCAGCTCCAGCGACGAACAGTATGCCTTCGGAGCCGCAGGCGGTCGCGACTGAAAGCGAGCCCACGCCGATTGCCGCCGACACGACGGCCGAACCGGTTGAGACGGCCGCGCCGGCGGAGCCGGCGGAGACAGCGCCTTTGGTGACGAATGAGGACAACACGCAGTTCTGGGTCGCGGTGCTCGCCGGACTGGTGGCGGTGGCGCTCGCGATCTGGGGCTTCATCGCCATCGGACGCCGCAAGACCGTGCAGCGCCGCATCGCCGCGGTCGAGCGCCCGGTCGTCACGCCGCGTCCCGAGCCCGCGGAGCGGATTGCCACTTCGGCGCCGACTGTCACGCCGCTCGCTACCGCTCGCCCGCAGACGGCGGCTCCGAGCCTTGCGCACAGCGGCGCAGCGGTCGCCCTGCCGAGCCGGATGCCGGCGACGTTCGCGGAGCGTGATGCGCTGCTCAAGCGGATGGTCTCGGCGAAGCCCGACCGCGCCAATCCGTTCACGACCCCCAAAGCCCGCCTCAAGCGCGCGCGGCTGATCCTCCAGTCGCTCGGCCGGGATTTCGATGGCCGCGAACCGTGGATCGACTTCAGTCAGTACCCTTCGAACTGGCGCGAGCCGGCTAGCCGGGACATTGCCGCCGCCTGATGCCCTCGGCGGCGCTAGCGAAGGGGCGGCCCTCATTCCCCGGGGCCGCCTCTTCTGTTGTTCTCGTCAGTTCCCCGCGCGGGGCACGCACTGCCAACTGGCGGTGTCGTTCGGGTCGCCGCTGCCACGAT
>JAEZCZ010000016.1 GCA_023433305.1 Pseudomonadota bacterium | reverse complement strand
CGCGAACTGCTTGCCGAACGCGGTGAGCGCAGCGACGGTCTTTTCCTAGGCTTCGTCACCGAAGTCTCGACTGTCGCGGATCAGCGCGAGCACGTCGGCGTGCTTGTCGCGCATGAAGCTGAGCATCGCGGCTTCGTACTCGGTCACCCGGTTGGTCGGGATCGAGTCGAGGTAGCCGCCGGTGCCGGCGAAGATCGACACGGTCTGCTCCTCGAACGGCATCGGGCTGAACTGGGCCTGCTTGAGCAGCTCGGTCAGGCGCGCGCCGCGGTTGAGCAGGCGCTGGGTCGCGGCGTCGAGGTCCGAGCCGAACTGAGCGAACGCGGCCATCTCGCGGTACTGCGCGAGCTCGAGCTTGATCGACCCGGCAACCTTCTTCATCGCCTTGGTCTGGGCGGCGCCGCCGACGCGGCTGACCGACAGGCCGACGTTAATCGCCGGGCGGATGCCCTGGTAGAACAGGCCGGTCTCGAGGAAGATCTGCCCGTCGGTGATCGAAATCACGTTGGTCGGGATGTAGGCCGACACGTCGCCCGCCTGGGTCTCGATGATCGGCAGTGCGGTTAACGAACCCGCGCCATTGTCGTCGTTCATCTTCGCCGCGCGCTCGAGCAGGCGCGAGTGCAGGTAGAACACGTCGCCCGGATAGGCTTCGCGGCCCGGCGGACGGCGCAGCAGCAGCGACATCTGGCGATAGGCGACGGCCTGCTTGGAAAGGTCGTCGTACACGATCACGGCATGCATGCCGTTGTCGCGGAAGAACTCACCCATCGTGCAGCCGGTATAGGGCGCCAGATACTGCAGCGGTGCGGGCTCCGACGCGGTCGCGGCGACCACGATCGAGTATTCCATCGCGCCGTTCTCTTCGAGCGCGCGGACGATCTGCGCGACCGTCGAGCGCTTCTGGCCGACCGCAACGTAGATGCAGTAGAGCTTCTTGCTCTCGTCGTCGCCGGCGTTGATCTGCTTCTGGTTGATGAAGGTGTCGAGCGCGACGGCTGACTTGCCGGTCTGGCGGTCGCCGATGATCAGCTCGCGCTGTCCGCGACCGATCGGCACCAGCGCGTCGATGGCCTTGAGGCCGGTCTGCACCGGCTCGTGCACCGACTTGCGCGGGATGATGCCGGGTGCCTTGACCTCGACGCGGCGACGCTCAGCACCTTCGATCGGACCCTTGCCGTCGATCGGGTTGCCGAGCGCGTCCACCACGCGGCCGAGCAGGCCTTTACCGACGGGAACGTCCACGATCGTGCCGGTGCGCTTGACGCTGTCGCCTTCCTTGATCTCGGCGTCCGAGCCGAAGATCACGACGCCGACGTTGTCGGCTTCGAGGTTGAGGGCCATGCCCTGGACGCCGTTGGCGAACTCGACCATCTCGCCGGCCTGGACCTTGTCGAGGCCGTGGATGCGCGCGATGCCGTCACCGACCGAAAGCACGGAGCCGACTTCCGAGACCTGCGCCTCGGTGCCGAAGTTGGCGATCTGGTCGCGGATGACCTTGGAGATTTCTGCGGCGCGGATTTCCATGAGAGTGCCTTTAGCCTTTCATCGCCTGGGCGAGAGAGTTGAGACGCGAGCGGATCGAGCTGTCGATGCGCTGCGAACCGATGGTGACGACCAGGCCGCCGAGCAGGTCGGGATCGACGCGGGTCTTGAGCTTGACGGTGCGGCCTTCGCGAGCACGGAGCTTCTGCTCCAGCGTCGAAAGCTGCTCGTCGGTGAGTGGGTGCGCGCTGGCGACTTCCGCGCCGACTTCGCCGCGCTGGGCGGCGGCAATGGCCTGGAACGCCCGAATCACCGCCGGCAGTTCGGCTGCGCGGCGGTTCTGCGCAAGCACGCCGAGGAAGTTGCGGGTCAAATCAGCGAGCTTGAGCGCATCGCCGAGGCCGGCGAGAACCTTGCCGAGCGCGGCGCGGCTGACTTCGGGATTGCGGATCAGCGCGCGCAGCTCAGCCGATTCGCGCAGCGCCTCGGCGAGCGTGTCGAGGTCGGATTCGACCGCGCTGACGTAGCCGCCCTCGCTGGCAAGATCGAACAGGGCCGAGGCATAACGCCCTGCCAGGCTGGCCTGAATACCGGCGGAAAGCTCCACGCGCGAAGGTCCTCTTTGGGTCCGGAGAACGGAAATTTTCGACCTGCCGAAAGGGGGCTAGCGGACAGCACCCCGGCAAGGCTGGCGCGCCCCTAGCAAAGGGGGGGAGGGGATGCAACCCGCCCCCGAAAACGCCACTCAGCCTGCTGGCGAGCAGGCGTAGACCAGGCGTTCGTTGGGCCGGTCGGGCAGCAACGAGAGCACGCTCGATTGGAGCGCGCCGAACTCCGCAGCAGCTTGCTCGGTGATGCCGCAGGCGGGCGCCGTGAACTCGGCGCGTGCAGCGCGCGCTCGCGCCATGGCGACGGTGCCGAGCAGATATCGCTCGACCCGGTATTCGCGCGTCTGCGGATCGAACTGGTTGAGCGAGACCGCGGCTTCGGTTCCGGGCACGAAGACGCGCGCCCAAACTCCGTTGGCGAAGCCGTATTGGGTTCGGTCGTTGACGCAACCTCCCGGGCTCCATTCGAATGGGACGTTCTGGGCTGCCTCGCCGGTGATGCGACTGCGGTCGGGCTGGAGCACGCAGACGAGCGCACCGCGCGGCGTAGCGACGATCGGGCCGCTGGCCTCCGCTCGCATCTCGTCGTGGAGCCGGTCTTCGAGGCGTGCCTCTATGTCGTCGACCCCCGGCCGGTTGACCCAGGCGATACCGGAGCCCACGACTGCCAGCGCAGCGAGCGCGAACCCAATCTCCGCATTATGGCGCAAGTCGATGTGATAGGCGTGGACCGCCAGCCCGCTGGCCGCGAGCGCGGCCATCAGCAAGACCATCGACATCGCCAAGCCGCTCTCGCGCTCGGCCAGCACGCCGAACTCGACTTCGCGGCGGGTCTCATCGCGACGGCGCGCAAGTGCCTGCTCCTCGGCCGCAGCCTCGGCTTGCGCGGCCCGCTGCGCGCGCTCGGCGCGATCGCGCTCCTCCGCCTCGAGCTCGGCCAGGCTGCGGCAGGCACTGCCGTTGACCTGCGGGGTGACGTCGTTGGCGCGCAGGAACGGCAGCAGCTCACGCGTCGAAACCGCGAAATAGAACTCGGCATCGGCGCTGCCGCTATCGGTGCCGAAGCTGTTGACACCAACCACGCGTCCACAAGCGTCGAGCAGCGGGCCGCCGCTGCTTCCGCGCGCGATCGGTGCGGTGTGGAGCAGCGAATCGAACTCGCGGGTCGGGCGCTGGCCGCTCAGGAACCCGCTGCTCTTCACCGGAGGTTGGGCGCGAAAGATGTCGCTCGACGACAAGCCCTGTGCGCGGTCGACGTTCATCGGATAGCCCACAGCCGTGACTGCCCCGCTGTCGCGCAGCGGATTGCCCGATATGGTGAGCGGCGGCAGGTTCATCGGAGAGGTCGTGGCTATCAGCGCGAGATCGTTTCGTCCGCTTACCGAGACCAGCCGGCCGTAAACCGCTTCCCCTCCATCCGAAGGGACAATGCCGATCGCCAGGCTGTCGTCGGCGCGCGCTTCGGCGACGACATGTGCGTTGGTCACGATCCGCTCCGGCCCGACCGCGAACCCGGTGCCGTGGGAAATCGGGACGATTTCCTCGCCGTTGATCTCGACGATGACGATGCGGACGACGCCTCGCGACGCTGCGTCGATGTCGGCAGGGTCGGCATGGGCGGCCGTCGGCAGCAGCGCACTAAGCAACAGCAAGGCAAGAGCCCGCACCCAAAGGCCAATCCCGTCCATCATGCGAGGCTTTTCGCCGTCATCGGCTTTGAGCGCAAGCCGCGGGAAGCGGGCTCGTCGCTCGCACGATACGAGAGGCCCAGTTTCGAGGAGACGAAGCCATGACCTACCGAATGGCGGGGCTCGACCCGGCGTATTTCGCCCCGCTCTGGGCGCTCGACGATGACGCGCTGGCGAAACGGGGTGCCCGCCGCCTGACCGCCGACACCGACCGCGGCTTTCCGTGCCGCATAGCGCTCGAGGATGCCCGCGCAGGCGATACGCTCCTGCTGATGCACCACGTTCACCACGACGTGGAGGGGCCGTATCGCTCTGCCTTTGCGATCTTCGTGCGCGAAGGGGCCGAACGTGCGGTTTACGGCGACGAGTGTCCGCCGTGCTTCGCGGGCCGGACGCTGAGCCTTCGCGGGTTCGACCGCGACGAAGCGCTCGCGGACGCGCGGCTTGCGCCGCCGGGCGAGGCCGACCGGGCGATCCGCCGCCTCCTTGCCGACCCACGGATTGCCTATATCAATGCCCACTACGCCGCGGCGGGCTGCTTCGCCGCGCGGATCGAGCGAGACGAACAATGAACGCCCCCGGAGTTGCCGACGACGAGGCCTGGGCTGCCGTGAAGCGCCGTGACCGGGCCTACGACGGGCGCTTCGTCACCGGGGTGCTCTCGACCGGGATCTATTGCCGCCCTTCGTGCGCGGCGCGCCACCCGGCCCGCGCCAACGTGCGCTTTTTCGCCGGCGGCGCGGAAGCGCGTGAGGCGGGATTGCGGCCATGCCTGCGCTGCCTTCCGGATGACGTCGCGCGCGACGAGCAAGCGGTGCTGCGCGCGATCAAGGCGATCAAAGCCGCGGAGGCGCCCCTGCCGCTGGCGCAATTGGCAAAGGCTTCCGGCTATTCGCCGAGCCATTTCCAACGTGTGTTTTCGCGGCTGACCGGGCTCTCCCCGTCGGCCTATGCGCGCGCCTTGCGCGAAGAGCGGGCACGCGATGCGCTCACCGAAGGCGAAAGCGTGACGGATGCGATCTACGATGCAGGGTTCGAGAGCGCCTCGCGGTTCTACGATTCGATGGAGGGGAGGCTGGGCATGGCGCCGTCGGCATGGGTGAAGGGCGGCGAGGGGGTGACAATCCGCTGGGCTATGGTCGAAAGCTCCTTAGGGCCGATGCTTGTGGCGGCGACCGACAAGGGCGTCTGTCGGGTTAGCTTCGGGCGCGGCCGCGACGAGCTCGAACGGCTGTTTCCCAAGGCGGAGCTGGTCGAAGGCGGAGCGGACTTCGCGGAGTTGCTCCAGCGCGTCGTCGCGGCCGTCGACGATCCGGCGAGCGGACGCGACATTCCGGTGGACGTGCGCGGGACTGCATTCCAGGAGCGGGTTTGGCAGGAGTTGCGCAGGATTCCTCCCGGCGAGACGCGGTCCTACACCGAAATCGCGGCAGCGGCCGGCAATCCGCGGGCGGTTCGGGCCGCCGGATCGGCCAACGGGGCGAACCATGTGCCGGTGCTGATTCCGTGCCACTGCGTCGTGCGTTCCGATGGCTCGCTGGGCGGATACGCCTATGGGCTCGAGATCAAGAAGAAGCTGCTCGAACGGGAAGGTAAGAGATGAACCAGGACTATCGCGATCGTTTCGCCGCGCTCCACCAGCCGGGCAACCCGATCCTGCTCTACAACATTTGGGACGTAAGCAGTGCCAAAGCCGTCGCGGCGGCGGGGGCGAAGGCGATCGCCACTGGCAGCCACAGCCTGGCCGAAGCGAATGGTTTTCCCGACGGAGAGGGCATTCCGCTCGCCCTGCTTCTCGATTGCGTGCGGCGTATCGTCGGGGGAGTGGACTTGCCGGTATCGGTCGACTTCGAAGGCGGCTTTGCTGCGGATCCAGCACATCTGGCGGAACATGCACGCTCGCTGGCCGAGACCGGCGCCGTCGGCTGCAACTTCGAGGACCAGGTGATCGGCGGGGAAGGGCTCCAGCCGATCGAAGAACAGGCGAAGCGCGTCGCTGCGGTCGTGGAGAGCGGTTTGTGGGTCAACGCGCGCACCGACTTGTTCCTCAAGCGCCTCGTCGCGGGCGAGAACCCGAACGACCGAGCGCTCCTTGCCGAGGCGCTTGAGCGTGCCCATGCCTTTGCGGAGGCCGGGGCGCACAGCTTCTTCGTGCCGGGCCTCAGCGATCTCGACATCATCGCCGAGGTCTGTTCGGCCTCGCCGCTGCCGGTCAACGTGATCAAGGGCGACGCCATGGACTTGGCGGCGACGGCCGCTGCCGGCGTAGGCCGGATCAGTTGGGGCCCGCGTCCGTGGAAGTGGGCGATGGACAAGCTCACCGAGGACGCTCGGGCCGTTTACACGAAGCTGTAGGGATCGACGTCCACCGCCACCCGCACGCCTTGCGGGAAGCTCAGCGCGCCGAGCCAGTCGCGGATGACCTGCTGTACTTCGGCGCTGCGGCGGGCGTTGAGCAGCAGGCGGTAGCGGTAGCGGCCGCGCAGCAGCGCCATCGGCGCGGGCGCCGGGCCGAGGATCATGACGTCGTCGAGGTGCGGGCGCGTAGCGCCGATGCGGTTGGCAGCCTCGCGCGCCTCGGCTTCGTCCTCGCTCGAGACGATGATCGCCGCCCAGCGCCCGAACGGCGGGGCGCCGGCATGGCGACGCGCTTCGGTCTCGGCGTCGTAGAAGGCATCGCGGTCTCCCGCGGCCAGCGCGGCGATGACCGACGCTTCGGGGTGGCGCGTCTGGATAAGGACCTCGCCCGGTTTCGCACCCCGACCGGCGCGTCCGGCGACTTGCGCGACCTGCTGGTAGGTCCGCTCGGCCGCGCGCAAGTCCCCGCCCTCGAGGCCGAGGTCGGCATCCACGACGCCGACCAGGGTGAGTTCGGGAAAGTGGAAGCCTTTGGTGACGAGCTGGGTCCCGACGATCACGTCGATCTCGCCGGCTTCGGCCCGGGCGATGAACTCCGCGGCTTTTTCGGGTGAGTTGAGCGTGTCCGAGGTGACGATGGCCAGCCGCGCCTCGGGCAGGATTTCCTCGACCTCGTGTGCGATGCGTTCCACGCCCGGGCCGCAAGCGACGAGGCAGTCAGGTTCGCCGCATTCGGGGCAGTTGTCGGGGGGCGGGGTTTCGTGCCCGCAGTGGTGGCAGGCGAGACGGCGGCTGAGCCGGTGCTCGACCAGCCACGCGCTGCAGTTCGGGCACTGGAAACGGAAGCCGCAGTGGCGGCACAGCGTGAGCGGGGCGTAACCGCGGCGGTTGAGGAACAGCAGCGACTGCTCGCCGCGCGCGAGGCGCTCCTCCATCGCGGCGACCAGGCGCGGGGCGAGCCAGCGGCCGCGCTCGGGCTTCTCCTCGATGAGGTTGATGGTGTCGATCTTTGGCAGCTCGGCGCCGCCGAAGCGGGCGGGGAGGACGAGCTTCTCGTAGACGCCGCTCTCGGCCATCTGCAGGCTCTCGAGTGCGGGGGTGGCGCTGGCGAGGATGACGGGGATTTTTTCGAAGCGGGCGCGCATGACGGCGACGTCGCGGGCGTTGTAGCGGACGCCGTCGTCCTGCTTGAAGCTGACTTCGTGCGCCTCGTCGACGACGATCAGGCCAAGCCTTTGATAAGGCAGGAAAAGTGCCGAGCGCGCGCCGACGACGACTTGCGCTTCGCCGCTGGCGATGGCGCGCCAGGCGCGGCGGCGCTGGGTCGACTTGAGCGAGGAATGCCAGACGATCGGCGCCGCGCCAAAGCGCTCCTCGAAGCGGCGGAGAAAGGCTTCTGTGAGGGCAATTTCGGGAAGCAGAACAAGAGTTTGCAAGCCATCCCTGAGGCATTGCGCGATGGCTTCGAAATAGACCTCGGTCTTGCCCGAACCGGTCACCCCGTCGAGCAGGAAGGGAGCGAATTCGCGTGCACCGAACGCGTCAATGAAGCGCTTAGTAACGTCCGACTGAACGCTTGATAGCGTTGGAGCAGCATGGTTGGGGTTCGCACGAGGGTACGGTCTGTCGCAATCGACAACGACCGGTTCGAGCACGCCCTGATTGACGAGGCCGCGCAACACGCCCTCGCTGACGCCGGCGATGCCCGCCAGCTCGCGGATCGTCGCCTGCTCGCCTTCGAGCGCCTCGATCGCGGCCTGGCGCTGCGCGGTCATCCGCTCGGGCAATCCGCCGCTGAGGCGGTACTCGGTGACGGTGGCGGGACCCCGCAATGCGCCGCCGCTCGACAGCACCATCCGCGCGACCGAAGCGGGCGCGGCGCAGTAGTAGTCGGCGGTCCATTCGATGAGCCGGCGCAGCTCGGCCTTGAGCGGGGCAACGGGCAGGACCGCGAGCAGCGGACGCAGCTTGGCGTCCGGAACCGGCGTGGTCGGCAGCCGTTCCGCTTCCCAGACGATTCCAACGATCTGCCGCGGTCCCAGCGGCGCGACGACGACCGAGCCCGGCGCCACCTCCATCCCTTCCGGAACGCGGTAGTCGAGCGGGCCGAGCGCGGCATTGAAATGGAGAAGTCGGACGCGGTTCATCTGAGCCGCTCCATATGGGCGGGCAAACGTAGGCGCGGCAAGCGCCGCTCGTGGAAAGGTTCGAAACGATGACTGCCTTGTCCGTCCTGCCCCGCCGCCGCTTCATCGCCGGCTCGCTCGCGACCGCCGCGGTGCTGGCGCTGCCGGGCTGCGCCACCACCGGCCAGTTCAGCTTCACCGAGGCGATCCGCCGCCTGCTCGTTCTGTCGAGCGAGAACGCGTTCCTGCGCCTCACCCAGCCGGGCGGCTATTGGGACCAGCAGGTCGCGCAGATCGGGCTCGAGCGTTTCTTCGGCACGCGCGGCAACGTGCTGACCAACATCCTCACCTCGGCGCTGTTCAAGTCCCGGCTCGAAGGCGTGGTGGCCGACATGGCCGTCGATGCCTCGTACCGCGCGGCGCCGATCGTGGCCGACACCGTGCGCACCATCGGCATCGCCAATGCCGTCGCGCTGATCCGCGGGGGGCCGACCGCGGCTTCCGCGTTCCTGCGGCAGGAGATGGGCGAAGCGCTGATCCTCGCCATGCTGCCCGAGATCGGCGAGGCCATCCGCATCGCCGAGGACCCGCTGATGGGCCAGCTCCTGTCCGGTCTCACCGGCGTCGACGTGTCGGGTGTGGCACGCAACGTCGCCACCCGGGTCGACGACGTGATTTGGGGCGAGATCGCGCGCGAGGAAGCCGCCATCCGCGCCGATCCCGCCGCGACGCGCGACCCGGTCCTGATCGGCGTGTTCGGCGCCAACGCCGCGTTGTAAGCGGCGCTTCGCTCCGGCCGGCTTTATTGCTAGCAGGCCGGCGATGGCCGACGAATCCCCTCTCGACCGCTTCAAGCAGGCGCTGACCGGCGCCGCGCGGGCCATCGGCCACGACGCCGCGGCCGAAGTCTCGTGGACGGCGGACGCGCCCGCGATGCAGGGCAAGTCGCTGAGGGTCCCCATGCCCGGGCGCACCTTGCCCGCGGACCAGGCCACCGAAGCGCGCGGCTTCGCGGACAGCTTCGCGCTGCGGCTGCGCCACCACGACGAGGCGCTGCATCGGCGGGGAATGCCTGCCGAGCCGGGGGCACGCGCCTCCTACGATGCGATCGAGCGCGTCCGTTACGAGGCGCTGGGCGAGAACAACTACGCCGGCATGCGCGAGAATCTCGCCGCGATGACCGAGCTGCGCACCCAGAGCGACCCGATCGTGCGCGCGAAGAGCTCGGACGAAGTGCCGATCCAGACCGCGCTGGCGCTGATGCTGCGCGAGCAGCTCACCGGCCAGCCGATCCCCGAGGCCGCGCGCGCCGGGGTCGAGCTGATGCGCGAGCATATCGAGAGCCGCACCGGCGACGATTTCGAGCGGCTCGCGCTCACGCTCGACGACCAGAAGGCGTTCCAGTCGCTGGCAATGGACATGCTGCGGCATCTCCAGCTGGTCGAGGCCGAGCCGGTCGACGAATCGGGCGAAGACGAGGACGGCGAGGAAGAGTCCGGCAAGAACGAGCAGGACTCCGACGACAAGGACGAGGACCAGGGCCAGGAGCTGCGCCAGGAGCAGGTCGCCGGCGAAAGCGGCGAAGGCGAGGGCGACGAGGAGACCGAGCAGGAGGTCGAGTCCGAGACCGAGATGTCCGAAGGCGACGTCGGCGACGAAGGCGAGGAAGGCATGATGCCGGTCCGCCCGAACCGGCCGTGGACCGACTTGCCCGAGACCTTCGACTACAAGGTCTTCACCGAAGAGTTCGACGAGATCGTCGAGGCGACCGAGCTGTGCGACTTCGAGGAGCTCGACCGCCTGCGCGCCTATCTCGACAGCCAGCTTACCGGCTTGCAGGGCGTGGTCACCCGGCTCGCCAATCGGCTGCAGCGCCGGCTGATGGCGCAGCAGAACCGCTCGTGGGACTTCGACCAGGAAGAGGGCCTGCTCGACGCCGCGCGGCTGGCGCGGGTCGTGGTCAGCCCTGGCCATTCGCTGAGCTACAAGATCGAGCGCGACCAGGACTTCAAGGACACCGTCGTCACGCTGCTGATCGACAACTCGGGAAGCATGCGCGGGCGGCCGATCTCGATCGCCGCGATCAGCGCCGACATCATGGCCCGCACGCTCGAACGCTGCGGGGTCAAGGTCGAGATCCTCGGCTTCACCACGCGGGCGTGGAAGGGCGGGCAGTCCCGCGAGAAATGGCTGGCGAGCGGCAAGCCCGCGATGCCCGGCCGTCTCAACGACTTGCGCCACATCGTCTACAAGCAGGCCGACGAGCCCTATCGCCGTGCGCGCAAGAGCCTCGGGCTGATGATGCGCGAGGGGCTGCTCAAGGAGAACATCGACGGCGAGGCGCTGATCTGGGCGCACAACCGCCTGCTCGCGCGGCCCGAGGACCGCCGCATCCTTATGGTGATCAGCGACGGCGCGCCGGTCGACGATTCGACCCTGAGCGTGAACTCGGCGGGGTATCTCGAAACGCACCTGAGAAAGGTGATCGACTGGATCGAGAGGCAGAGCCCGGTCCAGCTCGTCGCCATCGGCATCGGCCACGACGTCACCCGCTATTACAAGCGTGCCGTGACCATCATGGACGTCGAGCAGCTCGGCGGGACGATCATCGAGCAGTTGGCCGGGTTGTTCGAGGTGGAGTGACGGCCTGGGCGGCGCTCAGCTCTCGGTCGTCGTGGGTGCCGGCTGGCCTTCCATGAGGAGCGGCAGCAGGCGGACGCGGGGGAATACTTCGTCGAGGGTCTTTTCCTCGGGAAGGATGTATACGACGCCGCCCTTCGCGAAGGTCGGCTTGACCTGCTTGAGATAGAACGACGTATCGATGTTGATGCAGCCGTAGGTGATGCGGTTGTCGTCGATCGTGGCCGATTTGAGCCGCTGCGGGCGGCGTTCCTTCTTGTTGTCCTTCACGACCGCGTGCAGCGCGACCGAGCCGGCGTAGTCGACCCAGAGCACGCTCTTCCAGCCGATCGCGGTGCCGAGCTTGGAGACAAAGCGGCCGGCCGGCGTGGTCCGCTCGGCGGTGCCGATCTCGCTCAGCGACTTGGCGCCGATGCCAGGGGTCGACTCGTCGCCTATGCCAACGCCGATCAGCACGGGCGTTTCGCCAAGCAGGGTTCCCTCGGAATCGAACAGCAGCATCGCGGCCGCCTGCTTGTCGATGACGATGTAGGGCAGCTTGCCGTTGTCGCGCGAGGCCGCGATCCATTGCACGAGGCGGCCGGAATCGGTCGAGGTCACCAACTCGGGCCGGAGCGGGGCCTTTTCGGTCTCTGTCTCGGCGGCCTTGGCCGGCGGTTGCAGCAAAAGCGTTGCGGCAAGGACCGCCGCAACGCGCCTTGCTTCGAACAAATGAAGACGAATTTCCAAACCTCTGGATTGCAGTAGCTACATGCCGACGAACGCGCGGTTCGTCGGCGCGTTCCTCGGGCCTAGTTGCGCGGCGCCCTTTGCTGGCTCAGCCGCTGGTCGAGACCGTCGACACGGCCGGTGAGCTGGTCGATGCGCTGCGCGTTCTGCTGCGACTGTCCCGAAGCGGCCTGCGCGGTGGTCAGCGCGTTGGCAGCGGTCCCTTCGACCGCGGTGAGCCGGGAATCGATCCCGTCGATGCGCTGGTTCACGGCGGCGATCTGCTCGTCGACGTAGCCTCTCGTGGCGCAGCCGCCGAGAGCGAGGGAGCCGCCGAGGACTGCGACAGCGAATGCCATCTTGGTGGAGGGAAGGTGCATTCGGGTTCCTTTCGGGAATGCTTCGTTGGAGGGACTCGCAGCCCAAACCCCGCGAATGCGGAGCGGCAAACGGAATAAGGCGATCCGTTCGGCAATTCGGGCAGAAGGATCGCGCGGCGAGCACAGCCACGCCCGCTTGACCTGACCCGCCTCGCGCGTAAGGCGCGCCCGATGACCGCCCCCTTGCGCCTGTTCAATTCGCTGACCCGCGAGATCGAGACGTTCCACCCGATCCACGAGGGCGAGGCGCGGGTCTATACGTGCGGGCCGACGGTCTACAATTACCCGCACATCGGCAACATGCGCGCTTATGTGTTCGCCGACGTGCTCGGGCGGGCGCTGAGCTGGAAGGGGTACGCGCTCACCCATGTGATCAACATCACCGACGTCGGGCACCTGACCGACGACGCCGATGCGGGCGAGGACAAGCTCGAGAAGGCGGCGGCCGAGAGGGCGCAGTCGATCTGGGATATCGCGCGGCATTACACGGAAGCCTATTGGGCGGACGTGAAGGCGCTTGGCATTCGCCAGCCAGCGCACTGGTCCGTGGCGACCGACTACGTCCCGGCGATGATCGAGTTCGCAAAGTCGATCGCCGACAAGCACTGCTACGAGCTCGAGAGCGGGCTCTATTTCGATGTGTCGACCGTCGCCGACTACGGCCGGCTGGCGCGGGCGCACACAGAAGAGGGGGAGGGCCGCATCGAGGCGGTCGAGGGCAAGCGCAACGCCGCCGACTTCGCGATCTGGCGCACGACCCCGCCGGGCGAGACGCGGCAGATGGAGTGGGACTCGCCCTGGGGCCGCGGGGCGCCGGGGTGGCACCTCGAATGCTCGGTGATGAGCGGGCAACTGCTCGGCTTCCCGTTCGACATCCACACCGGCGGGATCGACCACCGCGAGATCCATCATCCGAACGAGATCGCGCAGAACCAGGCGTTCTGCTGCTCGGGCGCGCTCGACGTGCCGGCGAACAGCGGTGCCAGGGTGTGGATGCACAACAACTTCCTCGTCGAGCGCTCGGGGAAGATGAGCAAGTCGGCGGGCGAGTTCCTGCGGCTACAACTGCTGATCGACAAGGGCTACCACCCGCTCGCCTACCGGATGATGTGCCTGCAGGCGCATTACCGCAGCGAGCTGGAGTACTCCTGGGACGGTCTCGGCGCCGCGCTGGTGCGGCTCAAGCGTCTGGTCATGGCGGTCGAGGCCGTGGCCGCGCGCCATGCCGACAAAGCCGACCGATCGATCGCGACGCCCGAGGGCGGCTGGACGCTCGATACGGCCGTGGACGAGGTCGGCGGCAACCTGCGGCCGATGATCGTCCGCTTCGACAAGGCGGTGTCCGACGATCTCAACACACCGGTCGCGCTGACCGTGCTCGAGGAAGTGCTGGCGCTGAAGAAGATGCCGCCCGGCGAAGTGCTGGCGGCGGTCGAGGCGATGGATTCGGTTCTCGGCCTGGGGCTGCCGGGCATGACGCGGGCCTCGCTGCGGCTGCGCCCGCAAGGCGCTGCGATCGCCGAAGCGGAGATCGAGGAGGCGCTGGCCCGGCGCAAGGCGGCGCGAGCAGAGAAGGACTTCGCCACTTCGGACGCGATCCGCGACGAGCTGGCGGCGAAGGGCGTCGAGGTCATGGACGGCGATCCGCTCGGGTGGGAGTGGAAGCTATAATCCCCCTCCCGCTTGCGGGAGGGGTTAGGGGTGGGCC
>JAEZCZ010000108.1 GCA_023433305.1 Pseudomonadota bacterium | reverse complement strand
CTCGCCCCCCCCCCCCCCCCCCCCCCCCCCCCCCCCCCGGGGTCCCCCCCCCCCCGCCGCGGCTCCGCCTGTCTCCCGGCTCCGCGAAATACAGCCAGTTCTGTCCGGCCTTTCGCGGTAAGCACGGCGTCTACGGCACAAGGCTCATGTCCGGTTCCCGCCAGCAGGGACTCAAACATCAGCCAGCCCGCGTCCTGCAGTGCGGTCACTGCCATCAGAAACGCTCGATTTTGCCCATCGAGCCGGACATTTGTGGGCGTGAGATTGGTCGGTGCCGGCCAGTTCGCATCAAGGCCCTCGAGGACCGCTATTGCGATCCCGCTCGGAATGTCCGGGAATGGCCAATCCTGCGCCATGATTCACGCAATCGCGAGATGTCCGCTGTGACCGTACGAAAGTCGGTTGTCGTGGTTAACAACGAGATAACGAAAGGTAAGGGCAACCTGACTTTTTTCACGTAATTGGAAAGACTTGTTACGACGAAATTAACCGCGGCGCCCTCGAACCGCCCCCTTTCGAGTTGTTGACGACCAAGGCGGGGTTACTGTCCTCCCGCCGGCGAGGCCGAGCCAAGGTCGAGCGCGAACTCCCCTTCTTTCCGGGTGGGCACGGGCCGATTTCCAGGAGCCATCAGGTCGCGGACCATATCCGCACGCATGGTCTCGAACTTGACCCTGCCGGGTGTCGGCTCGTCGTTCGGGAAAGCATCCTCGATCTCGCGATGGCGTTGCTTCACTTCGTCGAGAAACTCGCGATTGGTAAAGATGTAGAAGCGGTTCGCCTTGATCGCTTCGACCACCGCCTTGCCGGTGTCGAACGGATCGATCGCGCCGCGCATTGCGTCCCACAGGTCCTTTAGAAACTGCGGGGCGCCGTCTTCCTTAATGTGCTCTGGGTCGTCCTCGGGCAGCGGTACTATCGCGGTGCGAGTGGCGCCGGGGAACAGGCACGAAACGCCGATCCCTTCTTTCGCGAGCTGGATGCGCAAGCTCTCGGAGAAGCCGCGCACCGCGTATTTCGCGGTCGAGTAAGCGGCGAGGCCCGGCAGTGGAACCACCCCAGCCATCGAGCTGGTGTTGACGATATGCCCACCCTCACCCTGCTGGCGGATAATCGGGGCGATTATCTTGGTACCGTTGACGACGCCGCCCAGGTTGATCGCAATCGCCCGGTCCCATTCGTCGAAGTTCTCGCTGGCCGCCGTGCCGCCGCCGTTCACCCCCGCGTTGTTGCAGAGCACGTGGATCTTGCCGAAGGCCTGCAGTGTCTCCTCTACCGCCGCCCGCAGTGAGTCCCGGTCGGCCACGTTCGCCTTCACGAAATGGACGGCGTTGTTGCCGGCAAGCTGCTCCTTCGCCCTGGCGATGTGATCGTCGCTCCAGTCGGCCAGCGCGACCTTCATCCCTTCCTCGAGGAATGCGCGCGCCATGCCGAGCCCGATTCCGCTGGCACCGCCGGTAATGAAGGCGACCTTGCCCGTCAGAGTTTCCATCGATCTGCTTTCTATTCGCCTTTGAACTGTCCGAAATCCGGCGCCTCTTCCACCCGATCCGGCGTCGCCGCCAGCACCGCCTCGGCGCGCGCGCGCATCGCATCCTTGTAGAAGCCGTGCGTGACGATGTACGTCGTATCGGCCAGGATGCCGTCCGCCACGAGCTCGCCGACCGCCTCCGGCTCCATCCAGTTGTCGCCGACAATCCTGCGCGAGAGCCGCTCTTCGCTCGCCTTGAAGCCGCTCGCCTCGAGCAGCTCCCTCGGCCGGTTCGCCTGGGTCTCGTGGATGTTCGATTTGACCGGTCCCGGCAGCAGGATCGAAACGCCGATGCCATGCTGCGCCAGCTCGCCCTTCGCCGCTTCGCAGAAATGGCATACGGCCGCCTTGCTCGCGGCGTAGATCGCCATTTGCGCCGGCATCACGACCTCGGCGGCGAGGCTCGCCGTGGAAACGATATGCCCGCCACGCCCATGTGCGACCATCTGCGGCATGAATTCGGTGAAGCCGTTGATCACGCCGCCGAGATTGACCCCGAATCCGAAATCGTAGTCAGCATACGTCGCCTCGAGCAGCGGCCCTTCCAGTCCCACCCCGGCATTGTTGACCAGGATGTCGACGCCGCCGAAATCGTCCTGCATTCGATGCGCGGCGTCGCGGTATTTCTGGCGGTTCGTCACGTCGAGCTGTAGCGCGGAAACCGCGTTGGAGTGCTGGCCCCCGGCGAACTCGGCCAAGGCGCGATCGATATGGTCCTGCCTGAGGTCTGCAAGCATGACCTGTACCCCACGAGCGACCAGCACCTTGGCAATACCGAGACCGATCCCACTCGCGCCGCCGGTAATGAAGGCGATCTTACCTTCAAAGCTCGTTATCGGCATGCGTCCTCTCGCTACTCGGCCGTTTCCCTCAGAGCGGCCGCCGTGATGCCCGCGCGTGCGCAGGCAACGTCGTCGGCGCTCTCAGCCCCTGACACGCCGACACCGCCAAGCGCAACGCCTTCTGCCGAGAATATTGGCAAGCCACCTTCCCATGTTGCCAGGCCCGGGGGCCCCTTACCCCAATTGGCCGTCTCGGCAGATGGGAAATGGGTCGTCGCGGCCGAGCGCCCTTTCCACTGGGCAAATTCGCCGACGGCGCTGCCAGCCTCGTCCATGTGCGCGAAGGCTAGCAGCTTCCCGCTCTCCGCAAAGACCGCGACGGCCACACCGAGATCGCGCTGCGCAGCCCAGCCGACGCAGGTATCGACGATCGTGCGCGCGTTGGCATAGTCCAGCGTCGGCCGCGGCGTCTGCGCGGCCAGCGGTGCTCCCGCCATGAGAGTTACACTCAGCAAGGCGCCCCATTTGCCTCTCATCGCCATCCCTCCTTTGCAGAGGGAGCATCGACCAGCGAAAGCCAAAAAGAAAGCAAGATGCCTGAGCGGCGAGCGATTTCCCGTCCATTCAGGATGATAGCGCTATGGTGCGCGGGTTCGAGACACTATGGACAGCCGTGTTAATAGATTCGAAACCATCCGGATGGCACGAAACCCGCGCTTCCGGCAAAACAACAAGGGGTCGCGCAGCACCGTGTCGCAAGCCAGGGCAGATAGGGTCGACAGACTCCTCAAGCTGGAAGCCGTCCGGCGGCACGCCGTACTCGAGATCCCCCGCGATGGTTTGCTCGATCCAATTGCGGAGATCGCCCGGCGCATGATCGGGTGCAAGGCTGCGGTCATCGACATCGTCGATCGCGAGCACCTGTTCAAATTGTCGCACCCAGGAGAAGATCAGCCTCCGGTCAACGGCGAGGTGCGCTTCGCGTCCGTTGCCCGCGATGGCGATGATGAGCTGGCATCCGGCGCATCGCCGTTCGACCCGCGCGTTGCGGCCGATGCCGTGGGCGCTCAGGATCTCGGTTTCGGTTTCTACGCAGGCCTGCCGCTGCGGACCGCCGACGGGCACATGCTTGGAACGCTGGCGCTGGTCGACCCAGAGCCCCGCGCGATCGACGACGTTGAGCTCGACTCGCTCAAACTCGTAGCCGGCGTCGTCGTTGACATGATCGAGCTACGGCTCGCAGCACGCGCCAAGGTGGCCGCCGCGGAGTGCAAGGCGGCTTGAGCCACCCTCTAGGTTTGGCTCCCAGAACTGACCCTTTCGGGTAAGCATGGCCTCCCGCAAGATCGGCTCCGGCCCGGCGCCGACAAGCAGGACCTCGTACATGATCAGCCCATGATCCTGTAGCTCCTGCGCCGCTTGGACGAATGCGGGCGCCGATGGCGTAGGGGACAGGGAACTCGGCGTCAGGGTTTCGCTATATGGCCAACACTCGCGTAAGTGCCGAACAATAGCCAGTCTTGCCTCGAACATACGAAGCCCCCCTTGCTCGCGTTCGTCGCTCACAGAATGTCCGTGATACAGGCTCGATAAGATCGTCAGCCTTTTCAATATTCTATCAATAGTGCCGCCGATTGCCCAGATACGGGGGTTTGCCTAGGTCTGCCCAAGTTTTGAGAAGGCCGGGGTCTTTAGCTAGCCAACTATTGAGCAGCGGCGAAAATGCTCACAGCTTCGCTTGCGCGAACCAGATCGTGTGCCGGGGGCCCTTGTTGTTGGGCCGGGCGCGAACTTCGACTTCCTCCACCAGGAAGCCGGCCTTCTCCAGCCGTCGCGTGAACGCGCCATCCCGTGCGGCCGACCAGACCGCCAGCACCCCGCCCCGCGCCAACGCGGCCCTGGCGGCACGCAGACCGGCGAAGGAATAGATGCGTCCGTTCTCGGCGCGGACCAAGCCGTCGGGGCCGTTATCTACATCGAGAAGGATGGCATCGTAGCAGTCGGAGGTGCCGTCTGCTGCATCGTCGATCGCCGCAGATACGTCGCCCATCTGCAGCGTAACTCGTGCGTCATCCAGGCAACCGGCCGTAAGTTCGGCCATCGGGCCGCAGGCCCATTCGACGATCTCCGGCACCAGCTCGGCTATGGTGACGCGGGCCCGCGGGTGCGCGGCCAAGGCGGCTCGCAATGTGAAACCCATCCCGTAGCCGCCGATCAAGAGCCTCGGCGAAGGGGCCGTCAACCGCTCCAGCGTCATGGTGGCGAGCGCTTCCTCGGATCCGCGCATCCGCGTGCTCATCAGCTCGTTTCGGTCGAGGACGATCATGAAGTCCCGCCCGTGACGGAATAACCGCAATTCTTCCCCACCGGGGACTTGCGCGGTTCCGAGAAGCTCGCGGGCGATCATCCCGCCTCCCTACACCATGTTCGCCGCCAGCCCATCCGTAGCAATCGGTTCCGCGCATATCATTGCGCGCGTAAGCCGACGTCGCCTGAAACTCTAGTCGATCGGCCGGGACTTGAACGTCGCCCGGGAACCATGCCTTAACCCCCACGCCAGGAACCGAAGGATACCCCATGCCGGACCGCACATCTGCTTCTCTTTCGTGCATGGAGGCCTTGAGCCTCTCTTCGGTGGCAGACAGCACCCCACTCGCGGTGGATGATCTCACCGACCGCCTGAAAGCGTTGCACCTTCGGACGGCAGATACGCCGTTGTTCAACCCCGTTTTCCAACTTTCCCTGGAGCTCTCCCGCTTGCTCGAAGCGGGCGATCTCACCCTGGACGATTGCAGCGGCCTTATTGCCGAGCTTGAATGCGACGCACTCCGAAGCCGCGCGGAACGGCTGCGCCGCCTCGTCTCGCCGGTCAAATTGCCGTCGGGTTCCGACGTCCGCAGGGAAATGTCCGAGGTCGAGGACTTTGCCACGTTTCGCGCGCGATGGGAGCAGCCCATGTTGCACGCCGTCTTCACGGCCCATCCGACCTTTCTGCTGAGCCCCGCCCAATCGGAGGCAGTGGCGCAAGCGGCGAGCCGCGAGGAACCTGTCGACGCTGGCGTGTGCGTCGTGGCCACCGGCCGCCCCGAGATCACCCTGGCCCACGAGCATACGCAGGCGATGAAAGCCCTCGCGCATGCCCAGGACGCGCGCGACGCCATCGTGCGTCGCCTGCTTACCGAAGCGCAGCGGCGCTGGCCCGCAGATTGGGCAGCATTTCGACCACTGCCGTTCCGCTTCGCCACCTGGGTCGGCTACGACATGGACGGGCGCACCGATATCGGATGGGCGCAGTCGATCGGGTTTCGCCTCGGCGAGAAGGCCGAACGGCTCGCTCGCTATGTAGGCGCGCTAGAGGCGATCGATCCCGACCACGCGTTGCTGGGGAACCTACGCCCGGCGGCTGGCTATGCGGCGGACCGCGCCAACGATTTTGCGGGCGACCTGTCCGATCCTGCCGCACTCTCGGAGGCCGCCAATCGCCTCACCGCGGACCACTCGCACAAGCTTCTCTCACTCACCCAGCATGTCGAGGCGCTGGAGCAAGACGCCGTCACGGCCAATGTGGATAGAGCGGTTGCGCTCAAGACGCTTGCCGCTGCCATGCGCGCGGATGGGCTCGGCATGGGCTGGATTCACTTTCGTGTGAACGCGAAACAGCTCCACAACGCAGTCCGCCGTCGGCTCGACCCGCATAATGAGCTGGATTTATCGAGCAAAAGCGCGGTCGTGCACTTGCGCAGGAGCATTGCCGCGGCCCGGCCGCTGCGCTCGAACTTCGCGGCGCTGGCCATCGAGAGCTCGACCGCGATCCGACAATTCCTCGCCATGGCGCAGATTCTTCATCACATCGATGCCGACGCCCCAATCCGCATGCTCGTGGCGGAGAGCGAGGAACCCGCGACGATCCTCGCCGCGCTGTACTTCGCCAAGTTGTTCGGCATCGACGACATAGTCGACGTTTCGCCGCTGTTCGAAACTGAGCAGGCACTTGAGCACGGCGGGCGCTTTCTCGATGCTCTGCTCGGAGAGGAAGAATATCGCGCCTATGCCCGCCGGCGCGGGCGGGTCTCGATCCAGACCGGCTTCTCAGACGCAGGGCGCTTCGTCGGTCAGATTCCGGCCAGCCTCGCCATCGAGCGCCTGCAGGGTCGGTTGGCCGAGGCCATGCAAGCCAACGAGCTTACCGATGTGGCTGCGCTCGTGTTCAACACGCACGGCGAGAGCATGGGCCGCGGCGCGCACCCCCAATCGCTCTCGGACCGGCTGGCCTGGGCACTTACCCCTTGGGCGCGGCGACGGTTTGCGGACGCCGCCATCCGGCTCGAGCCCGAGGTCAGCTTCCAGGGCGGCGACGGGTACCTGCTTTTCGGCACCCACGAGCTCGCGCTGGCGACCCTGTCCGGTATCGCTGAAGCGCCACTGGTCGAGGCCGATTCCAGCGTGGCGGTGGACCCATTCTATCTCCGCACGGACCTCAGCCTCGACTTCTATCGCGCCATCAAGGATCACCAGCGCCAACATCTCGAAAGCCGGACTTATGCGAGGGCGGTGACCGCCTTCGGTCTCGGGCTACTCAACCCGACCGGCAGCCGCGTTTCGCGGCGGCAATCCGACCTGGCTGCCGACCGCGAGATGAGCCTCCGGCAAATACGCGCCATTCCCCACAACGCGATCCTGCAGCAGCTCGGGTACCCGGTGAACGTGATCGCCGGCATCGGCAGCGCCGCGGAAGGCAGTTATGAGGAACTGGCACAGCTCCTGACCGAAAGTGAGCGCGGGAGACAGATCACCGGGTTGGTCCGCGCAGCCAACGCGCTGGCCAGCGTCAAGACTGTCGCCGCTTACGGCGAGCTGTTCAATTCGGCGTATTGGGCGAGCCGTCCCTATCGCGGCACCGAGACGGAGCTGTCAGGGCCCTGCGAGGCACTCGCCGAGTACCTCGTGAAAGACGACCGCGTCGGCGTGTTCCGCCGCCTCGCGTCGCGGCTTAGGGTCGACGCGCTCAAGTTGCATCGGTTGCTCGACCTGATCCCCGACGAGAGCCCTCCGCCGGATCGCGAGTATGTGCGCCGCGCGATCGGAGTATGTCATGCGCTACGTCTCGCCCTGTTCCAGTTCATGTTCCTTCGCGCGGTCTCGATCCCAGCCTTCAGCCGGGCCAACGACGTTGCGCGCGAGGACGTGCTCGAAATGGTCTTTACGCTCAGGATCGAAGAAGCGCTGGCGCAGCTACGACGCGCCTACCCCACGAGCTTCCCCAAGATCGGCGACTTCACCATGTCCGAACCGACCGATTATCCGGAGGGCGGGGATGAAGGCTACGAAGCCATCCGCCGCGCTTACATCGATCCGATCGAGCACGCCTACGCGCTCTCGCTACGCATCAGCACCGCGATCGCCAATCATTTCGGAGCGCACGGATAAGGCCGCAAACAGCGCGAGCCAGGCAGAGCGAACGCGCGCCTAACAAAAAAGGGCCGTGAGGATTGCTCCTCACGGCCCTGTTTTCGTTAGGCTTTCCCTAAACCTTAATCGTCCTTCAGGAACGCCGGAATGTGATCGGGGGCGGGCCCACCGTCATTGCCATCGCGGTCTCGCCGCGGGCGATCCTCGCGATCCCGGCCCCGGTCTCCCCTCGGTCCGCGGTCACGATCGCGACCGCCGCCACGAGGCCCCCGACGGTCGCCGTCGCGTCCGCCGCGACCGCCTTCCCGATCGCCTCTCGGCTCGCGCGGAGGACGGGTATCTTCGAGTTCCTCGCCGGTTTCCTGATCGACCACCCGCATCGACAGGCGGACCTTGCCACGGTTGTCGACCTCGAGGACCTTGACCTTAACTTCCTGGCCCTCGGAAACCACGTCGGTTGGCTTCTCGACCCGCTCGTTCTTCATTTCGGAGACGTGGACGAGGCCGTCCTTGCCGCCCATGAAGTTCACGAACGCGCCGAAGTCGACAATGTTGACCACCTTGCCGGTGTAGATCTTGCCGATCTCGGGCTCTTCGACGATGCCCTGGATCCACTTCTTGGCCGCCTCGATCTGGGTGAGATCGGACGAGGAGATCTTGATCACGCCTTCGTCGTCGATGTCGACCTTGGCGCCGGTTTCCGCGACGATCTCGCGGATCACCTTGCCGCCGGTTCCGATGACGTCGCGGATCTTGGACTTGTCGATCTGCATCGTCTCGATCCGCGGGGCGTGCGCCGACAGTTCGGTGCGGGCCGTCCCCAGCGCCTTGGTCATCTCGCCCAGGATGTGGGCACGGCCTTCCTTGGCCTGGGCCAGAGCCTGCTGCATGATCTCGCGGGTAATCCCGGCTACCTTGATGTCCATTTGAAGCGAGGTGATACCTTCGCTCGTTCCGGCCACCTTGAAGTCCATGTCGCCGAGGTGATCCTCGTCGCCGAGGATGTCGGAGAGCACCGTGAACTCGTCACCCTCGAGGATCAGGCCCATCGCAATGCCCGAAACCGGCCGTGCAATCGGCACCCCGGCGTCCATCATCGAGAGACAGCCGCCGCAAACCGTCGCCATCGAGCTCGAGCCGTTGGACTCGGTAATGTCGGAAAGGATGCGGATCGTGTAGGGGAACTCTTCCTTGCTCGGAAGCATCGGACGAAGCGCGCGCCATGCGAGCTTGCCGTGCCCGACTTCACGCCGGCCCGGAGCGCCGAAACGGCCAACTTCACCGACCGAATAGGGCGGGAAGTTGTAGTGCAGCATGAAGCTCTCGTACGACAGGCCGGTCAAGCCGTCGATCATCTGCTCGCTGTCCTTGGTGCCGAGCGTGGTGGTGCAGATCGCCTGCGTTTCACCGCGCGTGAACAGCGCCGAACCGTGCGTGCGAGGCAGGAAGCCGACCGTCGCTTCGATCGGACGAACCTGGGTCGTGGTGCGACCGTCAATTCGCGTGCCATCCTTGAGGATCGCCTTGCGAACGATGTCGCTCTCGAGCTTCTTCACCAGCTTCAGCTTGCCGAGGTATTCCGCCGGATCCGCAGCTTCGACGCTCTCGAAATGCTCGCGTGCCTTCGTGCGCGCGGCATTGATCGCGTTCTGGCGCTGTTGCTTGTCGGTGAGCTTGTAGGCGGCGGCGAGGTCCTCGCCGATCACACCGCGAAGCTCGTCGAGGGCCGCCGTCTTGTCTGCCACCGGCGACAGCTCCCAAGGCTCCTTCGCGGCCTGTTCGGCGAGCTGGACGATGGCCTTGACGACCTTCTTGGATTCGTCGTGCGCAAACATGACCGCGCCGAGCATCTCGTCTTCGGTCAATTCCTTGGCTTCGGATTCAACCATCATCACCGCGTCATGCGTGGCTGCGACGACGAGATCGAGGCGGCCCTCGGCCACTTCCGCCATCGACGGGTTAAGCTGGTACTCGCCGTCCTTGAATCCCACGCGCGCGGCGCCGATCGGGCCCATGAACGGAACGCCCGAAATGGTCAGCGCGGCAGACGCGGCGATCATGGCCACGATATCGGCTTCGGTCTCGCCGTCATAACTCAGCACCTGCGCGATGACGTTGATCTCGTTGTAGAACCCTTCCGGGAACAGCGGACGGATCGGCCGGTCGATCAGGCGGCTGGTGAGCGTTTCCTTCTCGGTCGCCCCGCGTTCACGCTTGAAGAAGCCGCCCGGGATGCGCCCGGCGGCGGAGAACTTTTCCTGATAGTGGACGGTGAGCGGGAAGAAGTCCTGCCCTTCCTTCACGCTACGCGCGGCGGTGACGGCGCACAGCACCACGGTTTCGCCATAGGTGGCGAGGACCGCCCCGTCAGCCTGACGGGCAATGCGGCCGGTTTCCAGAGTGAGGGTCTTGCCGCCCCACTCCAGCGATACAGTTTTCGTGTCGAACATTGGTTTTCCTTCGTGAACCCGCGGGCCAGATTGCGCCGCGGGGCCTCAAGTGCCGGGGATGCCGTCCCGGTCCGGTGTAGGGCCCTCAAGCCCCAGGCCCCTTCACCGAATTGCGAAGGATGCCAAAATGCAAAAAGGCGGCTCTCTTGAGCCGCCTTTCCGCTAAACTCTTATTTCCTCAGACCCAGCTTCTGGATCAGGTTGTTGTACCGCTCGACGTCCTTCTTCTTGAGATAGGCGAGCAGGCTACGACGCTTGTTGACCATCATCAGGAGCCCGCGACGCGAGTGGTTGTCCTTGTGGTGGTCCTTGAAGTGTTCTGTCAGGTTACGGATGCGCTCGGTGAGGATCGCGACCTGGACTTCGGGAGATCCGGTATCGCCCTTGGCCTGGGCGTTGTCCTTGATAATTTCTTGCTTCTTTTCGGCGGTAACCGACATTCGTTCTACTCCGCGGTATCGGTGAAATTGAACCCTCGGACGACTTTCGCCGATCCGCCCGAAAGTTCCATCAGCGCCACGGGGACTTTGCCGGCCGTTGCGAAATAGAGCCCGTCGGGTTCGAGCATTCCGGAAAGGACCCGGCCCTGGCGGGCCGCCTGCGCACTTTCCGGAGCGAGGGTCAGGGCCGGGATACCGTCCAGCCCCGCCTCCAGCGGCAGGAGGTGGTCTTCAAGGCGCGCGCCGTTGCCGATTTCATTCAGAAAGTCCAGCGAAATCGCGTGGGCTTCGGTAAACGGTCCGGCCTTCGTGCGCCTCAGGTAGCTGACATGACCAACCGTTCCGAGTGCATGCGCCATGTCGCGCGCGAGCGATCGGATGTAAGTGCCCTTCGAGACTTTCGCCACCAGCGTGACGCTTTCCGCCACTTCCAGGGGCGCCGCGGGTGCGAAAGCATCGTTGCTGGCAAACGACGAGGTGGCCTCCGATTGCATCGCGCCCCCTTCAATCTCGAGGGTGTGGACGGTCACGCGCCGCGCGGCCAGGGTGACCTCTTCGCCTTGACGGGCGAGGTCGTAGGCCCGGCGGCCATCCACCATGAGCGCAGAATACGCGGGGGGAACCTGATCGATCTCGCCGGTGAAGTGGTCGCAGATCGCCGCTACGGCCGCCAGCGGTGGGCGGACGTCACTTGTCGCGACAACCCCACCCTCCCCGTCGAGCGTATCGGTTTCCGTGCCGAACTGGATGGTGAACGCATAAGTCTTGCTCGCGTCGAGCATGCGGCCTGCGAGCTTAGTGGCCTCGCCGAGCGCGATCGGCAGCACGCCCTCCGCTAGCGGATCGAGCGTGCCGCCATGGCCGATCTTGACCTTGCCGTAGCCGGCCTTGCGCAGCACACGCTTGACCGCCGCCACCGCCTGGGTCGAGCCCAGGCCGCGCGGCTTCTCGAGCACGAGCCAGCCGTGCGGCTGGGACTTGATCGCCTGCTCGCTCATTCGGGAAATGCCAGTCTTCTGCCGTGATCGCGGATGTCCCGCGGCCATTCAAACGTGAAGTGGTCGTAGCCGACTTTGTTGCCCGCATACATCTCGCGGACCGCATCCACGAAGTGGGGCAGGTTGCCGGCCATCACGTGAAGGAAGCGGTAGGCAGTGTCGTGGTGGTCTTTGGCCGTCCGGCCCTTCCGGAGCGCTTCCTCGACCAGCTTGCGCAAAGTCGCGGATGCGCCGCCGCGCTGGCTGGACAGCCATTCCCAGTGGCGCGGGAGCAATGTCACCTCCTTGGCTTCGACGCCGAGGGCAGGACGGCCGCGTCGCCGTGATGGTGCGGCCTCGGGCCTCAAATCGATATCGATCTGGCGACCCGTCTCGTCATCGAAGGCCAGCAGGTCGCTAGTCCGATCGAGCGGCTGCAAAGCCCGCATCGCGGGCACGATGTCCTCGCGTGAGCCGCGCGCGATCACGTCATTCTTGTGAAAGACAGTCAGGGTCATGGCGAGCCTCCGTTGCAGGCTCATTTATTTGTCCGGATGATAATAGTCAATATAGCCCGGATTAAATTATCCGCCCGCGATCCAGCCAGCCACCGTCATGAATTGCGCTTCCGCCCACTGCACGGGCGGAAGGACAATGCGCTCCACTATGCCGAGCTGGGGGAAAAGCCACGGGATGACCAGCAGGAGCAGGAACAAGAGTGGAAAACCAAATGGCCTCAGCTTCTCGTAAAGGCGCGCGGCGCGGGGCGGCAGCAGGCCCTCGACAATGTGCGAACCATCAAACGGGGGCAGCGGCAACAAGTTGAACAGCGCCAGGAAGATGTTGATGAGGACGAAAGAATAGAGCGACGCCGCGGCAAAGCCCGTCGCGCCTGCGGCTGGAAGCCCCCCGCGCGCCAGCAGGCCAAGCGCGACCGCGCCGATCGCCGCCAGGATCAAGTTGGTGCCCGGCCCCGCCGCAGCCACCGCCATCATGCCGAAACGCGGATTTCGGAGCCGCTCCTTGATCACCGGCACCGGCTTGGCCCAACCGAACACGGGCGCCCCCGTCAATGCCAGCAGGCCCGGGAGGATCAACGTGCCGAAAGGATCGACATGCCGTATCGGATTGAGGCTGAGCCGCTTGCGCTCCTTAGCCGTCGGGTCGCCTAGCACCAACGCGGTCCAGCCATGCGCCACTTCGTGAAACACGATGGCGATCACTAGCGCCGGGATCAGCGCGAGCGCCGTGAGAAGCGTTCCGTCCATGGCCTGTCAGATAGGGAGCGCGTTCGGGTCGCGATAGAGGCGTTCAGTCTCGGCCCCGATCCTGGCCAGGATCGTCGAGATCGCGCGCAACTTTGGGATCGTTTAGCAGTTGTTCGATCCGCGCAGCCTCGTCGAAGCTCTCGTCGGCGTGGAATCGCAGCTTTGGCGCAAACTTGAGACCAAGCCGCTGGGCCACTTCGCGCTGCAGGTAGGCGGTGTTGCGGCGAAGCGCGGCGAGTACTTCCTCCTCGTCGCCACCGAGCAAGGGCTTTACGTAGACCCGCGCCTGCCGCAAGTCGGGCGACATCCGCACCTCGGTCACCGAGATGTGGTGGCCGGTCAGGATGTCGTCATGCACCTGTTGCCGGGTCAGCAATTCGGACAGCACGTGGCGCACGCGTTCGCCGACTTTGAGCAGGCGAACGGAGCGATCTTCGGTTCCATGAGATGGGCGGGCCATGGCGCCTAGATGCGATCCCTGAGCCACAGTGCAAGCATCTCGCGGCCCGCTTCGGCCAAACTCGCGCCGTAACGCGCGGCGTCCGCCCGGATCGCGGCCACATCGAACCCAGCATGCGCCAGCTCGGAAGCGTGTCCGACCAGCCAGCTCTCGAGCGTTCGGCAGTCGGTTTCGGCATGGAACTGTAGGCCGAGTACATCCGGCCCCATCGCGAACGCCTGATACGGGCAAAGCGCGCTCGACGCGAGAAGCGTCGCGCCCTCGGGAAGATCGAACTGATCACCGTGCCAGTGGAGGGTCGGCGAGCCGTCGAGCGGAGCAAGCGCCGAGGCCCGCCCGGCCTCGGTCAGCGTGAGGGGGGAAAAGCCTATCTCCTTGCGATCCATCTGCGACACGTTTGCACCGCATGCCATCGCGAGAAGCTGGGCACCCAAGCAGACGCCGAGCAGCGGTTTCCCGGACTCCACCCGGCGCTGGATCAACTGCAGTTCCTCGGCGAGGAAGGGGTAACGATCGGTCTGGTAGGCCCCGATCGGCCCACCCAGCACGATCAGCAGATCGCCATCCAGCGGATCGAGCGCCGTCAGGTCAGCAATCGGTGCGTCGACATAGCGAACGTTCCAGCCGTTCACCTCGAACCAGGGATGCCAGACGCCGAGATCCTCGAATACGACGTGACGGATGGCGACGACCGTAGGCATGGGCGGCTCTTAGCCGCCCGAGCGCATCTTTTCCAGAATGCGGCGCAATGAGCGCACGTTGCGTGCGGTAGCGCGAGTTTGCACCACCTTTGCCTTCCGCATCGCAGGGTCGAGCTGTGAACGGGCCACGCCTTCGCGGTAATCGACAAAGAACTCTCGCTCGCCCGCCGCCAGCCGCTCCGGACCCGGATAATCGCGCGCAAAACGCTCGAAGGCCTCCCGGTCGAGCCCATCCGACAGGAAGATCGTGTGCACGAACCTGGCCTCGCCGTCCGCGACGAAAGGATTGTCGTCGATCGCTCGTTCCAGCTCTGCCTCGTTGCGAACGGCCGCGAAGCTATCGATGCCGAAGCGGTCCTTCACGACTGCGATGCGGGCCTCCAGCTTCGCGTCGGCCGTCCGCGAATGGTCGAACAGCACGTTGCCGCTCGCCACGACAGTGGAGACGTTCTCGAAGCCCTCGTCTTCGAGCGCCGCCCTGAACTCGGCCATCTTCAATCGGTTGCCACCGACGTTGATGGATCCGAGCAGGGCGACGTAGCGCACCGTTTACAGCACCCGTTCGCGTTCCTCGATCTCGAACACTTCGAGATTGTCGCCGGCGCGGATGTCGTTGGTATCGGCCAGGACCACACCGCATTCGAGACCGGCGCGGACTTCGTCCACGTCGTCCTTGAAACGCCGCAGCGAGGCGATCGTCGTCGCGCTGACGATGACGTCCTGACGCGTAAGGCGGGCGTGAAGCCCCTTGCGAATGACACCTTCGAGGACCAGCAGACCCGCCGCCTTGTCGCGCTTGCCCGCTGGGAAGACCTGCTTGACCTCCGCGCGGCCGAGAACGTTCTCGATCTTGAGCGGGCCGAGCACACCTGCCATCTCGCGGCCGATCTCTTCGGTCAGCTGATAGATGACGTCGAAGTACTTCATCTCGACCTTGTGGCGCGCGACCAGTTCGCGCGCCTTGGCATTCGGCCGGACGTTGAAGCCGATGATCGGCGCCTTCGATGCCGATGCCAGCGACACATCGCTCTCGGTGATCGCGCCGACCCCCGAGCTGAGCACGCGCACCTTGATATCGTCGTTCGAGAGATTGTGCAGCGCGGTCACGATCGCTTCGGCCGAACCCTGGACGTCGGCCTTCACCACGACGGGGAATTCGACGAGGTCGCTGGTCAGCTTGGAGAACATCGTATCCAGGCTGGCCGGCGCTGTCGCCGTACGCTTCTCGGTGGCCTTCTCGTGGCGATATTGCGCCACTTCGCGCGCCCGCGCCTCGTTCTCCACGACCGTCAGGTGATCTCCGGCGTTCGGGACGCCGCCGAGGCCGAGCACCTCGACCGGCATCGACGGGCCTGCTTCCTTGATCTGCTGGCCCTTGTCATCGACCAGCGCGCGCACACGGCCGCTCTCGGTGCCGACCACGAACACGTCTCCACGCTTGAGCGTGCCCCGGTTGACCAGCACCGTCGCGACCGGGCCGCGGCCCTTGTCAAGTTGCGCCTCGATCACCGTCGCGTCGGCCGCGCGGTCCGGATTGGCCTTGAGCTCGAGAATTTCCGCCTGGAGCAGGATCTTCTCGATCAACTCGTCGAGGCCGGTCTTCTCCTTCGCGGAGATCTCCACGTCCTGAACGTCGCCGCTCATCGCCTCCACGATGACTTCGTGCTCGAGAAGGCGTTCGCGCACCCGCTGCGGGTTGGCCTCGGGCTTGTCGATCTTGTTGATCGCCACGATCATCGGAACGCCTGCCGCCTTGGTGTGACGGATCGCCTCGATCGACTGCGGCATCAGCCCATCGTCGGCCGCCACCACCAGCACCACGATGTCGGTCACGTTGGCGCCGCGCTGGCGCATCTGGGTGAACGCCTCGTGCCCCGGTGTGTCGAGGAAGGTGATCTTCTGCTTGTTCTTCGTCGTGATCTGGTAGGCGCCAATGTGCTGGGTGATGCCGCCGGCTTCCCCCCTTACCACGTCGGTGCCGCGCAGCGCGTCGAGCAGCGACGTCTTCCCGTGGTCGACGTGGCCCATGATCGTGACCACCGGCGGGCGCGGCTGCTGCGTCTCTTCGGGATCGACATCCTCCGTGGTGTCGATGTCGAGGTCGCTCTCCGACACGCGCACGATGTTGTGGCCGAACTCCTCGACAAGAAGCTCGGCGGTATCCTGGTCGATCGTCTGGTTGACGGTGACCATCATGTCCATGTTGAACAGCGCCTTCACCAGCGCGGCGCCCTTCTCGGCCATGCGGTTGGCGAGCTCTTGCACGGTGATCGCCTCGGGCACCACCACGTCGCGGACTTGCTTCTCGCGCGGCTGCGACGAGCCGCCCATGTGCGCACGGCGCTCCTTTTCACGTGCACGCTTGAGTGCCGCGAGCGAGCGAGCCCGCGCGCCCTCGTCCTCGTTGAGCGCGCGCGTGACGGTCAGCTTTCCGGCACGGCGACGATCGTCGCCCCCTCGGCCAGGAGCGCTCTTGCGCTGTTCTTCGCGCTTCTTCTCCGGACGCTTGGGTTCGGGCCGCGCCACCGGAGTAAACTTGCGCGGGGCCGGTGTCGGCGATGCCGAGCCGGATTCGACCTCTTCGCTAGGCTGCGCTTCCTCGATCGGCGCGGCGGCGGCCGCCTCGGCTTCGGCGGCGGCGCGCGCTTCGGCTTCCTGCCCGGCGCGTCGGTTCTCTTCGGCGCGACGCTTTTCCTCCTCGGCTGCGCGGGCACGCTCCTCGGCCTCGCGACGCGTGGCTTCCTCGGTCAGCCGCAGGCGCTCTTCCTCGGCCTCGCGCTGGAGGCGAGCGACGCGCTCCTGCGGAGTCTCGCCGGCGGGCGCGGCCTTCTTCTTGGGCTGCGGCGGGGGCGGCGGAGGGGGCGGAGGCGCAGCGACCGGCTCGGGTGCCGATGCAGGCGCAGGCGTCTCGCCCGGCTTGCCGATCACGCGACGGCGCTTGACCTCGACCACCACCTTGTTGGTGCGGCCGTGGCTGAAGGTCTGCTTGACCTCGCCCGCGTCGAGCGAGCGCTTGATGCCAAGCGGCTTGCGTTCGCGCGGGGTGTCGTTGCTGTCGCTCATAGGGTTCGTTTCGTCCTTCAAATCAATTCATAGCCCCGGGGCTTGACCCGGGATCGCGGCTTGCCGGTCACCCGGTTCGCCGCTGGTCACCGCGGCCGTTCGGCCGCCAAGAAAGCTCTGCAGTCGCCGCAGCGGGATCGCGACCCGCTCGGCCGACGGATGATCGGCCAGCGCCAGATGGACGACATTGTCGCGGCCCAATGCCACAGACAAAGCCGCGCGGTCCAGTGGCAGGCGAACGCCCGCTTGGCCAGTTCCTTCGGCGTCCATGCCGACGCGCCACGCCTGGTCCAGCTTGCGTGCCCCATCCTCGCTTGCGTCGGCGGCATGGTAAAGTGCCGCGACTTTGCCCAAGCGGGCTTCGTTCGCGATCCGGTCCGAACCCAAGATAAGCTTTCCCGCGCGCATTTCGAGCCCCAACCGGTCGAGCAGCGCGCGCAGCAGTGCTTTCCCGGTGAGGTCAGCGAGGTTGTCGGGAACCGCCAGTTGCCCCGTCTTGAACGCGCGCGACAGGGCCGCCTTGAGCTTGCCGTTCGCGACGGCTTCACTCAATTCAGTTTCGTCCACGCCGATCCAGGCTCCGCGCCCGGGAGCCTTGGCGAGTGCATCGGGCAGCACGGCGCCCTCGGGCGACAACGCCAGGCGCACGAACGCGTCGCGCCCGCCGATGCGTCCGCTCAACACGCAGCGCCGCTCGGGACCGTTGCCGGCCCCGCGCGGTCCCGCGATGTCGTGATCCGCTAGCGGCTCATTGCGAGGATTCCGCATCGGCGGCCTCCTCAGTTGCAGGCACAGGCGCATCGGTCGCTTCGGACGCGACCTCCTCGTCCTCGAACCAGTGCGCGCGGGCGGCCATGATGATCTCGTTGCCTTGTTCTTCGCTCAGGCCGAATTCGCCCAGCACGCCGCCCTTGTCCTCGGGACGCGGACGGTCGCGGCGCAGCGGCGGGCCTTCGGTCGGGGCCTGGCGCCGCCGGGGAGCCTCGCGCTTCTTTGCGATCAGCTCGTCGGTCGCGAGATCGGCGAGATCGTCGAGCGTCTTGATCCCGGCCTTTCCGAGCACCACGAGCATCTGCTCATTGAGGTGCGGGATTTCGGCCAGCGCGTCCTCGACCCCAAGCTCGCGCCGCTCGGCCCGGTAGGCCTCTTCCTGGCGCTCGAGCGCTTCCTGAGCGCGGCTCTGGAGTTCCTCGGCAAGTTCCTCGTCGAAGCCTTCGATGCTCGCGAGCTCGGCGAGCTCGACGTAAGCCACTTCCTCGAGCTCCGCGAAACCTTCGGCCACGAGCAGCTGCGAAAGCGTTTCGTCCACGTCGAGCTCTTCCTCGAACATCTTCGAGCGCTCCGAGAACTCGCGCTGGCGCTTCTCCGAGGCTTCGTCCTCGGTCATGATGTCGATCTGGCTCTCGGTGAGCTGGCTGGCGAGGCGCACGTTCTGCCCCCGGCGGCCGATCGCCAAGCTGAGCTGGTCGTCGGGAACCACCACTTCGATGCGGTTCTCGTCCTCGTCGAGCACCACGCGGCTAACCGTCGCCGGCTGCAGCGCGTTGACCACGAACGTCGCGGTATCCTCGCTCCAGGGGATGATGTCGATCTTCTCGCCTTGCAGTTCCTGGACGACCGCCTGCACGCGGCTGCCCTTCATGCCGACGCACGCGCCAACGGGGTCGATGCTCGAGTCGCGGCTGATCACGCCAATCTTGGCGCGCGAGCCCGGGTCGCGGGCGGCGGCCTTGATCTCGATGATGTTGTCGTAGATCTCGGGCACTTCCTGCGCGAACAGCTTCTTCATGAACTCGGGGTGCGCGCGGCTGAGGAATATCTGCGGGCCGCGGTTGTTGCGCTCGACCTTCATGATCAGCGCGCGAACGCGCTCGCCGACGCGGGCGGCCTCGCGCGGGATCTGCTGGTCACGGCGGATCACGCCCTCGGCGCGGCCGAGGTTGACGATCACGTGGCCGAACTCGACCGACTTGATGACGCCGGTGATGATCTCACCGGCGCGATCCTTGAATTCCTCGTACTGACGTTCGCGCTCGGCATCGCGGACCTTCTGGAAGATCACTTGCTTGGCGCTCTGCGCGTCGATGCGGCCGAGATCGACCGGCGGCAGCGGATCGACGATGAAATCGCCCAGCTTCGCACCCGGCTGAAGCTTCTCAGCTTGCTTGAGATCGACCTGCTTGAAGTAGTCTTCGACTTCCTCGACCACTTCGACCACGCGCCACAGCCGCAAGTCACCGGTCATCGGGTCGAGCTTGGCGCGGATATCGTTCTCGGCGCCGTAACGTGCCCGGGCCGCCTTCTGGATCGCCTCTTCCATCGCCTCGACGACGATCGACTTGTCGATCATCTTCTCGGTCGCGACGGAGTTCGCGATTGCAAGCAATTCAGCCTTGTTGGCGGAAATCGGACTGGCCATCAGTCGTCTGCCTTCTCTTCTTCGAGTGTTTCTTCGATCTCTTCGGCCCCGCTCATATCGAGCGGACGGGTAGCGGCGATCAGCTTGTCGGTCAGGACCAGTTTCGCCGAATGAATGGTGTCGAGCGGGACTTCGACGCGGCCGGCCTTGCGGTCCTCGACGGCGACCATGTTGCCGTCGATACCGAGCAATTCGCCGCGCAGCTTGCGGTGGTCGCCCACCGGCTCGCTCAGCGAAATGTTGACGTCGTGCCCGGCCCAGGCGGCATAATCCTTCGCTCGGGTCAGCGGGCGATCGATCCCCGGGGAGCTGACCTCGAGATTGTACGCCCCGCGGACGAGTTCCTCGCCTTGCTCTTCGATCGCATCCATCCGGTCGGAAATTCGGCGCGACAGCGCCATGCACTGCTCGACCACCAGTTGCCCGGTCGAGGGGTCCTCGGCCATGACCTGGAGCGTACGCTCGTCGCCCTGCCCTGAGAGCTTCACGCGCACGAGCTCGAAACCGAGAGCCTTCGCCTCCGGTTCGATCACTTCAACAAGGCGCGCGGTATCCGCCATCGGGTCTCCTATGACCGACTACCATGACAAAGCCGCTTCGCGCCGGCCCCCTGAGGCGCCAGCACCAGACTTTGCCATGACAATGTCGGGATGGATGCGCAGATAGGCGCGCCCGGTCCGGTTTGCAACGAGATTCAACCGCCGTCGGAAAGCCCGTGCTTGCGAATGCAGTGTCGCAACTGATCGTAGGTTAAACCGAGCGCTTTGGCGGTCTGGCGCTGATTCCATCTGTTGCGGCCGAGGTGATGCTCGAGGATGGCGCGTTCGTGTGCATCGACCGCGGCACGCAGGTCCTCGATCGATTCATATTCGGCCGCCGCCTGCCTCGTGCGCGGGTGGGCAGGCGCCGCGGTTTCGCCGTCCGCCTTCGATATCGGAGCCGGCTTCCATGGGCTGTCGAAAGGGTCGAATTGGACGTGGGCAATCGGCTCTTCCCAGTCGGCCCAACGATATACCGCGCGCTCGACCACATTGCGCAGCTCGCGCACGTTGCCCGGCCACGGATATTCGTCGAGCTGCCGGCGGACGTGGTCGGCGAAACCCGGCCACCGTTCCCAGCCTATCTCCGCGGCCATGCGGCGGCCGAAGTAATCGGCGAGCACGTCGATGTCCCCTTCGCGCACGCGCAGCGGAGGAAGCGTGATCACCTCGAAGCTCAACCGGTCGAGCAGATCGGCGCGGAAGGTTCCTTCTTCCGCCAGGCGCGGCAGATTCTCGTTCGTCGCGGCAACGATGCGGACATCGACGCGGACCGGGCGGGACGACCCGATGCGCGTCACTTCGCCGTATTCGACCGCGCGCAAGAGCCGCTCCTGCGCCGCCATCGATAGCGTGCCGATCTCGTCGAGGAACAGCGTGCCCCGGTCCGCTTCCTCGAAGCGCCCGACACGTTGCCGCGTGGCACCGGTGAACGATCCGGCCTCATGCCCGAACAGCTCGGCTTCGATCAGCGTTTCCGGAAGGGCGGCGCAATTCATGACGACGAGCGGCTCTTCCCAGCGGTTGGAGAGGCGGTGAAGGCGCTCCGCGATCAACTCCTTGCCCGTGCCCCGTTCGCCGATCACCAGCACCGGCCGGCGCATGGGCGCGGCGCGGCTCGCACGCTCGACCGCGTCGAGGAACGCGCTCGATTGGCCGATGAACTGATTTTCCCGCTCCACGACCAACATATAGCGAATTCCCCCATATGCTGGCAATATTCACCGCATGAGTGGGCGCTGACATCCGTTCGGCTCCAACTTTTCCCTCGTTTTTGCGATTTGGCACACGGCTTGCGAAGGGGTCCGTATCGAATGGAACAGAAGGGATGAGGACCATGTTTGACCGCGAGTTCTTCACCAGTAAACTCGGCCTCGCCGCGCTGGTGAGCATCGCCGCGATGGTCTTGTTCAACGTCTACGCGTTGACGCAGCAGTACGGCATGGCGGCCGACCAGGTCGTCGCGATAGCCTCGACCGTGGAGCTGGCATGATCCGCAACGACGACAACGATCCCCTGGGTCCGATCGGCTCGAAGATTGAGGCCGGCCTCGAAAAGGCCGCTTCGAAGCTTGAGCGCGGACGCGCCCAGGCCACGTCGCGGCTCGACCGCGAGATCGAACGTCTGCGTACCACCCCGACCCCCACGACCGCTGCTTCGACTTTCAGCTCTTCTGCCAACGCTTTCGTTTCCGGAGTTCCCTGGATGGGCATTTTCTCACGTACCCGCGACATCATCGCCGCCAACTTCAACGAGCTGCTCGATCAGGCCGACGACCCGGCCAAGATGATCCGCATGATCATCCTCGAGATGGAGGAAACCCTGGTCGAGGTCCGGGCCAGCGCGGCGCGCACGATCGCCGACCAGAAAGAGATGCACCGCCATTGCGTCAAGCTGGACAAGCTCCAGGCCGACTGGGGCGAGAAGGCGCAACTTGCGCTGAGCAAGGACCGTGAGGACCTCGCCCGCGCGGCACTGGTCGAGAAAAAACGCGCCGCCGACATGGCCGATCAGCTCAAGCAGGAAATCGCGGTGCTCGACGATGCCCTGCGCGCCTACGAACAGGATATCGCGAAGCTGCAGAACCGCTTGCGCGAAGCGCGCAGCCGCCAGACGCAGATCGCGGCCCGGCTCGAAAGCGCCGAGAACCGCGTCAAGCTTCGTACCCTGATGACGAACGAACGGGTCGACGACGCGCTCGCGCGGTTCGACCAGCTCGAGCGCCGGGTCGACTACGCCGAAGGCCGCGCGGACGCTCTCTCGATCGCCGACGGCACCGCCAAGCCCAGCCTTTCCGACGAGATCGCTGCGCTCGAGGGCGCGGACAAGATCGACGAGGAACTCGAGGAAATGAAGCGCGCGCTCGGCATGGGCGACGGCGACAAGAAGGGAGAATAAGCCGTGGATTTCGAAGGTGTTCTTGCAATCCTTGCGATCTTCCTCGGCCTGCCGTGGATCATCATGCACTACATCACCAAGTGGAAGACCGCCGCGACGATCACCACCGATGACGAGACGCTGCTGGAAGAGCTCTATCAGCTCGCCAAACGCCTCGACGAGCGGATGGACACGGTCGAACGCCTGGTCGCGTCCGACAACCCCGAGTTCAAGCCGGCGCGCCTGATGCATGATCGGGAAGTCGACAACGAGCCGCTGCGCGAACTGGATCGCCTGCTGGCCGAGAAGAAAGGATCGATCCGGTGAACAGCCCCCGCACCACACTTTACCGCGACAAGCAGAACGCCAAGCTGATGGGCGTGTGCTCGGGGATCGCCGATTACACGGGGATCGACGCCTTCTGGGTGCGTCTCGCGTTCCTCATCATGATCCCGGCGACGGGCTTCATCATTCCGCTCTACTTCATTGCTGGCATCCTGCTGAATAAGAAGCCGGAGCACCTCTACGTCGACCGGGACGAGCAAAAATACTGGCAGCGTGTCCGCCAGTCGCCGAAGCGTACCGCGCGAGAGATCAGGGCGCGCTTCCGCGACATCGACCGGCGCCTTGCCGAGGTCGAGACCTACTATGTCACCAGCAATCCGCGCCTGTCTGCCGAGATCGAACGGCTGCGCTGACCCACCGAAGAAGGGGGAATACGATGGAAGCTTACTTCGCCCTGATGATCCCGATCTTGGGCATATCACTGGGCTTCTTCGGCGTCTGGACTCAGCACCAGCAGAAGATGATCAAACTGCGGATCCAGGAAGCGGAAGCTTTGAAGGCGGTCGGCGGACGTTCGCCGGATCAGGAGCGCGGCCTCGCTGAACTGCGTGAGCGGGTGAAGGTGCTGGAACGTATCGTCACGGACGGCGGGTACGACCTAGCCACGCAGATCGAAGCCTTGCGCGACCAACGCAGCGTTGACGGCAGGCTGGAGAGCGCCGGTGTCGAGGAGAGGCTCTAATGGGACCCGGTGAAACCATTGCCCTCGTCGCTATCGTCGGCGGCTTGATCGCCGTGACCATCCTGATGGGCACGATCCTCAAGCGGATCATGTCCTACAAGGAAAAACAGCTCGGCCTCACCGCCGATCGGACGGCCGAGAAGGCCGCGCAGTACGCCTCTCATGTTGAACAGCTCGAGGCGCGGGTTCGGGTGCTGGAACGCATTGCCACCGACAAGGGCGTCGACCTGGCACAACAGATCGAAGATTTGCGCGGCGATCCCGCCCCTTCGGCGACGATCGACAAGGAATACAACTGATGGAAGTGTGGCAACAACTCCTGCCTTACATCGGCTGGGTCATCGCCGGAGGGGTCGCGGTTTCGCTCGGCGGCATTCTGGCCAGCGTCCACAACACGCGGCTCAAGATCAAGCACGGCTATCCGATCGAGGGCATGTGGGGCCAGTCGCTCAAGCCCGGCACCGACGCCGAATCCAAAGAGCGCATCAAGCTGCTGACGCAGGAGAACGCCCAGCTCCGGGCCGAGGTCGGCTCGCTGCAGGATCGCCTGATCACCGTCGAGCGGATCGTCACCGACAGTGGCTACCGGCTGGGGCACGAGATCGAGAAACTGCGCGACGAGAAGGGGAAAGTGCAATGAACTTGTGGACCGCCATCGTCGTCATCGTCGCCATCATCGCGGTCGCCGAAGTGTTGAAGGCCAAGCACCGCGCACGGCACGGCATTACCACCGACGTCATGGGCAATGAAAAGTCGATCGCCCCGCCCACCAATCCAGCGCTCGAGCGCGAGGTCGAAGAGCTGCGCGAGCGCGTGAAGGTGCTCGAGCGGATCGCGACCGAGGATCGCGAAACCAAGCGCCTTTCGGCCGAAATCGAAAGCCTGCGCGAGAAATAGGCGCGCGGCGGTAGGGAGACATCCGACAATGAGCCAGGAACTGCTGATTGCTGCGATTACCCTGATGGGCCTGCTGATCGTCGCCGGCGCCCTGCTGAAGGGCTGGCAAGACTGGATCGCGCTCAAGACGCGCGAGATCGAAGCGGGCCGGGCTCCGCCCGAGATCGAAGGCGGCGCGCGCGAAGGTGCCGCACGGATAGAGATCGCGGACCTCAAGGAACGCATCCGCAAGCTCGAAGCCATTGCCAGCGGGGTGGACCTCTAGGCCGAATGCGCTAGGGGCGCGTCATGCGCTCCCTTTCCGACATTCTCGAGGAATACGAATTCCTCGACGCGGACGAACGCTACCGCCTCCTCATCGAGCTGGGCCGGGAGCTCGACGAGATGCCGCAGGCGCTCAAGACCGACGCCACTCTCGTGCGCGGCTGCTCCGCCAGCGTGTGGGTCTATCCGACCGAGCAGGATGGCAGGCTCCATTTCCTTGCCGACAGCAACGCGGCGATCACCAAGGGCATCGTCGCGCTGGTGCTCTCGGCAGTGCAGGACAAACCCGCCGGCGAAGTGGCCGCGATGGACGTCGCCGGCGCGCTCGAGCCGTTCGACCTGCGCAACCAGCTCAGCTCCAACCGAACCCAGGGCGTGCCCAACATGATCGCGCTGGTGAAGGAGCACGCGGCCCGGCTCGCCGCGGCCTGAATGCGGCGGCAGCTCTACCTCGCGGGCGGGCTCGTCAGCGTGGGACTCGGGGCCATCGGGGCTTTCCTGCCAATCCTCCCGACCGTTCCGTTCCTGCTTCTCGCGGCTTTCTGCTTCGCGCGCAGCCATCCCGAATGGGAAGCGCGCCTGCTCGCCCACCCGCGCTGGGGCCCGTCGATCCGCGATTGGCGCGAGCGGCGCGCCATCTCGCGAAAGGCCAAGATCGCCGCCCTCGGCACGCTTGTCCTGAGCGGAACGGTGGCGGCATTTTCGTTGAGCGGAGTGTGGCTGGCGGTGGCGCTGACGCCGATCGCCCTGGCCAGCATCTTCATCGCTACGCGCGCGGAGTAAACCCGCACTTCACGCCGCCATAGGCAGCGCTCGCTTGCGTTGCGGCCTCTCGCGCGCCATCTGCGCCACATGGCCAGCAAACCTCGCACTCTCTACGAAAAGATCTGGGACGAGCACGTCATCGAACGGCGTGACGACGGCACCTGCCTGATCTTCATCGACCGCCACCTGGTCCACGAAGTGACCAGCCCGCAGGCGTTCGAAGCGCTCCGCCTCAATGGCCGCAAGGTCCGCCATCCCGAGCTCACGCTGGCCGTGCCCGACCACAACCTGCCGACCACGCCGCGCCTCGACGCCGCCGGCAACCGCGTGCCGATCGCCGATCCCGAGAGCCGCGACCAGCTCGCCGCGCTCGAGCGCAACGCACCCGAGTTCGGCGTGCGCTATTTCGAAGCCACGAGCCGCGAGCAGGGCATCGTCCACGTCATCGGGCCCGAGCAGGGCTTCACCCTCCCCGGCACGACGCTGGTGTGCGGCGACAGCCACACGGCGGCACACGGCGCGCTGGGCGCGCTGGCGTTCGGGATCGGGACCAGCGAAGTCGAGCACGTGCTGGCGACACAGACGCTGCTGCTGCGGCCGCTCAAGACGATGGAAGTTCGCGTCGTCGGCACGCTCGGCCCGGGCGTGACCGCCAAGGACCTGATCCTCCACATCACCGGCGCGATCGGCACGGCGGGCGGAACCGGCCATGCGATCGAGTATCGCGGCGAAGTGTTCGAGGCGATGAGCATCGAGAGCCGGCTGACCGTCTGCAACATGAGCATCGAGGGCGGCGCCCGCGTGGGCATGATCGCGCCCGACGACACGACTTTCGCCTACCTCAAGGGTCGCCCCTTCGCCCCGACCGGCGCCGAATGGGACGCGGCGGTGAGCTACTGGCGGACGCTTCATACGGATGAAGGCGCGGTGTTCGACAAGTCGGTGGTCATCGACGCGAGCGAGGTGGAGCCGACCGTGACTTGGGGCACCAGCCCCGAGGACACCGTCGCCATCGGCGGCGTGGTGCCCGATCCAACGAGTTTCGCCGATCCGAGCAAGCAGAAAGCCGCCCAGGCCAGCCTCGACTACATGGGCCTCGCCCCCGGCCAGCGGATGGACGAGGTCGAAGTGCAGAACGTCTTCATCGGCAGCTGCACCAACAGCCGGATCGAGGACTTGCGCGCGGCGGCCGAGGTGCTCAAGGGGCGCACGAAGGCGCCGGGTGTGAAGTGGGCGATCGTCGTTCCGGGTTCGGGCCTGGTCAAAGCGCAGGCGGAAGCCGAAGGGCTCGACAAGGTCTTCACCGAGGCCGGGCTCGAATGGCGCGAGCCGGGCTGCTCGGCGTGCCTCGGGATGAACCCCGACAAGGTGCCAGCCGGCGAGCGCTGCGCCTCGACCAGCAATCGCAACTTCGTCGGCCGTCAGGGACCGGGCGCGCGGACGCACCTCGTCAGCCCGGCGATGGCGGCGGCGGCGGCGGTTACCGGCAAGCTTACCGACGTGCGCGAACTGGTCTGAGCCGCGCGCGAAGTTCACAGAGTGTTGACGGGGTTGACACTGTCCTGGGGAAAAAATTCCCTGGCTCTAAAGTGTCACCATTAGCCTCTGGCCCGCGCGACCACGATGCCTCGTCACAATGGGCAAGGCGCCGCTGAGTCAATCCGCCTTCGCGACCTGCTTCTCGTCGAGAAGCTGCTGAAGCTCGCCAGCCTGATACATTTCCATCATGATGTCGCTGCCGCCGACGAATTCGCCCTTCACATAAAGCTGCGGAATGGTCGGCCAGTCGGAAAATTCCTTGATGCCCTGCCGGATCTCCATGTCCTGCAGCACGTCGACGCCTTCGAAATCGACGCCGCAATGCTCTAGGATCGCCACTGCCCGGCTCGAGAAGCCGCACTGCGGGAACAGCGGCGTGCCCTTCATGAACAGCACCACGTCGTTGTTCGCGACGATCTGGGAAATGCGGGCATTGGTATCGGACATGGGGCTGGGACCTGAACTGGAATTGCCTGGGCTTCAGTTGGGGACGGCGGTGGTGAGTTGCAAGGCGTGGAGCGCCCCGCCCATGCGGCCGCCGAGCGCGTCGTAGACCATCTTGTGCTGCTGGACGCGGCTCTTCCCGGCGAAGGCCGGCGAGGTCACGCGCGCCATGTAGTGATCGCCGTCGCCCGCAAGATCTTCGATGACGACTTCGGCGTCGGGCAAGGCAGCCCTGATCAGCGCCTCGATCTCCGGCGCGGACATCGCCATGGCGTCAGGACTCGCTCATCAGCTGGCGCTTGGCCTCGACCGATTTCTCCTCGAGCGCGGCACGGACTTCGGCCTCGTCGATCTCGCACCCGGCGCCGGTCAGGTCGCCGAGCAGCTTGCGGATCACGTCTTCGTCGCCCGCTTCCTCGAAGTCGGCCTGGACCACGGCCTTGGCATAGGCTTCGGTCTCCTCGGCGGTCAGGCCCATCTTCTCGGCAGCCCAATGGCCAAGCAGGCGGTTGCGCCGCGCGGCGACGCGGAAGGCGGTGTCCGCATCCATCGCGAACTTACGTTCCTCGCCTTTCTGGCGGTCGCTGAAATCGGTCATGTCTCGGTTTCCTTGAATCGGGTGCGTTCGGCGAATAGCTCCCCGCCCTGTCAGGCGGCAAGCCCGGTTCCGCGCACCAGCCATGGCTTCTGCGCGGCGATGCGAGCTTCGTATGCCAGCAAGGCCTGCTCGTGGCCGAGAGTGATGCCGACTTCGTCGAGCCCCTCGATGAGGCACTGCTTGCGGAACGGGTCGATCTCGAAGCTGAAACGGTCCTGGAACGGTGTGGTGACCGTCTGGTGCTCGAGGTCGATGGTGATCGGCTGGGTGAGCGCGACTTCCATCAGCCGGTCGACCTGCTCTTGCGGCAGTACCACGGTGAGGATCCCGTTCTTGAATGCATTGCCCGAGAAGATGTCGGAAAAGCTCGGTGCGATCACCGCCTTCGCGCCCATGTCGAGAAGCGCCCAGGCGGCGTGCTCACGGCTCGATCCGCAACCGAAGTTGTCGCCGGCGATCACGATCGGCGCCCGCGCGAACTCGGGCTGGTCGAAGACATTGTCCGGGTCGCTGCGAAGCGCCTCGAAGGCACCGCGCCCGAGCCCCTCGCGCGTCACCGTCTTGAGCCAGCGCGCGGGAATGATGAGGTCGGTATCGACGTTCTTCAGGCCGAACGGATAGGCCCGGCCTTCGACTATGCGCACCGGTTCCATCAATCGGTCTCCGGCGGCTCGCCGCTGGGAATCGTCCCCGGTTGCTCGGGCAGGTTCTTCTTTTCCTTGCGGCGGTTCGCATAGAGCAACGCCGCTGCCACCGCGGCCGACCCGATCGCTCCGGCGATGGCGGCCTTCCCCTTTGGAAATCCCTTGGTCATGCCCCGTTCAATGGGATGCCCGCGCGCACGAGGCAAGGGTCAGCCGAGAAATTCGGCAAGACCGGCCCAAAGCTTTTCCTTCGCCGCGAGCGGCACCGAGGCATTGGCCGGGCTCGACGAAGGGAGCGGTACCAGGGCGAACCCGCGCCCTGCGAGCAGCGGCATACCCACGCGCGCGGAAGCCTTGCCGTTGAAGCCGACCGCGCGGAGATCGGGCAGTGAATCGGCAAGATCGGCAAGCGGATTGGGCTCCGCTTCGCGAATGGCGGTATCGAGGCTGCCGGTGCGGCGCGCCGAAGCGACCGTGTCCCACAGTCCCACCTTGTTCCGCAGCAACACGGCGAGACGCAATTCGTAGTCTAGCGGTTCGAGCTCGATCCCGATCGCCTGCCCGATCAAGTGCCAGAAGCTGTTGCGGGGATGCGCGTAGTAGCGCCCCGCCGCGAGCGAGCGCTCGCCCGGGAGGCTGCCGAGCACGAGCACGCGGGTGTCAGGCGCGACGACGGGCTGAAACGAGGACTTGCGGACCACGCGGTCGCGCATACCACGGACGGATGGACAGGTGGGAGAGCGCTTCGGGGAGGCGGGGCCGGGAGACTTGGGGGTTGGGGTCGGCCCCGCCTCGTTCGAAGACTTGGTCGGGTACGGTTTACATTGCACAGCCCGTGCCAATTCGAGCGCCTCGCGGGTTCTCGCCGAACACGATGGTTGTCGCGTCGTTAACCTTACCGGTGTTTGTCAAGAATTCCGACACCAAAGGGTGACTGGCGCATTAGCATTTGCCCGCTTATCTGACCGCGAACTGCAGGATTACGGAGCGCCGAATTGGCCCAGCCAGATACCGACAAACCCGATCGCGCGTTGCTTGCGCGTGGCGCCGCGTAAGGATCCATAGGCACGTGACGATCCCCGTGGCACAAACGCCGGTCCTCGCCTGGGCCATCGAACATCTTGTCGAAATTTCCATCGCCTTGGCGGTCGCGGCGGCAATCGTCGCGCTGCTTTACGGCGTCCGCGCACTGTTCCTGCGCGCGTGCAAGCGCCTGGGCCCTCAACACGCCTTCGCAGGGCTTTTCATCAACGCGGTGCGCAAGACCAGGCTGTGGTTTCTCGTCGCGCTCGCACTGCAGATCGTCGACGGTTACGTGCATCCGCCCGCCGACGTCTCGAAGACGATCACCTTTCTGTTCACCGTCGCGGCGGCCTTCCAGGCGGCCATTTGGACACGTTCGTTGGTCCTCGACCTCATCGAGCATCGCACCGGGCAGAACGAGGAAGACAACCGGAGCCTGGCGAGCGCGTTCGGCATAATCCGCCTGCTCGTATCGGTCGCGGTGTTCGCGATCGCGGGCATCGTCGTGCTCGACAACCTCGGGGTCAACGTGACGGGCCTGGTGGCTGGCCTCGGGATCGGCGGCATAGCCATTGGCCTCGCCGCGCAAGGGATTTTCTCGGACCTGTTCGCGGCGCTTTCTATCGTCTTCGACAAGCCGTTCCGCGTTGGCGACACGATCACCTATCAGGGCAAGGAAGGGCCCGTGACGGGTACGGTTCAGAGGATCGGCCTCAAGTCGACACGCATCCTCGCGCTCTCGGGCGAACTGCGCATCATCGGCAACACCCAGCTCCTGGCACAGGAGGTGACGAACTTCGTGGGCCGCCAGATGTATCGCTTCCACCTGGTCGTCGGCGTCATCTACCAGACCGACCCGGCGGTGCTGGCCGAGATCCCGAAACTGATGGAGGCGGCAGTCGAGCAGGCCGGCCATCGCCACGTCCGCGCCGGGTTCAAGGCGTTCGGACCGAGCTCGGTGGATTACGACTTCCTGTTCGAAGTCGATTCGGGCGATCCGAACGAATCGCACGCCGCGCTGCAGGCGGTTGCGCTCGGCCTTTTCACGACGTTCAAGGAACGTGGCATCGAGTTCGCCTACCCGACCCAGACGACCTTCACCGCCGCGCCGGACGGACGAATGGTCATGCCCTATCCACAAGTGATGCCCGTGGTCGAAACCGAGGCTCCCCGCCCAGCCGACAAACGGTAGGGGACGGAGCCGTCAAACCGGCAGCGTGGACAAGCTCAGCGCCGGCACGGCCACCGTACGGCGCCCGCTGAAATCGGTGCGCACGACGATGTGGCCGCCCTTCTCGAGGTATTCGAGCATCCGCCGCACGCGGCCCGGCGAGCTCGTTCCGTAAGCGCGCGCCAGGTCGTCGTCGTCCGGGCAGTGCCGCTCCTCGACGGCCGCCTTGGCGATGACCAGGAAGGGCGCCAGCAAGTCCTCGGGAATCGAGCGCGCAAGCTGGAGGATCGTCCGCGCGCGCTCGTCGTCCTCATCGAGGCCGGCAATCGCCGCGGCGAGGCGGCGGCGGAATTCCACGGTGTCGAGCCCGTGATCCTTCAGCCCGCGCATCCGGCAACGGACGTTGAAATCGAGGAACAGCGCCGAAACCGGCTGGAACGTGCAGCTTTCCTCGGATGCGATGCCGCGAAGCGCTTCGGTAATGATCGCGGTGCGTTCGGCAGCGTCGGGTTCGCTGAGCGCGGGGTTCGGTTCGGCAACCGGTTCGTAGCTCGCGATCCGTTCGTGCAGCTCTTCGGCTTCGACCGGCGGCGCTTCGTCCGCTCTCGACAACGGCAAGGCCGCGGCAGGCTCGTCCGGTCGAGCGTGGAGCAGCTCTTCCATCTCCTCTGGCGAGGAACTGGGCGGCGGCATCAGGCCCGACACCACCGACCGGGCGCTGGTCCGCACAGGGCCGATCTTCACCGCCACCGGGCGCCGGCTGACGGCAGGGCCGAGCGCCAGGAAATGGCCGCGCTCGAGGTCGCGGATTTGCTCCGCCTGGCGGCGCTCCATGCCGAGCAGATCGGCGGCGCGCACCATGTCGATGTCGAGGAATGTCCGCCCCATCAGCAGGTTGGAGGCTTCGGCGGCGACGTTCTTGGCGAGCTTGGCCAGGCGCTGCGTGGCGATCACCCCGGCAAGGCCGCGCTTGCGCCCGCGGCACATCAGGTTGGTCATCGCCGCGAGCGACAGGCGGCGCACCTCGTCGCTGACGTCGCCGGCGCCGGAAGGCGCGAACAACTGCGCTTCGTCCACGATCACGAGCGCCGGGTACCAGTGCTGTTGCGGCGCGTTGAACAGCGCGGCGAGGAACACCGCGGCGCAGCGCATCTGCCCTTCGACTTCGAGCCCGTCGAGCGCGAGCACCACCGAAGCCCGGTGCTCGCGGATGCGCGCGGCGAGCCGGGCAAGCTCAGCATCGGTGTAGCCGGCGCCATCGACCACCACATGCCCGAACGGCTCGGCAAGGCTGACGAAGTCGCCTTCCGGATCGATGACCACCTGCTGCACCAGGCCCGCGCTCTCTTCCAGCACGCGGCGCAACAGGTGCGACTTGCCGGAGCCGCTGTTGCCCTGAACGAGCAGCCGCGTCGCCAGAAGTTCCTCGATATCGAGCTGGACCGGCGCACCGGCGGGGTCGGAGCCTAGCATCACATGGGTATTCACGCGGGCTCCCTACCCCGCCCCACGCCGCAGCCGAAGGCCGCGCGGCGCCTTTTCCAGAGCTTCGCTTGCTGTAGGCTGGTTGGGCTCGGTCATCGTTGGCCCACTCTTGGCGAGGCATGCGTTTGATCGGGAGCGACGCAAAAGGAAGGACCGAACGATGGGAATGCTGGTCGACGGCCAATGGCACGATGTCTGGTACGACACCAAGGCGACCGGCGGACGCTTTGTTCGCGGCGACAGCCAGTTCCGCAACTGGATCACGGCCGACGGCTCCCCCGGGCCGAGCGGCGACGGCGGGTTCAAGGCGGAACCGGGCCGCTATCATCTCTACGTCAGCCTGGCCTGCCCCTGGGCTCACCGGGTCCTGATCGTCCGCGCCCTCAAGGGGCTGGAGGAGATAATCCCGATGTCGGTGGTCCATTGGCTGATGGTCGAGGACGGCTGGACTTTCGCCGATGGGCCCGGTGTCGTGCCCGATCCGCTCCACGACGCGCGCTTCCTCCACCAGGTCTATACCGCTGCGCAGCCCGACTACAGCGGCCGCGTCACCGTGCCTGTCCTGTGGGACAAGCAACGCAGGACGATCGTCAACAACGAATCATCCGAGATCATCCGGATGCTGACGCGGGCCTTCGACGCGGTCGGGGCCAAGCCGGGCGACTACTATCCGGAGGAGCTCCGCGACGAGATCGATGCGGTGAACGATCGGGTTTACGACGGCTGCAACAACGGGGTCTACAGGGCCGGCTTCGCGACGAGCCAGTCCGCTTATGAGGAGGCCGTCGCCGGGGTATTCGAAACGCTCGACTGGGCCGAGGAGCGCCTGTCGCGGCAGCGCTATCTCGCCGGGGACAGGCTGACCGAAGCAGACATCCGGCTGTTCACCACGCTGCTGCGGTTCGATGAAGTCTACCACGGCCACTTCAAGTGCAACCGCCGCCGCATCGTCGACTACCCCAACCTCTGGGGCTTCACCCGCGAGCTGTTCCAGCTGCCCGGCGTCGCGGCGACGGTGAACATGGAGCACATCAAGCGCCACTATTACGAGAGCCACCGGACCATCAATCCGACGGCGATCGTCCCCGTCGGACCCGCCCCGGACTTTGCGGCCCCGCATGGCCGCGATGCGCTGGATGCGCCGCAACCGGCCCATCGACAGGCGCAGGATGCATGACCGACCTTGTCATTCGCCAGCGCGCAAGCCCCCGACGCCGGGGTGCAATTCCTCCGCCACGAGCGGTACCGGCGCGAGCGGGAACAGGTCGGGCGTGAGCACCAGGTCCGCTATGGTGTAGCGCTCCAGCGTCTCGAGGAAAGCCGCCAGCGCCTCGCCGAGCACGCCGCGCAAGCGGCAGTGCGGCGTTATCATGCAGAGCGTCCCGCCACCGAAGCATTCGGCGAGCGCGAAGTCCGGCTCGACCGCGGCGAGCACCTCGCTCAGCCTGATCTGGTCGGCCGGCTTGCCGAGCGTCAGCCCGCCCGACCGTCCGCGCACCGCGGTCAGGAAACCGGCGCGCGTGAGCTGGTTGGCGACCTTCATCAGGTGCGCCCGCGAGATCGAGAACCGTCGCGCGGTTTCCTCGATCGTGATGCGCCGGTCCTGATGGCTCGCCGCGAAGATCAGGAGCCGGAAGGCATAATCGGAGAAGCTCGTCAGCCGCATGGGTGCCACCGATAGGGGCAGCGGCCGGCGACGCCAATCCCGCTTGGCGCAAGCACCGTCTTCTGCCGGCTCCGATAAAACATGCATTGACAATATATCTTTTGAGTCCGAATGAACAGGCACGTCGTCCCCATGCGAAAGAACGCCGCGTGGTTCGACGGCGCGGATGACGATCGCCGGCCTGGCATTCGGAGAACACCGATGAGCTTCCCCGCCTTTTTCGCTGCCGCCCCCACCGTCACGGTCCGCGATCCGCTGGCGCAATTCCTCGGCGCGACGAGCGATGGCACGATCACCTATGGCTACGCGGATGCGGTCAAGCTCGCCGGGCATTCCTGCCCGACCGTGGCAGGCGCGTACCTGATGGTCCTCGGGGGGCTCGCCGAGCTCTACGGAACCGATACCCCCGAGCGGGGAGGCGTCGAGGTTTTCCTCCGCGACGCCCGCGACGAAGGCACCACCGGCGTCGTGGCCTCGGTGGCGACGCTCATCACCGGCGCCGCGCCAGAGACGGGATTCGGCGGCATCGGTCCTCGCTTCACCCGCCGCCACTTGCTGCATTTCGAATGCCCAATCGACGGCCTACTCGGGATCCGCAGGCTCGATACCGGCGCGGGCGTGGTGCTCGACCTCGACACCTCGACCGTTCCGCCCGATCCCGAGATGGGATCCGTGTTTTCGAAAGCCGTCTCGGGCCAGGCCAGCCAGGACGAGCAGGCGCGTTTCGCGGCGCTGTGGCAGGACCGTGTCGCGCGCATCCTGGCGGCGCCGGCCAGCGACATCGTGCGGATGACGCCGTGGCACGAGCCGGCCCACGAAGCGGCATGACCGGGCGGCGCCGCGCTCCCGCCGATCGGCGCTCCGCGGGAAGCGACACCATGCGCGATTCCCTCCAGCCCTTCCTCGAGGAACACGACCGGATCCGCCGGATGCTGACTTGCTTCGACGCCCAGCTCGCGGTTTTCGAGCGCGCCGAGCAGCCCGATTACGAAGTTCTCTCCGAAAGCCTCGCCTATTGCCGGGACTATCTCGATGCCTGGCATCATCCGCACGAGGAGCGGATGCTCGACCTGCTGCTGGCGCGGAGCGCCGGGGAGGCAGCCGCGATGTCCGCGCTCGGCGAGCAACACCGGAACCTGGCCGACACCACCGCGCGCGTGGTCGGCATCTTCAACGACGTTGCCCAGCGCGGCGCGATCCGGCTCCGTGACAATCTCGTCAGCCGGGGCCGCGAGCTTTCGATCGCCTATCGCCGGCACCTGGAATGGGAGGAAAGCCATCTCTTTCCCCTCGCCCGCACGGTGCTCGCGCCCGCCGATTGGGAGGCCCTTGATGGCGAAGCAGGCCGCGCTGCCGGTGAGGCGCACGCCAGGCACTTGAGGGCTCGCTATCCGGCCTTGTTCGGGGCCCTCGAAGCGATCGCCTGAAGCCATGGGTATCGTCGAGTTCGAGCAAACGCCCAATCCCGACGCGCTGCGCGTGCGCTCGGGCCGCATGCTCACGAACGGCGCCCCGCTCGAATTCGGCCAGGAAGACGAGGCCGACCATCCTCTCGTCGCCGATCTCCTCGCCATCGAGGGCGTCGAGCGCATCATGGTCGCGCGCGACTTCGTCACGGTCGTCCGCTCCGGCCCGCGCGTCGCGTGGGAGCCGCTCCGTCCGCTGATCGTGCTCGCCCTTATCGACAGCTCGGACGCAGGCCCGATCAGATCGCGGCCGCCGGCCACCACCTTCACCGGCGAGGTCGAGCAGCATATCGAGGAAGTGCTCGATCGCTACGTCCGCCACCTCCTCGCGGCCGACGGCGGCGAGGCCGTCCTGGTCAGCTTCGACGCCGAGGACGGCACCGCATGGGTGCGAATGGGCGGAGCCTGCGGCGGCTGCCCATCGGGCGTCACGACGCTCAAGCGCACCATAGAGCAAACCATCCAGCGCTGGGTGCCCGAGGTCAAACGCGTCCGCACCGTCGATGATGCGCCGACCGCCACCGCAGACCCCAAGGCCCGCTTCCGCCGCTGGGTCGAGGCAAAGTGGGGCCGGCAATTCAGCTGAAGGAATGGCGCGCCCGGCAGGACTCGAACCTGCAACTCCAAGCTTAGAAGGCTCGTGCTCTATCCAGTTGAACTACGGGCGCGTCGGGTGGGCAGATAGCGTGCTTTCGCCGTACGGCAAATCG
>JAEZCZ010000036.1 GCA_023433305.1 Pseudomonadota bacterium | reverse complement strand
GCCGATCATCAAGTCGCGCAACTATTCGCACAATATGCCGCTGCGGCCGACCCCGACGCGAGAAGGTTTCGCGATCGACTTCCCCTGGCCCGACGCCCGCGCCGGCCACGTGCACTACGTGACGTTTCGCAGCGGCCCACTCGAAGGCGCGCGGCGGATCGTGATGCGCTATCGTATCGATGCCGAACCAGGCGTGCGTTTCGTGCCGCAAGAGTTTCCTGACCGACAGGCCGTCCTATCACTCTACTTCCAGCAGCGAGGAGACAGGTGGACGGCCAAGGGGCCTTACGAAACCTATCGCTGGTACTCGCCCGGGCGCACCGTCGTACCCTTGCAGCCCGGCGAGCATACGCTTTCCGTGGACTTGGATGACGACTGGATCTCGGTGTACGGGAAAACCCCACGCCTGAAGCCGGAAGGATTTCGCGACGCGCTCCTCCATACGGACAGGGTTGGCTTCACATTAGGGACAAAAGCCGATGGGCGGGGTCACGGTGTCTATGCCACCGGCCCTGCTCGCCTCACGGTCTTATCCTTCGAGATATTCTGAATCATCAGCCGAGCGGCCGAAGCACCACATGTCCGACCGCCGTGTTCGAGGCTGGCACATGGTAGAACCGGTGGAGCTCTTCCACCTTCTCGCCCAGCGCGGCGCGCATGATGAGCCACATGATGAGCTCGATTCCCTCGGAGCCTGACTCGCGCAGGAACTCGAGGCGGGTGATCGCGCGCAACTCGTCGGTGCGGTCGATCAGCTTGTCGAGAAAGGCGTTGTCGAACTCGGGATTGATGAGCCCGGCGCGCTCGCCCTGGAGCTGGTGGCTCATGCCGCCGGTCCCCCAGACCTGCACGTTGAGATCGGCAGGGTAAGCCAGCACGGCATCGCGGATCGCCTCGCCCAGCTGCCAGCAGCGCTCGGCCGAAGGTGTGGGGAACTGGGTCACGTTGACCGCCAGCGGAATCACCCGAACCGGCCACTGTTCGACTTTCCCGAACATCAGCGACAGCGGGACCGTGAGGCCGTGGTCCACGTCCATGTGGTTCATAAGCGTCAGGTCGAAGTTATCGATCACGAGCTGCTCGGCGAGATGCGCCGCGAGTACCGGATCGCCCATGACGGTCGGAACCGGCCGGGCGCCCCAGCCCTCGTCTGCCGGCTCGAACTCTTCCGCCATGCCGAGCGCGAACGTGGGCACCACATCGAGCATCATCGCCGAGGCGTGATCGTTATAGCAGAGGATGATGACGTCGGGCTCTTCCCGTTCCTCGAAGCTCTTCACCCACTCGTAGCCGTCGAAGACCGGCTTCCAATATTCCTCCTGGGTGCGACCGTGGTCGAATGCGGCGCCAATCGCGGGGACGTGGCTGGTCGCGATGCCGGCGGTAATGCGAGCCATCAGTTGTTCCCCTTGATCGAACGGTTGCCCTCGATCGGCCGGCCGCCGGCGCGCATCATCGCCGCGTACTCGTCCGGGGTCATGCCGGTCATCGAACCGACCGCCTTCTGCGTGGACCATCCGTCGGTGTTCGACAGTTTGACCAGGAAATAGATATTGCCGCCGAGCTCGATCAGCTTGTTGAAATCGCGCGCCAGAACGGCCTGCTTTTGCTCCTCGCTCATCCGGAAGCGATCCAGATAGGCACGTTCATCGGCCTTGAACGCGTTTCGGTTGTCCGCCTCCATCAACGACATGCAGAACTTGTGCAGGTGATAGGCCTGCCGCGACCGGATCGCGGTGAAGACCTTGGTGCCGGGAATGTCCTCGAGCTCGTCGAGCGAATAGAGTCGGGTGCGCATCGTTGTGGCTTTCGAATGGATACCTGAACGACCGGTCAGCCGCGATCCGGTTCCTGAGAGCGTGGGTGGAGCGGCCAAGCCGCGTTCGGAGCGCCTTTGGCGGCACGAGCCCCGCACGGCAAGCGAGCTGCGGTAGGGGCGCTGAAAGAACAGCTGCGAGCCACACGTCACTTGGGGACTTAATCAATCTGTCTATATTCGCTAGGGGCGCGCCCATGCGGCAGGCGAAAAGCCCTGCAGCCTTGCCTCTTTCGGAGTAGATCGAATGACCGAACACGTCCTGGAAAAGCTCGCGGCGACCAATGCGGACGCCGAGATCTGGTGGGACAGCTCGCCGCTCATCTACCCGAGCTGGAAGGAAGAGACGCTGGCCAAGGCGCCCGAAGGCGAGCGCGCCGATTGGGAGGCGCAGTTCGCCCGCTTCTACGACGATCCGACGATTCAGACGCAGGGGACGATGGGTTTCCGTGGCGTCACGACCAACCCGCCGCTGTCGTTGCAGGCGATCAAGCTCGCGCCCGAGCTCTGGGCGGCCGAGATCGCGAAGATCGCCAAGGAAAACCCCGGCCTCGACTACGAGGGCGTCTACTGGGCGATGTACCTCGACCTGGTGAAAAAGGGCGCCGAGGCGATCCGGCCGGTCTGGGAAAAGTCCGGCGGCAAGTACGGGTTCCTGTCGGGTCAGGTCGACCCGCGCTTCGTTCGCGACGGCGAGAAGATGCTGGCGCAGGGCCTCCAGATCGCCGCGCAGGGCCCGAACGTTATGGTCAAGCTGCCCGGCTCCAAGGAAGGCTACGAGATGATCGAGGAGCTTACCGCTCGCGGCATCTCGACCAACAACACGACCAGCTTCACAGTGCCGCAATACTTGCGCTGCATGTCGGCCGTCAGCGCCGGTCTGCTGCGCGCCAAGGCGGCCGGAGTCGACCTGTCGCGCTGGCGCTCGGTCATCACCCATATGTCGGCCCGCCTCGGCGAACTCAGTGATTGGAAAACCGAAGCGAAAGCACGCGGTATCGAGCTTACCCTTTCCGAAATCCGCGACGGCGAGGAAGCGGTGCTGAAGCGCGCCTACCACTATGGCAAATCGATCGGGCATCCCTCGAAGATGCTGCAGTGCTCCATGCGCGTTGAGAAGGACGACCGCACCGGCAAGACCGTAAGCCGGCACATCCAGGACTTCGCCGGCAGCGACATGGTCTATACCTGCCCTCCGGGCTACATCGCCGGGCTGATGACCGCTGGGCTCGAAGAATTCGATCCCAAGGCGATCGACCGCGAACCGAACAAGGCCAGCATCGAGAAGCTGATGAAGCTGCCCAGCTTCCGTCAGGCCTACGAATTCGACGGCATGCGCCCGCACGAATTCGCCCACTTCGGCGCGTTCAAGGCAACCGAAACTGAGTTCGCGGCGGCTACCCGCCAGACGGTCGATTTCGTCCGGATGACTCTCGAGAGCTGACGACGCGGCAGCCTGAGCGGATCACGGCAACCTTACGCTTCAAGGTTAACGCGATCCGCGCTCGCCGCCGCGATTGGGGTCTTTTCTTGGCCCCGTTTGTCTGTCCGCCTAGCCGAAATTTTTCGGAGCAAGGCGTCCTCGGCGACTCGCGCCTAAGACTTTTTGGCGGCCTAACAGACTGATATATAGCCGAAATAGTCTTGGTCGCTGTTGCCGCGGCGCTGATCCTGGTCCCACTCGCACGGCCTCGCTGTCTGCCAACGATTGTTGTGGACTAGGTATTAGTCCCCAATGACGATCGTAAACATCCTTAGGTAGGAACCACTAAGCCCGGCATGGCTTTCCTAATCGGGCACTCAAGGCATCCGAAGAAATTGCCAGTCAGGAGTAACTAGGTGGTCGTACGTCACTATGTTCACGTCGTGGACCCCGACGGGGCCCGGCGCGCCAAGATCGCTCGCGAGCTCTACGCCCGTTCGATTCACGCCGAAATCTACGAGAGCGTCGATGAGCTGGTGAGCCGCGCTCCGACGCACGGAACGCTCCTGATCGCGGACCAGGAGCCGGCGGATGCGGGGGAATCGCTCGAGACGATCCGGGCGCAGAACGGCTACCTGCCCGTGGCATTCTATTCGGAGAACCCTTCGCCGGAGCGGATCGTGCGCGCCATGCTCTCAGGAGCGCTCGACTATCTCGACTGGCCGTTCTCTTCCGACGCGCTCAACCGCTCGGTAAGCCGGCTGCGCCGACACGGCGAGCAGTTCGCGCGCGTCGAGCGGCGCAAGGCCGAGGCTCGGCAACTCGTCGCCACCCTCACCCCGCGCGAGCGCGATGTCCTCGAGGGACTCCTCGAGGGTGAATCGAACAAGGGTATTGCCAAGAAGCTCGAGCTAAGCCCGCGAACGGTGGAGATTCACCGTTCGAACATGATGAGCCGGCTCAATGCTCAGTCAACGTCGGACGCCGTCCGGATTGGGATCTACGCAGGGTTGGGGGACTAGGAGCGACCGGGTCGGTTTCGCGAGTCCGCTCGAGAGCCGTCAGGCAGTCCAGCCAAGCCCTGAAGATGGCCAGCGGCGCGGTCGGTGCCACGGCACTTCCACCGTGGCATTCGTTCGAAAACCAGACCTCCGCCTCGATCCGGCCCGCAATATCCAGGTGCGAGAGGGTATAGTTCATGCTGGTACCCAAGAGCGACAGCGCCGCTGGCAGCATGGCCCGGCGCTCCAGCAAGTGCTCGAACTCCGGCTCGGAGGCCGTGCAACCGATCAGGTGTCGCAAGGGTCGGGGCGCAAGCAGCGCAAGGTGAAAGCCGCGGCGCAGGCAGGCGACAAGGCGCGCCTCGTCATGCGACGCACTCGCCGCGAGATTCTCGAGCTGGGCCAGCCAAACGCTGGTCTCCAGCGGTTCGACATCGTGTGTCATAACCCCCCATCAAGCTTCGGCGAACGCCCAGCTTGCCCCCAACGCCGAAATGCTTGCGACCTTTCGACTGATACAAATTGACACAAATGACGCAAATTTACAAGTTGCGGGCTAACAATCTTTCAGACGGCTCCTAGAGCCAACTGGCTGACAACGCTCGCTGGTACCGCTAACTTGTCGCAAAGCACCAAACGGTAGCCCCGCGCCAGAATTCTGTCGGCGATGGCCCAATTTGGCACAACCGTCTGTCGGACGCTAAGGCCAGGAACCCTCGAAGACGTACGTGAGCGATAGCCCGCCGGAGAATTGGTCGCGCGAGCCAAGCGCACGCACCACGGGAGAATCCGCGGCGTCTCCGACCAACCGGTCGTACTTGGCATAAGTGGCAACACCCCAATGCGGGCCGAATTGCGTCTCGAATGAAGCCGTCGCCCCGACGGCATGAATGCCGCCACCCGGATCGTACGCTGGTAATCCGCTCGCCAACGCGTCGGCCGTGGACACACCGAACCACGCGTCCTGATAGCGGTTATTGCTCCAGCTCACACGCGGCCCGATGGAGAACAGCCATTCGTCACCGTCGCGAGCGATGTAGTCGGCGCCTGCCATGGCCACCCAGCCCTTGTGGCCCGTGACACCTTTGCGCAACTCGCCCCGCAGCCGGAAGCTGTCGGAGAAGTCGTACGACACGAAGGCACCGGGCTCGAGGCTGAACTTTACCGTCGGCAGCGCTGCGCCCACGTCGTCGGCGTCGCGTTTGCCTTCGACGTTCACAGCGGGGCCGAACCTGAACCCGCCGGCGTTCACCAGCGAGAAGCCGAAGCTCTCGTCCGCGGCTTCGAAGCCGAAGTGTTCACCGGCGCGCGCCCGGTCGAAGTCGAACATCGGACCGACGTCGAACTTGTCGGAGCCAGGGTAGCTGGGATAGACTTGCGCCCCCAGGCCGATACGGGTGCGAACGGTTCCGCCGTCCTCATCCTGGGCAAAGGCGGGCAGAGCGGCGGCAAGAGCGAGCGCGCCTACTGCGCAGGCGGCTCGGCGATAAATCTGGGACTGGCGCAGATGATGTACTCCCTGTTGGCGCGGCGAATTGGGACGCTGCGCCGTTCGGGCATACTACCCGCAATCCAGCCGGGAGTTCCTAAGCCTCGCTAGTCCGCCCAGTAGAGCGCGTTCGGATTGTCGATCAGCAGCTTGCGCTGCAATTCCGCGGTAGGGGCGATGCGCGGGATCATGTCGACGAGATGACCGTCGTCCGGCACGTGGTCCTGCATGTTGGGGTGCGGCCAGTCGGTGCCCCAGATGCAGCGGTCGGGGTAGTCCTCGACGAGGGGACGCACGGCGTCGGCGAAGGCGTTCCACGGGTCGCCGGTCGGGTCGAGCCGATCCGGGCACGTGGGCTTGAAGTGGATGTCGGGGCGGCTGTCGAGCAGGCGGCGGAAGGCCTTCATGTCGGCGCCGTCGGGGCCTTGCGTCACATCGGGCCGCCCCATGTGGTCGATCACCAGCGGCACCGGGATTGCATCCATGAACGGCCGCAGCTCTTCGAGAATGTCGGCCTCGAAGTAGATCACCACGTGCCATCCCTTGGGCAGCCGGCGGCTGACCTCGAGAAACTTGTCCTTGGGGGCATCGTCGACGAGGCGCTTGAGGAAGTTGAAGCGGATGCCGCGCATCCCGCCGTCATGCAGGCGCTGCAGCTCCTGCTCGGAAATCGCCGGATCGACCACCGCCACGCCGCGCGCCTTGCCGTTCGACTTGGCGATCGCATCCAGCGTGGCCGCATTGTCGGTGCCGTGGCAGCTTGCCTGGACGATCACGTTCTTGGCGAAACCCAAGTGGTCGCGCAGGGCGAACAGCATGTCCGGTCCGGCGTCATCCGGCAGGTACTTGGCCTTCGGGCTGAACGGGAACTGGGCCATCGGCCCGAACACGTGGCAGTGCGCGTCCACGGCGCCGGGCGGCGGAGTGTAGCGCGGCTTCGAGGGGTTCGGGTGCCAGGAAACGATGCGGTCGGTCATATTTCGGAGCTCAAAAGTCAGGGAAAGGTCAGCCCAAGGCAGGGTTCTGCCAAGGTCAAGCGAAGACCACTCCATCCATCAATTTGCGAGCGGTTCGCAATAAGGCGGCACTGGTCACCTGGCCGGCGTCGTCGACCTCGAGCACGCAGGTCATCTCGCCGGTCGGATGCTCGACCGAGAGAGTCTTGCGGCTTCCTTTGGGAACTGCCGCAACTTCTGCTGCTGGCGAACCGTCGATCAGGCATGCCGTCGCGACGCTGACCGCTCCAAGAACGCCGATGGTGGCATGGGCGCGGTGGGGAATGAAGCTGCGCACCGTGACCGCGCCGCCGTGCTGCGGCGGGGCGACGAGCATCATCTTGGGGACGGACTTCTCCTTCACGTCTCCCAGGTTCATTCGCGGTCCGGCGGCGAGGCGGATCGCCTCGATCTTCGCGCGCATGTCGGCGAACTTGTCGGACTCCAGATCCTCGCGGGTTTCGAACCCCGTGGCGCCGACGTCCGCGGCCTTGAACACGATGCACGGCATGCCGTTGTCGATCAGCGTGCAGCGAACGCCCTCGATCTCGTCCACCGCATGGCCCGTCGGCAGCAACGCGCCGCACGAGGAGCCGGCAGTGTCGCGAAATTCGAGCGGGATCGGCGCGTGGCTGCCAGGAACGCCGTCGATCTTCGCGTCGCCGGCATAGTTCACCTGTCCGCCCGGTGTCTGGACCGTCGAAACAGCGACCTGGCCGGTGTTTTCCATGTAGATGGCAACTTGCGTCTCGTCATCGGTGGCCGCCACCAGCCCCCGCTCGATCGCAAACGGTCCGATCCCGGCAAGGATGTTGCCGCAGTTCTGCGCATCGGTGACGATCGCCTGGGCGACGAAGACCTGCAGGAACAGGTAATCGACGTCGATCCCCTCGCGCTCCGACCTCTTCACCACCGCGACCTTGCTGGTCAGCGGATCGGCCCCGCCCATGCCGTCGATCTGGCGCGGATCGGGCGAGCCCATCACGCGCAGCAGGAAGGCGTCGCGCTCGGCGGCGTCGGCCGGGAGGTCAGAAGCGAGGAAATAGCCCCCCTTCGACGTCCCTCCTCGCATCCACATGACGGGGGCCGAGGTCATACGATCCTCCCCTGCAAGGGGAGGGGGACCATGGCGCGAAGCGGCATGGTGGAGGGGGCTCTCCGCAAACGCTGCGCCTGGTGGAGAGCCCCCTCCACCGCGCCGCGCGCGGTCCCCCTCCCCGTTCCGGGGAGGATCGTCAGATCCACTTCAGCCCCATGTCGGTCAGCTTTTGTCGGAACCCGTACATGTCGAGGCCGAGCTCGCCGGCAGCGAGGCGCTTGCGCTTGTCGCCTTCGTTGGCTTCGCGCTTCTGCGCCGCCTCGAGCACCTTCGAGGCTTCGGCGCGCTTCACCACGCACACGCCGTCGTCGTCCGCCACGATCACGTCGCCCGGCTCGATGTAGGCGCCGGCGCAGACCACCGGTACGTTGACGCTGCCGAGGCTGGCCTTGATCGTCCCTTGCGCGAAGATGCGCTTCGACCACACCGGGAAGTTCATTTCCTGGAGGTCGCGCACATCGCGCACGCCGGCGTCGATGATCAGTCCGCGTACGCCGCGCGCCTGGGCGCTGGTGGCGAGCAGATCGCCGAAATAGCCGTCTTCGCACGGACTGGTCGGGGCGATCACCAGCACGTCGCCTTCGCGGCACTGCTCGATCGCGGCGTGAACCATGTAGTTGTCGCCCGGCGGTACCGAGATCGTGACCGCGGTCGCTCCGATACGCGCGCCGGGATAGATCGGCCGCATGTAGCTCGCCAGAAGGCCGGTACGCCCCTGCGATTCGTGCACCGTGGCGACGCCGCAGGCGCCGAGGCCATCGACGACCGACAACTCCGCCCGTTCGATATTCTGGACGACGACACCGCTCATTCGCGCGACTCCCTCTAGGCTGTGTTGCGCGAGCCCGGTGGACCCGCGCGGGCTCTTGCGTCAAGGGCTGCCCATAGGGGTCTCGGCGACCTCTGGCAAACTTGTAAGCAACACATACATTCTCTAACGACTGAGCCCGAGGATGACTGACTCGATTGCCCCTTCTTCCGCCCCGCGCGTGGCATTGATCGGCTTCGGCGAAGCCGGCGAGACCTTTGCCCGCTCCGAAGGCTGGCGCGGCGTGGCGCGGGCCTGGGACATTTTGCCCGAACGCCGCGCGGCGATGAGCGCATGCGGGGTGCAAACCGGCGAGGACGCCGAGGCCGCGCTGGCGGGCCGGGCCTTCGTGCTTTCGCTGGTCACCGCGGACGCGGCGCTCGGGGCAGCCCGCGCTTATGCGACTCTGCTTCCCGAAGGGGCGTTGTGGTGCGACATGAACTCGGTCGCGCCCGGCACCAAGCGCGAAGCGGCCGCAGTGATCGAGGCGGCGGGCGGGCGCTATGTCGACGTCGCGGTGATGGCCCCGGTGGACAAGGGAATGGCGGTGCCATTGCTCGTTTCCGGCCCGCACGCCCGCGCAGCGGAGCCGCTGCTCACTGCGCTCGGCTTCGCGAACGTGCGCGTGGTCGGCGACGAGGTCGGGCGCGCGTCGGCGATCAAGATGATCCGCTCGGTCATGGTCAAGGGGCTCGAAGCGCTGTCGTGGGAGTGCGCTGCCGCGGCCGACGCGGCGGGCGTGTTCGACGAGGTCATGGCCTCGCTGGACGCGTCGGAGAAACCCTTCAGTTGGGCCGAACGTATCGCCTACAACCGCGAGCGCATGGAGACGCACGGGCTCCGCCGCGCCGCGGAGATGGAAGAATCGGCTCGAACGCTGCAAGGGCTCGGGGTCGAGCCGGTCATGACCCGCGGAACGGTCGCGCTGCAGCGGAAGGCCGCGAAATCGAACAAGGACAAGGGGACGAAAGCGGCATGACGCTGATCATCGATTGCCACGGTCACTACACCACCGCTCCGGAGCCGCATAACCAGTGGCGCGAGGCGCAGAAGGCGGCCTTCAAGGGTGGCAGCGCCCCGCCGCCCTATCCCTCGATCTCCGACGACGAGATCCGCGAGACGATCGAGACCAACCAGCTCAAGCTGATCAAGGAACGCGGCGCCGATCACACGATCTTCTCGCCCCGCGCCTCGGCGATGGCGCACCATGTCGGGGATCAGGCGGTGAGCGAGGCATGGTCGATCGCCTGCAACGACCTGATCTATCGCGTCACCGAGCTGTTCCCCGAGTGGTTCACCGGCGTCTGCATGCTGCCGCAGAGCCCCAAGGCGGATCTCGCCGCCAGCATCAAGGAGCTGCGCCGCTGCGTCGAGGAGCTCGGCTTCGTCGGCTGCAACCTCAACCCCGATCCGGGCGGCGGCCACTTCACGCATCCGCCGCTGACCGACGAATACTGGTTCCCGATCTACGAGGCGATGTGCGAGCTCGACGTGCCGGCGATGATCCACGTCTCGGGATCGTGCAACCCGGCGATGCACGCCACCGGCGGGTTCTACCTGGCCGCCGACACGGTCGCCTTCATGCAACTGCTGCAGGGGGACCTTTTCGGCCGCTTCCCGAGTTTGCGCTTTATCATCCCGCACGGCGGCGGAGCGGTCCCGTTCCACTGGGGCCGGTACCGCGGCCTCGCGGACATGCTGAAGCAGCCGAGCCTCGACAGGCACCTGATGAACAACGTCTATTTCGATACCTGCGTCTATCACCAGCCGGGCATCGACCTGCTCGCGGACGTGATCGAGACCAAGAACATCCTGTTCGGCAGCGAGATGGTCGGCGCGGTGCGCGGGATCGATCCCACCACCGGGCACTATTTCGACGACACCAAGCGCTATGTCGACGCGCTGCCGCTCGACGAGGCCGCCAGGCATGCGATCTACGAAGGCAACGCGCGGCGGGTTTTCCCGCGGCTCGACGCCAGGCTCAAGGCGCAAGGCAGATGACCGCATCCGATCCCGCCGTGACCGCGATGGGCTTCGCCAAGTGCCAGAAGCCCGAGCGGTACATCCAGCAGCTCGTCAGCCACTGGAGCCACAAGATGGCGACCAGCTACGACGAGGGCGACGGCATGGGATCGTTCCCTTTCTCCGAGCTGGAGAATGCGGTGATGACCGCGCGGCCGGGCGGAATCGCCATCACCCTCGTCACCGCCGATCGGACGCGCAACGAGCACTTGCGCGGCGTGATCGAACGCCACATCGACCGCTTCGCCTTCCGCGAGGCGCCGCTCACTTACGAATGGACAGATCAATGAGCGACAACAAGCAACGCATCGACATTCACGAATACCTCGCGCAGTTCGACGACATCCCGGGAACGCGGGTGTTCACCGCCAAGCGCGCGCGGCAGGGCTACTGGCTCAACCAGTTCGCGATGAGCCTGATGAAGGAAGAGAATCGCGAGCGGTTCCTGGCCGACGAAAAGGCCTACCTCGACGAATGGAACATCAGCGAGGAGGCCAAGCAGGCCGTTCTCGACCGCGACTACAACCGCATGATCGACTGCGGCGGCAACATCTACTTCCTGTCCAAGCTGTTCTCGACCGACAAGAAGAGCTTCCAGTTCGCGGCCGGCTCGATGACCGGGATGACTCAGGAAGAATATGCCGAGATGATGCTCAAGGGCGGCCGCTCGCCCGAGGGCGTTCGCTCGCTCAAGGAAGGACGCTGATTATATGGCCCGCGTTACCACCGGCATCACTTCGAGCCACATTCCCGCGCTCGGCGCCGCCATCCAGACCGGCAAGACCGGCGACGATTACTGGGGCCCGGTGTTCCGGGGCTACGAGCCGATCCGCAAGTGGATCCAGCAGCCCGGCAACATGCCCGACGTCGTGCTCCTCGTTTACAACGATCACGCCTCCGCGTTCGACATGAACATCATCCCGACGTTCGCGATCGGCTGCGCGGAAGTGTTCAAGCCGGCCGACGAAGGCTGGGGCCCGCGCCCGGTTCCCGATGTGATCGGCCACCCCGATCTCGCCTGGCACATCGCGCAGAGCCTGATCCTCGACGAGTTCGACATGACCATCATGAACCAGATGGACGTCGATCACGGCTGTACGGTGCCGCTGAGCATGATCTTCGGCGAGCCAAGCGAGTGGCCGTGCAAGGTGATCCCGATGCCGGTCAACGTCGTCACCTACCCGCCGCCGTCGGGCAAGCGCTGCTTCGCCCTCGGTGACAGCATCAAGGCCGCGGTCGAGAGCTTCCCCGAGGACCTCAAGGTCCACGTGTGGGGCACCGGCGGCATGAGCCACCAGCTGCAGGGGCCGCGCGCCGGGCTGATCAACAAGGAGTTCGACCTGAACTTCATCGACCAGCTGATCAACGACCCCGAAACGCTGAGCAAGATGCCGCATATCCAGTACCTGCGCGAGAGCGGGTCGGAAGGCATCGAGCTGGTCATGTGGCTGATCATGCGCGGGGCGCTGGGGGACAAGGTCAGGGACCTCTACACCTTCTACCACATCCCGGCCTCGAACACCGCGCTCGGCGCGCTGATCCTCCAGCCGGAGGACATCGCCGGGCCGCCGCTCGAGCCGCGCAAGGTGCTGAGCGGGCACAGCCTCGCCGAAGCCTGATGGATTGAACCAGCCCGTCATGCCCGGGCCACCCGGGGCCCGG
>JAEZCZ010000029.1 GCA_023433305.1 Pseudomonadota bacterium | reverse complement strand
GCGGTGGGGGAGAGGATCAGGGGCAGCCGCGTGGTCTTACCCAGCACCGTCACGGACGGATCGACCGTTTCGACGCCCGCCAGCACGTTAGGCACGAGATCGACGTCGTCGAACGCGGCGGTATTGCGCGCCTTGGTGATCTCGTCGTCGCCCCCACCATCGATGTAGTGGAACACGGGGAAGGGCAGCCGCCGCTTGGCCAACGCACGAAAATCGGCGATATTGTGGCAGTCCGACAGACGGGCGACGCGGTAGTTAAGGCGGTCCATGGCGCGAACCCTAGCCGGGCCGACACACGTGGCAAGTTGTTCATCCGGGCTTCAGGTTTACAAACGTAATCGTTCGCCTACATTCGTAGTCGTCATGGGGAGGACGCGATGGCCGAAGGCCAGGACACGCAGCCCGAACGGATCAGCGAAGCCGAGCACGCGGTGATGGAAGTGTTGTGGGAGAAAAGCCCGCTCACCGCCGTCGACGTGTGCGAAGAGGTCTGCGAAGCGCGCGACTGGTCGATGCCGACCGTCAAAACGCTGCTTTCCCGCCTCGTCGCCAAGGGCGCCGTCGGGACAGAGCCCGATGGTCGCCGCTTTCTCTATCGCCCGCTGCTCGAGCGTGCCGACTATGTCGGCGGGGAATCGCGACGGTTGGTCGATCGCCTGTTCGGCGGGCGCGCGGCGCCGCTGTTCGCGCACCTCGCCGAAGCGGAGGCGCTGTCCGACGACGACATCGCCGAGATCGAGCGGCTCCTGCGGGAGATGCGGAAATGAGCGCCTGGCTGATCGACACCCTGCTCTACACGGGCGTTCTCATTGGCCTCGTGCTGGCCTTGCGGCGACCCGTCGGTCGCTTCTTCGGGCCCCAACTGGCCTATGCCCTTTGGGCCTTGCCGTTTCTGCGCTTGCTGCTGCCCCCGATCGTGCTGCCCGCGAGCTTCGCTCCCACGCCGGAGCCTGTCGCCGCGGCACTGCCGGCCGCTTCTGTGACCGCCGAGCCGCCGATTATGGCTGGCTTGGCGGAAGCGTCGGTGAAGGATTCTCAAGTTGCCCTGCCTGCAGCGCCAGCGTGGGAATGGGCCGACCTCATCGCTGTCGCCAGCTCGCTCTGGGCAGGCGTTGCGCTGGCATTCCTCGTCTGGCGCGTGGTGACGTATCGGCAAATGCGGCGCGCCTTGCTGGAGGGTGCGCGGCCTGTCGGTGAGATCGGCAAGATCAGGCTCGTCGAAACGCCTGCCTTGGCCGCACCTGTTGCCTTCGGGGTGCTCGATAAGGTGATCGCTTTGCCGCCGCTGTTCATGGCGCAGCGCGACATCGCCGCGCGCGACCTCGCGATCGAGCATGAGCTCGCCCATCACAAGGGCCACGACCTGCTCGCCAACATGGCTGCGCAGCCGTTGCTGGCGCTTCATTGGTTCAATCCCCTGGCCTGGTACGGCTGGCGCGCGATGCGCCGCGACCAGGAAGCCGCCTGCGATGCCCGCGTGCTCGCCGGACGCAGCCGGGAGGATCGCGTTCGTTATGCCGCCTTGATTGCGGGGGTCGCGACGGGACCGCGCCCCATCGCCTTCAGGGGAGCATTGGCCGCGCCGATGGCCTGCCCGGTCCTCGGCGAGCGGTCGATCGTCCACCGCCTGAGGAGTCTCTCGATGTCCGAATTGTCCCGCCGCCGCCGCTGGCTTGGCCGAACCCTCGTGGGCGCGAGCGTGCTGGCTCTGCCGCTCACCGCCTCGATTTCGTACGCCGCGGCGAGCGTACCGCCCGCGCCGCCGGCTCCACCTTCGCCCATCGCCGCAGTTCTGCCACCCGCGCCTCCCGCGCCGCCGGCGCCTCCGGCACCTCTCGCCCCATCGGTGGTTGGAGCGAACGAAGGCGGGTCGCCGGTTCTCGCCCTGCGCAGAGTGAGCGTCGAGGGTGATGCAGAGGGCAGTCAATTCGTCCAGCGCAGCGAAGGGGCGGGGCGGATGCCCCCTATGCCGACGTTCGACTTCCCCGCCCGGGGCGGCCGCGGTGATCCTGAGTTCGACGCCCGTATGGAAGTCTTCGAACGCCAGATGGAAGCTTGGTCGCGCGAGATGCAGGACTGGGGCGAAAAATGGAGCCAACAGTACGCGCTTCAAACCGAGGCGCGCGCCTTGGCCTTGGCCAACGCTGCAGGCAGGGTGCCCGAAGTGATCGAGAGCTGCGACGAGAACGAGCGCAGCCGGGCCACGACGGCCGATGGCCGCCCGCGTATCGTGATTTGTGAGCGCCAGATCACCGCGCGTGCAAACGCTGCGGCCCTCGCCGGATTACGCGGGGCCCGCGCTGCGATCGCGCACAATCGCGAGATGAGCGACGACGTCCAACGCGATGTCCTCGACGAGCTCGACAACGAGATTGAGCGCCTCGAGAGCGAGACTCGCTAAGCCGGCGCCCTCGCTATTCACCTACGCTTCGCCCGCGCCGGTTCCCCGCGGGCGGGCGTTTCCGCCCAGTGTCAGCTCACCTGCACTATCCGGTCGCACTGGGTGTCGTCACCGCTTTGAAGCCCCAGCCTGAGCGCATCCATCCGCTGCGCGCTGGTGCCGTGGGTGAAGCTTTCGGGGCTGACGGCCTGGCCCGAACGGCGCATCAGGGTGTCGTCGCCGATGGCGCTGGCGGCGGTCATCCCTTCCTCGAAATCACCGGGCTCGATCGCGTTGCGATTCTTGCCCGCCCAGGCACCCGCGTAGCAATCGGCTTGCAGCTCCATTAGGACCTGGGCCTGGTTGGCCTGCTGGGGGCTCGACTGCTGGAAGCTTCGTATTTGCCCGGCAATCCCGGTCAGGTGCTGGATATGGTGGCCGTATTCGTGCGCGATCACGTAGTAGCGGGCGAAGTCGCCCCCAGCGCCCATTTGCTGCTCGAGCTGGTCGTAGAAGGCGGTGTCGATGTAGATCGTCTCGTCGGCCGGGCAGTAGAACGGGCCCATCGCGCTCGAGGCGGCGCCGCAGCCCGTGTTCACGCCGCCTCCGGCGATGAAGTGCAGCGTAGGCTGACGGAACTCGATGCCGGCTTGCTGGAAGACCGGCTGCCAGGTCTGGTTGAGGTTGGCGAGCGCGTTGCAGGCTTCGTTGGCGTATTCATTCTGGGTGCACAGCGCTTGCTCGTCCTGCGGCCCCTGGGCGCCGGTGGGACCGCCCTGCTGCATCGAGTCCATCGTGCCGAGCATCTGAGCGGGGTCGATACCGAACACGACTGCGCCGATCAGGGCGATGACGATCGCGCCGCAACCGAGTTTCCCTCCGCCTCCGCCGGGGAAGCCTCCCCCTCCGCCGCCGCGCACATTGATGTCGGAGACATTGAATGGATTGAGCCGCATCGGACCTCCCTGCTGTAGGTGCGAGACAGGGCCGGACCAGGCGCCCACTCGCGTTTTTGCCTATCTCATCGGGCAACCGCTCAGGAGTCGCAAATGTTCCTCGTGGGACGGGCGGCGGCGGAGCGCGGAACCGCTCAGTCTCGCTTGATCTTTTCCATCGCCTTGCCCTTGGCGAGTTCGTCGACGACCTTGTCGAGCTGCCGGAGTGTCTGCTCGAACGGGTCCGCGATGTCCTCGACCCGGTAGCCGCAGATCACGCCGGTGATCTTGTCACGATTCGGGTTGAGCCGCGGCGCTTCCGCAAAGAAGGTCCCGAAATCGGTCTCGCGCGCGAGCTGGTCTTGCAGCCCGCGCTCATCGAAACCGGTAAGCCAGCCGATCACCTCGTCGAGCTCGTCCTTTGTCCGCCCCTTCCGTTCGACCTTCTGGACGTACAGCGGGTAGACCTTGGAGAACTTCATGGTGTGCAGGTTCATTCGGGCCATGGCGTTTCGCTCCTCCACACCGGATCCTAGCCGCCCAGGCCTGGGCGGGACACCCCACTAGCGATTGCCACAAACCGCGTTTACATGGGCCGCCACGAATCGAACCGCGCAAGGCAGAAGTGGCATCCATGGAAATCGAGACCGGCCTCACATTCGACGACGTCCTGCTGAGGCCGGCCGAAAGCGACATCGTGCCCTCGCAGGCCAACACCAGGACGCGACTGACCCGCGGCATTGCGCTCAACATCCCGATCATCTCCTCGGCGATGGACACCGTCACCGAAGGGCAGATGGCTATCGTCATGGCGCAGCTCGGCGGCATCGGGGTGCTTCACCGCAACCTGTCGGTGAAGGAGCAGTGCGACGCGGTGCGCATGGTGAAGCGGTTCGAGAGCGGGATGATCGTCAACCCGATCACCATCGCGCCCGGCGCCACGCTGGGAGAAGCGCAGGCGCTGATGACCAAGCATTCGATCAGCGGAATTCCCGTCACCGACGCGACCGGCAAGCTGTGCGGCATCCTCACCAACCGGGACGTGCGCTTCGCCGACAACCCGAAGCAGCCCGTCCGCGAGCTGATGACCAGCGAGAACCTCGCCACGGTCAGCCCCGGCGTGAGCCAGGAGGAGGCGCGGCGCATCCTGCACCAGCGGCGCATCGAGAAGCTTCTCGTGGTCGACGAGGACTATCGCTGCACCGGCCTCATCACCGTCAAGGACATGGAAAAGGCGGTGCTCAACCCCGATGCCACCAAGGACGCGGGCGGCCGGCTGCGCGTCGCGGCGGCGACGACGGTGGGCGACAAGGGCTTCAAGCGGACCGAAGCTCTGGTCGAGGCCGAATGCGACGTCATCATCATCGACACCGCGCACGGCCATAACAAGGAAGTGGCGCGCGCCGTCGAGCGCGTGAAGCAGCTCTCCAACTCGGTGCAGGTCGTGGCCGGCAACGTCGCCACGGCGGAGGCCACCAAGGCGCTGGTCGACGCGGGCGCCGACGCGGTGAAAGTCGGCATCGGGCCGGGCTCGATCTGTACCACGCGCATCGTCGCGGGGGTCGGCGTGCCCCAACTGACCGCGATCATGGAAGCGGCCGAAGCGGCCGGCGATGTCCCGGTCATCGGCGACGGCGGCCTGCGTACCTCGGGCGATGCCGCGAAAGCGCTCGCGGCCGGGGCCTCGACCGTGATGATCGGTTCGCTCCTCGCCGGCACCGAGGAAGCGCCGGGCGAGACGTTCCTCTACCAGGGCCGCGCCTACAAGTCGTACCGCGGCATGGGCTCGGTCGGCGCGATGGCGCGCGGATCGGCGGACCGCTACTTCCAGCAGGACATCAAGGACCAGATGAAGCTGGTCCCCGAGGGCATCGAGGGCCAGGTGCCTTACAAGGGCCCGGCGCGCGACGTGATCCACCAGCTCGTCGGCGGCATCAAGGCGGCGATGGGCTACACCGGCGCGGCCACGATCGACGACCTGCGCACCCGCGCCAAGTTCATCCGCATCACCAACGCCGGCCTCTCCGAGAGCCACGTCCACGACGTGTCGATCACGCGCGAGGCGCCGAACTATCCGACGCGCTAGACGATGACGCCCGCCGCTCGCGTTCAGGCGGCGATCGGGCTGCTCGACCAGGTCATTTCGGCCGCGCGTTCCAAGGGCGCGCCGGCCGACCGCATCCTCGCCGAGTGGTTTCGCGCCAGCCGCTTTGCCGGATCGAAGGACCGGCGCGCCATCCGCGATCTGGTCTATCGCGCGATCCGGCATTGCGGCCCGGTGCCGCAGACGGGCCGCGCGGCGATGCTCGCGCTCGGCGAGGACGACCCATCGCTCCTGCTTCAATTCGACGGCTCGCCTTACGGTCCGGCCGCCATCGAGGAAGGCGAGCTGGTCGCCGAAGCCGGAGTCGCGCCCAAATGGCTGGTCGATCGCCTGGCCGCGTCGGGTATAGATGACGAGGAGGCGAGGGCGCTGCTGGAGCGCGCGCCGCTCGATTTGCGTGTGAACGCGTTGAAGGCGGAGCGGGACACGATCGACCTGCCCGAAGTGGGCGATGCCTTGCCAACTCGGTACGGCCTGCGACTGCCCTATGGCACGCAGGTCGAGGCGTGGCAGGCCTATCGCGACGGCCTCGTCGAAATCCAGGATGGCGGCAGCCAGCTGGCCTGCCAGGCGGTCGGCTCCAGCGCGGGCGAGACCGTCATCGATCTCTGCGCCGGGGCAGGCGGAAAGACCCTCGCGCTCGCGGCCACAATGGGCAACGCCGGAACGCTGATCGCAGCGGATACCGACCGCTCGCGCCTTTCCAAACTGGCACCTCGCGCCGAACGGGCGGGGGCGCTGATCGCCGAAACGATACTGCTCAACCCGGGGCGCGAGGTCGAGGGGCTCGCGGCTTGGCGGGGCAGGGCGGATGCCGTTCTCGTCGATGCGCCCTGCTCCGGAACCGGTACCTGGCGGCGCAACCCCGAAGCCCGCTGGCGGCTCGACGCCGCAGCGCTCGATCGGCTCGTCGTGCTCCAGCGCCACTTGCTCGACCTGGCGGAGGTTCTGGTTCGGCCGGGTGGGCGGCTCATTTACGTGACGTGCTCGCTGCTCGACGAGGAAGGCGCAGGGCAGGCGGCCGATTTCCTCGCCCGCTACCCGGGCTGGCGCGCCGCACCTCCGTCGTTGCCGCTCGGCCGGCCGCGCGGAACCGGCCTTCGCCTCACTCCGTTTCACGATGGAACGGACGGATTTTTCATCGCACGTCTAGAAAAGCCATGATAGCTTTCCTTTCAGATGGATGAAGACCGCGCTCCCCCAAGGCCCGCGCTCAAGGAGTTCGTGATGCGTTATACCCCTGCTGCCTTCGGCCTCGCGCTCGCGGTGGCGGTAACATCGAGCGTCGGCCACGGTGCCGACCGGGCAGCCGATCCGCGCGCCGCGGCGCTCATCTCGGAAGGCCGCAGCGAACTGGCTGCGGGGGAAGTGCAGGCGGCGGTCGACAGCTTCGAAGCGGCCTTGGCGATCGATCCGGCGTACACCCCGATCTACCTCGACCTCGCCGATGCGGCGCGCCAGTCGGGCCTTCAGGGCAAGGCGATCCGCTATTACCGCGAGGCGCTCGAGCGCGATCCGAACAACCTCGCCGCCATTACTGGCGAAGGGGAGGCCCTGCTCGAGAAGGGCGCGGTCGAGAAGGCCAAGCGCAACCTCGCGCAGCTCGAGTCAATCTGCGGCGGCAATTGCGAGCAGACCCGCCAACTCGCCGCTGCCCTCGCGCGCGGTCCGCAGGCCACGGTGCTGACCGCCGAAGCGGTCAGCCCCGAGACGGTGGTGACGCAAAACTGACGAGCCGCTCGGCTCGTCACCCTGAACTCGTTTCAGGGTCCATCGAGCCGCAGTCCCGGAGTTCGCTGGAAGACGCCACCTTGCGGCACGGCCGCTCCTGAGCCGATGGTTCCGCGCTTGCCGAGAAATGGATCCTGAAACAAGTTCAGGATGACGATGAAGGTGTTAGGGGGATACTTTCTCGAAATCCCTCGACAATCGTCTCGTAAACCCCGCGCTTGAACGGCACGATCAGGTCGGGAAGCAGCTCCGGCTCGACCCATTTCCACTCGCAGAACTCGGGCGGATCGTGCGCTTCGAGGTCGATGTCGGCGTCGGTCCCGGTGAAGCGCACCAGGAACCAGCTCTGCCGCTGGCCGCGATAGCGCCCGCCCCACAGCTTGCCGTGCAGCTCGGGGGGAAGATCGTAGAACAGCTCGTCGTCCAGCCGGGTCACGACTTCGAGATGCTCCCGCCGCGCGCCGACTTCCTCCCAGACCTCCCGCAGCAAGGCAGCCTCGACATCCTCACCGTCGTCGATCCCGCCCTGGGGCATCTGCCACCAGTCGCCTTCGCGGTTGTCGATCCGCTTGCCGACGAAAGCCTTGCCTTCGCGGTTGACAAGCATGACCCCCACGCAGGGGCGGTACTCAAGATGGTTGCGCTCACTCATGCGCGGGGCGATAGGCATTCATCATAGGTAATTCCATCCGGCGCATTGATTGCGCGACAGAAAAACTTGATTGCGGCTAGCCGAGTGCAAACCTAGCTGGCCGGTATTCCTTCGATAACAGGCGCCAAGGGCGCTGGCAGGACCTCGACGATGGCAACCCAAGCGGCCGAAACTCCGGCCCTTCATGAAACCCCGGAAGCGGTTGTCGTCCGCTTTGCCGGTGACAGCGGCGACGGCATGCAGCTCACCGGCGGGCAGTTCACCCTGTCCACCGCTCTGGCGGGCAACGACCTCGCCACGTTCCCGGACTTTCCCGCCGAGATCCGCGCGCCGCAGGGCACCCTGTTCGGAGTCTCGGCGTTCCAGATCAACTTCGGCTCGACCCAGATCGACACGGCCGGCGATGCTCCCGATGTGCTCGTCGCGATGAACCCGGCGGCGCTCAAGGTGAACCTGGCGGCGCTCAAGCCCGGCGGCCTGATCATTGCGGACACAGGAGAGTTCACCAAGCGCAACCTCGAGAAGGCCAAGTACGAGAGCAATCCGATCGAGGATGGCAGTCTCGCCAAGTGGGACGTGCTGGCTTTCGACATCAGCGCGCTGACGATCGAGGCCGTGAAGCCCTTCGGCCTCGGCAACAAGGACGCGCTGCGCTCCAAGAACATGTGGACGCTCGGCCTGGCGCTGTGGATGTTCGATCGCGATCGGCAGCCGATCGTCGACTGGCTCAAGGCGAAGTTCAAGGGCAAGCCCGAGATCGCCGATGCCAACATTGCCGCGCTCAATGCCGGCCATGCTTATGGCGAAACCGCCGAGCTGTCGGGCCCGCTGAAGAAGCTCCACATCCCGGCGGTCGAAAGCGAGCCTGGCCTCTATCGCACCATTACCGGCGCCGAGGCGGTCGCGCTGGGTCTGGTCGCCGGCGCGCAACTGGCTGAGCTGCCGATGTTCTTCGGCGGTTATCCGATCACGCCGGCGAGCTCGATCCTGCACTACCTTGCGCGGCTCAAGGAGTTCGGCGTCACCACCTTCCAGGCGGAAGACGAGATCGCGGCGATCTGCGCCTCGATCGGGGCGTCCTATGCGGGCCAGCTTGGCGTGACCAGTTCCTCGGGCCCGGGCATCGCGCTCAAGACCGAGGCGATGGGCCTCGCGATCATGACCGAGCTGCCGCTCGTCATCGTCAACTCGCAGCGTGGCGGGCCCTCGACGGGGCTCCCCACCAAGACCGAGCAAAGCGATCTCTACCAGGCGGTCTACGGCCGCAACGGCGACGCGCCGCTGCCGGTCATCGCCGCGCGCAGCCCGGCCGACGTGTTCGAAGTCGCCATCGAGGCGTGCCGGATCGCGGTCCAGTACATGACCCCGGTCATGCTGCTGACCGACGGCTATATCGCCAACGCCGCCGAGCCGTGGAAGGTGCCGGATCCCGAGGCTTATGCCAGGTTCCCGGTGCGCTTCCTGCAAGAGAAGAACGCCAAGGATGCTCAAGGGGGCGACGCGTTGCTCCCCTACAAGCGCGACGAAAAGGGTGCTCGGCCCTGGATCAAGCCCGGCACACCCGGCCTGATGCACCGCATCGGCGGGATCGAGAAGCACGCCGGCACCGGCAACATCGACTATTCGCCGGCCAACCACCAGGCGATGACCGATGCGCGCAAGGCGAAGATCGACAACATCGCTGTGCCCGATCAGGAGGTCGCGCTCGGTGAAGCCACCGGCCGCCTTGCGGTGGTCGGCTGGGGCAGCACGTTCGGCCCGATCCACCAGGCGGTGCGGCGTGCCCGCAAGCGCGGTCTTGCGGTGAGCCATATCCACGTTCGCCATGTCTGGCCGCTACCCGGGAACCTCGGCGAGTTGCTAGCGGGCTTCGACAAGGTGCTCGTCCCCGAGATGAACACCGGACAGTTCAAGACCGTGCTGCGCGACCAGCTTTTGGTCGATGCCGAAAGCCTGACCAAGACCAGCGGCCAGCCGTTCGCGATCGCCGAGCTCGAGGCGGCCATTGCCAAGTTCTTCGACGGCATTCCGGAGAACGAGGGCGGGGAAGTGCCCGCCAACGTCGCCCAGCTTCCGGAACCCGCATCGGGCCATGACGACGGCTCGCTCCGTCCCGAGCACCGCTCGCCGCAGAGCGCCAAGGTGAACCCATGAACGACATGACCCCCGTCCAGACCACGCTGAAGGATTGGGAGACCGACCAGGAGGTTCGCTGGTGCCCGGGTTGCGGCGACTACGCGATTCTCAAGGCGGTGCAGCGCACGCTGCCGCAGATCGGCGCCGATCCGGCGAAGACGGTGTTCGTCAGCGGCATCGGCTGCTCGAGCCGCTTTCCCTACTATATCGAGAGTTACGGCTTCCACACGATCCACGGGCGCGCGCCGGCATTCGCGACCGGGATCAAGCTGGCCAATCCAGAGCTTGATGTGTGGCTGATCACCGGCGACGGCGACGGGCTGTCGATCGGCGGCAATCACCTGATGCACGTGCTGCGGCGCAACGTGAACGTGCAGATCATGCTGTTCAACAACGAGATCTACGGCCTCACCACGGGGCAGTACTCGCCGACCAGCCGCATCGGCACGACCACGCCCTCGACGCCGCAGGGCTCGATCGACCGGCCCGCCCAGCCATGCGCTTTTGCGCTCGGCAGCGGCGCACGTTTCGTCGCGCGTGGGTTCGACGTCTCGAAGAACCTGCCCGACGTGCTGATGGCGGCGCACCGCCACAAGGGCGCGGCCTTCATCGAGATCTTCCAGAACTGCGTCGTCTACAACAAGGACGTGTTCGACGATTTCGCCAAGCCCAAGGGCGCCGACGACCGCCAGCTCTGGCTCACCGATGGCGAGCCGATGCTGTTCGCGGGCGGCACCAAGGGCATCAAGCTCGATCTCGACACGCTGTCGCTGCAGGTCGTCGACGTCGTGGACGGCGACTGGCAGGCCGCCGGCGTAATCGTGCACAACACCAAGAACCGCGCGATCGCGCACATGCTGGTGGAAATGCCGTTCGGCCCGTTCCCGATGGCGCTCGGCGTCCTCTATGACGATCCGCGCCCGACTTTCGAGAGCGCCGTGGTCGAGCAGACCGCGCAAGTGACCGAAGGCCGCGACCGCAGTTTCGCCAAGCTCTTGGCGAAGGGCCAGACCTGGACGGTCGCGGAATCCGCCGCGGATCCCGTCTAGGACTTCCTAACGCTGAGAAGCCAAGGGTCTCTCGGCGCCCGCGCCCTGACGAATTCGATGCGGCGCGAGGCCATATCGAAATCACTTTCCTACAGCCTGCCCGTTGTGCCACGAGCGGCGCATGACGCGGGCCGGCACATGGCGGGAATGGGGCACTGAGCGGCCGCGTGGGTGGCCGAATTTTTTCCCTCTGGACTGTGTAACACCCGGTCCATGTCTCCGCCGGGCGCGCCCTGATGGATAATCTGACGCACAGTCTCGTCGGCGCGCTGATCGGACAGGCGGGGCTCAAACGGAAGACCGGGCTGGCGATGCCCGCGCTGATCATCGGCGCGAACCTGCCCGATGTCGACGCGACGTGCTTCCTGTGGCTCGACGGGGTGCAGCATCTCGGCTTCCGCCGCGGGATCACGCACGGGCCGATCGCCTGGGTTCTGCTGCCGCTGGTCCTCGCCGGGCTGTTATGGGGCTGGGACCGCTGGCAGGCGAAGCGCGGCAAACGGCCCGAGGGGCGATTGCCGGTGCGGTTCGGCTGGCTCTACGCGCTGGCCTTCATCGGCTGCCTGACCCACCCGGCGCTCGACTGGCTCAATAGCTACGGAATACGCTTTCTGGCGCCCTTTTCGTGGGAATGGTTTTACGGCGATGCGCTGTTCATCATCGACCTATGGGTCTGGCTGGGACTGGCGTTCGCGACCTGGCTCTCGTTGCGGCGCGAACGCGCCAATCGCGACTTCGCAGGAGTTGCCCGAGTCGCGCTCGGCGCGCTGTTTCTATATGCTGGCGGCAACGCGGCGATATCGCGGCTTGAGAAGTGGATGCATTCTGACTCCGCAGTCCTCATTCCCAATCCAGTTCCATTGGCGTTTTGGCAGCGACAAGACATCTGGGGCGACGGTGACGGTATCTGGTGGGTCGAAGGCCGTCGGGTCGGAGATGTGCCGCTCAGTCAATGCTCGCTCTCGACAACGCGCCAATCGGATTCGCAGGTGGACGCCTTCCTGACCTGGTCGCGTGCGCCCTTCGTCGAGCGACTTGAAGGCGGGGCATGGAATCTCAGCGACGCGCGTTTCGCGTCGCGTGGCGGGCGCTTCAGTGTGACTTTGCCGGAGGAGACGTGTCGGCTGAATGAGTCGCTTCCTCGGCCTTCTTAACCACCTCGCTCTCCGCCGCCGCCTTGGCCGGCTTGTAGAGCAGCGCGGCGGCGAGGAAGGCCCAGCCGGCGCCGCCGAGCCAGCCGGCGGTCACGTCGCTTGGGAAGTGGACCCCGAGCAACACGCGGCTCCACGCGACCAGGGCGGACAGGACAATTGCCGCGCCGATCAGCGTGTAGCGCACCGAGTGGCGGCGGCTCAGCGCGGCAAAGGCGATCGCCATGGCGATATAGACCACTGCGGCGTTGAAGCTGTGGCCCGAGGGAAACGATTCGCCGCCCGCCTCCATCAGGTGGGTGACGATCTGCGGCCGCTCGCGTCCGACGAGTTGCTTGAGCCCGGTGTTGGCCAGCCAGCCGAGGCTCACCGTCAGCGCGAACAGCACCGCCTCGCGCCGCAGCGAGAGGAACAGCAGAGCCACCACCGCGCCGATGGCGAACAGGTTGCGCAGCAGCACACCGCCCATCGCCGTGACGTCGCGGATCGCTTCGATCACCTTCGGATGCCAGGGGGAGTCAACGTGACCGGCGCTGCGAAACATCGTCAGGCCCGCTTCGTCGAACCCGCCGGTTCGGCCGTTCGCGACCAACCAGACCATCACCGCAAACCCGATCCAACACACGGCCGCCGCGATCAGCGCCTTGCGCCGGTCGACGCCGAACCCGCGCTCGGGCAGGCGGACGATCTCGGAGGGAAGGGGCGCGGCGCCGCCGATTCGGTCGCCGCTTTCGTGTGACGATTCCATGACGGCACAAACCGCCTCTCCGCGCTCGCGTTCCACTCCGCTTGCCCCGTGGGCCCGCCGGGCGCATAGTCGGCCCATGAACAGGGAGGCTGTGAGGGGAGGCTCGCTGTTGGCGCGCGGCCAGCGTTTCGGCGTGACGCCTGGCGTCTTCGCACGCCTGTTCGCGGGGGGCTTCCACAAGATCCTGGACCGCATCGACGCCGGGCTCGAAACGGGCTCGATCCACGCGCGGCTGCCCGACGGCTCGACCCGCCTGCTTGGCGGGCGAGCCGCCGGCTTCGCGGCGGAGATCGAGCTGCGCGACTGGCGCGCGCTGCTGCGCCTGAGCCTGTCCGGCTCTGTCGGCTGGTATCAGGCGTGGGAGGCAGGGGAGTGGTCCAGCCCCGATCCCGTACCGCTGTTCGCGCTGTTCGCCGCCAACGGCGCCACCCTCGGCGAGACGGGGCGCGCCAAGGGGCCGGTCCGGTTAGCGGCGCGACTGGCGCATTGGCTGAACCGCAACACCAAGGCCGGCGCGCAAAAGAACATCCACGCCCACTACGACCTGGGCAACGACTTCTACGGCGCCTGGCTCGACCCGACGATGAGCTATTCGAGCGGCTATTGCGTGGGCACGGACGGACTCGAGGCGGCCCAGCGGCGCAAGTTGGAGCGGCTCGCCGAGCGGCTCGGCCAGCCTGAGACGCTACTCGAGATAGGCTGCGGTTGGGGCGCGCTGGCAAGCCATTTCGCTGAGCGCGGCAGCAAGGTCACAGCGATCAGCCTCTCCGACGAACAGCTCGCCTGGGCCCGGCGAAACCACCCAGGAGTCGAGTTCCGCAAACAGGATTATCGCGATGCCGCTGGCCAGTTCGACGCCATCGTCAGCGTCGAGATGGTCGAGGCGCTGGGCCGCGAATACTGGCCGGACTTTCTCGACTGCCTGGCCCGCAACCTGAAGCCTGGCGGCCGTGCGGCGATCCAGTTCATCGCCATGCGAGACGACCTGTTCGAAAGCTATGCGCGCAACGCCGATTTTATTCAGGCCTACGTCTTCCCCGGCGGCCTGCTGATCAAGACCAGCGAATTCCGGGACTTGGCGGAAGAACGCGGACTTTCGTGGGAAGACCAGGAGGACTTCGGCCGCGACTACGCCGAGACGCTCAAGGCCTGGCGCGCCCATTTCGATGCCGCCGAGGCGCAGCGGCGGCTGCCCGCGGGCTTCGACCGGCGCTTCTGCGACCTCTGGCGCTTCTACCTGATGTACTGCGAAGGCGGCTTCCGCGGCGGCGCGATCACCGTCAGCCAGGTGACGCTGGTAAAGCGTTGAAGCCTAGCGACCGTAAGCCCCATCGCCCCGGTAGCGTGCGAGGATGTTGTCGTGCACGATCGGGCTGAGCAGGCTGCTGAACGCGCACCCCACGGCGTTGTTCTCCCACCAGACGACCTCGCCCTGCAGCGATTCGAGCCCCGGAAGCGTCAGCCAGCAGACCGTGCCCGGATGCATCCGCGTGATCGCCGTCGCCGAAAAGCCGGAAAGCGAGAGGTCGTTCACCACCGTCTGAAACGCCCGCGCGCCCGAAGCGCGCAGCTGCGCCGGAATGGCGAGCTTGGTCCGCGGCGCGGAGCGGTCCTCCTGCGCGGCGAGGTGATAGCGGCCGAGCGTGTGCTGCAGGCTCATCCGAACATTCCCTGACAAGGCACCGCGACCCGGGGGAGTCGCGCGTGCTTGGCAGAGGATGAGCGTGGCTGGTTACCGAACGCTTATCGGGCTTGGTTAAGCAGCCGCGCGGTTGCCTTGCGGTGGTGATAGTCCCGGAACCACGCAACGAAAGCGGGCACGCCAACCTCGATGCTGGTGCGGGGCTGGTACCCGAGGTCGCGCTGAAGCGCTTCGATGTCGGCGTAAGTCCGCGGCACGTCGCCCGGCTGCATCGGCAGCATGTCGAGCACCGCCTTTTGCCCGCAAGCCTGTTCCAGCAGCCCGACCACTCTCATCAGGTGCTCCGAGCGGTGATTGCCGATATTGTAGAGCGCGTGCGGCTTGGTGCTGCCGCCCGCCTTGGCCATGCCATCGTCAAGCGGCGGGTTGTCCAGGCACGCGACCACGCCGGCAACGATGTCGTCGATATAGGTGAAATCGCGCCACATCTCGCCGTGGTTGAACACCGGGATGGGCTCCCCCGCGAGGATCCGGGCGGTGAAGTTCCACAGCATCATGTCCGGCCGGCCCCACGGTCCGTAGACGGTAAAGAAGCGCAGGCCGGTAAGCGGGATGCGGTAGAGATGGGCATAGGTCTCGCTCATCAGTTCGTCCGCCTTCTTGGTCGCGGCGTAGAGCGACAGCGGATGGTCGACGCGATCTTCGACCGCGAACGGCACCTTGTCGTTGCTGCCATAGACCGATGACGAGCTGGCATAGACCATGTGCTCGATCTGCCGATGTCGGGCGAGTTCGAGCAGGTTGAGATGACCGACGAGGTTCGATTGCACATAGGCGTGCGGGTCCTCGATCGAATAGCGCACGCCGGCTTGCGCCCCCAGATGGGCGATGCGGTCGAAACTCTCGCGGTCGAGCGCGCCGGTGAGCGCGGGGTTGTCCGCGAAATCGATCCGGTGAAAGGCGAAGCGATCGTCGCCGGCGTCGTGCAGCCGGGCGAGCCGGTCCTGCTTGAGATCGACCTGGTAGTAGTCGTTGAGGTTGTCGACCCCGACCACCTCGTCGCCGCGCGCCAGCAGCCGTTCCGCCAGGGCCGCGCCGATGAAGCCGGCGGCTCCCGTGACGAGGACCCGCATGCCCGGCTAGCCCACGCTTTCGCGGTGCAGGTTGGGAAAGTCCTCCGCCAGCAGCGCGACAAGGCGCGCGGCGACCGTTTCGGGTGGTTTGACCGTCTGCGGATCCTCGCCCGGATAGGCACGGGCGCGCATCTGGGTGCGCGTGGCGCCGGGATTGACGATCGCGACGCGCGCCTCGGAGATCCGGTCGATCTCCTGCCCGTGGCAGACCAGCAGGGCATCGAACGCTGCCTTGCTGGCCGCGTAGGCGCCCCAGTAGGCGCGCGGCTCGGCGCCGACATTGCTGGTCAGGCCGATGATCCGCCCGGCCGGGCTGCGCCGGAGCAACGGATCGAATGCGGCCAGCAGCGCCTGGGTAGCCAGCACGTTGAGCGTGAGCGTCTGGCTGAAGCTCTTCGGCTCGATCTGCGCCACCGGAGTCAGCGGGGGCAGGAACGCGGCGTTGATCACCAGCACGTCGAGGCGGTCCCACCGTTCGGCAATGGCTCCCGCCAGCCGGTCGATGGCATCGCTTTCGGCCAGGTCCATCGGCGCGATCGTGGCGGTGCCGCCGGACTGGTGGATCGCTTCCTCGACCGCTTCGAGGTCGCGGACCTTGCGCGCGGTCAGGACCACGTGCGCGCCCGCCGCCGCAAGCGCCTGCGCGGTCGCCGCGCCGATGCCGCGGCTGGCGCCCGTCACGAGCGCCACGCGCCCCGCGAGCACGTCCTCCGCCGCCGTGGTCATCAGGCGACCTTGTTGACGGGGAAGGGCAGCTGCGCGTCCGACTGCCGGCGCTCGGCGAGGTCGGTCAGCCGCGTCGGATAGTCGCCGGTGAAGCAGGCGTCGCAATACTGCGGACGGGCTTCGTCGCGTTTGGCCAGGCCCACCGCGCGGTAGAGCCCATCGATCGATACGAAGGCCAGGCTGTCGGCGTGGATGAACTCGCACATCGCCGCCACGTCCATCCGCCCGGCGAGCAGCTTCGACCGTTCCGGGGTATCGACGCCATAGTAGCAGCCGTGCCCGGTCGGCGGACTGGCGACGCGGAAATGGACTTCGCTGGCACCGGCGTCGCGCATCATCTGCACGATTTTCATCGAGGTGGTGCCCCGCACGATCGAATCGTCGATCAGCACGATGCGCTTGCCTTCGACCAGCTTGCGGTTGGCGTTGTGCTTGCGCTTGACCCCGGCGTGCCGGGCTCCGTCCGACGGCTGGATGAACGTCCGCCCGACGTAGTGCGAGCGAATGATGCCGAGTTCGAAGGGAATGCCCGATTGCTGCGAATAGCCGATCGCCGCCGGGACGCCGCTGTCGGGCACCGGCACGACGAGATCGGCCTCGACCGGCGCTTCCTTGGCCAGCTCGACGCCGATGTGCTTGCGGGATTCGTAGACCGAGCGGTCGTTGAAGATCGAATCCGGGCGGCTGAAATAGACGTGCTCGAAAATGCACGGGCGCGGGGCGATGTCGCCGAACGGCCGGTGGCTGCGGGTGGTGCCGTCGAAATCGACCTCGATGAACTCGCCGGGCTCGATCTGGCGGACGAAGTCCGCGCCGACCACGTCGAGCGCAACGGTCTCGCTGGCGAACACCGTCGCATCGCCGAGCTTGCCCATGACCAGCGGGCGAATGCCCAGCGGATCGCGGCATGCAGCCATGCCGCGCGGGGTGGTGACGATCAGCGCGTAGGCGCCTTCGACCAGCCGCAGCGCGTCGATCAGCTTGTCGAGCATCGTCTGGAAGCGGCTGGTGGCGACGAGGTGGATGATCACTTCGGTGTCGGAGGTCGACTGGAAGATCGCGCCGCGCTGCACCAGGTCGCGCTTGAGGTGCAGCGCGTTGGAGATGTTGCCGTTGTGGGCCACGGCGAAGCCGCCGCTGGCAAGGTCGGCGAACAGCGGCTGCACATTGCGCAGCCCGGCGCCGCCGGTGGTCGAGTAGCGGACGTGGCCGACGGCCATCATGCCCGGCAGCTCGGCGATCGATTCGCCGGTCGAGAAGTTGTCGGCAACGTGCCCGAGCCCGCGGCGGGTGAAGAACTCCGCGCCGTCGAAGCTGGTGATGCCGACGGCCTCCTGGCCGCGGTGCTGCAGAGCATGGAGACCAAGCGCGCAAGCAGCAGCGGCTTCCGGCGCGCCGATCACGCCGAAAATGCCGCACTCCTCGCGCAGCTTGTCGCCGTCTGCGTCAAGCAAGGGGTGGGTGAGGTTCATCTGTCCGTTTTATGGGGTTGCCGACCGCGCGGGCTCCCAATGCCGATGTTGCGACCGGATTACAAGGGCAGTCGCCGCAATGTGCGCTGGCGACGAGCGTTCTGGGATGTTTCGCCCGCCCAGGCGCTGTCCGGTCGGGAACGAAACCCATTGTCGGGAGTCTCGCAGCGGGATAGTCTCAGGATGGGGAACCGTGCCGATATGTTGCGTTCCGTGGACTTTGGTGCGATGCGGCAAAGCTCGCGCTCCGGATGTTGCAAACGGCCCCACGGTTTATGAACGCTCCATTGCAGCACCCACCGCTCGGTGCACGGATGAACAGGCCGCTTGCGCCGTCGCTGGAGAAGCAGCGGCTGCGCTTGTGTCTCTTGCTAATGGTCCTTGACGGTACGGCGATTCTGACCGGCTTGCTGCTGGCCGGCGTGGTCTATCTCGGGGTATTCCCGTCGGCCATCGCCTTGCGCGAGGCTGCCCTCATGGCACCCCTGTTCCTGGCCTTCGCGTTCAACGGCGGGTTCTACAAGCCGGATCTCATATTCTCTCTTCGAAAGACCTTGTATATCTGCGCTTATGCTCTGGCGGTTGCCGCCGCCTGCTTCGTCTTCGTAACATTCTATGCGAAAACCACGGCGGAGTTCTCACGCGTCGTTTTCACCCTCGGGTCCTTCTTCGGCGCCGTGCTGGTGGTATCCTTCCGCTGGCTCGTGCGCTTGTGGGTAAGGCGGGAAATTGGGCCTTCCCTCGAGAACACGATTATCATCCATGCTGGCGGCCCGGCGATTCACATGGATCAGGCGTTTCATGTCGATGCTGCCGAGCATGGCCTCTCGCCGGACGCTAACGACCCGGCCAACCTTGATCGCCTGGGGCGGTACATGGAGAACATGGACCGGGTGGTGATCAGCTGCTCGCATGCCGACCGGGATCTCTGGGCACCGCTGTTAAGGGCGGCGGGGGTACAGGGTGAATTCGTGTCGGATGCTTTGCGCCGGTTGGGCGCCCTCAAGATTCAGAACGAAATCGGGTTCTCCAGCGTGGTCGTGTCTGTCCGGCCGCTGGGCATCGAGGCCCGTATCCAGAAGCGATTGATGGATCTGGCGGTGTCGAGCGTGGCCTTGCTGGCGCTCTCTCCGCTGATGGTCATTGTCGCGGTGCTGATCAAGCTCGAAGACGGCGGATCGGCGCTCTTCAGACAAAGGCGCATGGGACGCGGCAACCGTTTTTTTTGGATCTACAAGTTTCGTTCGATGCGGGAAGACCGCAGTGATGCGGATGGGGGCCGCCTGACCGCGCGCAACGACGACCGCACCACGCGGATCGGGCGATTCATCCGCCGGACGAGCATCGATGAGTTGCCCCAGCTGTTCAACGTCTGGCGCGGCGACATGAGCCTCGTCGGACCGCGTCCGCACGCGCTCGGGGCCTTGGCCGGGGAGCGCCTCTACTGGGAGGTCGATGGACGCTATTGGAGCCGCCACGTCCTCCGGCCCGGCCTGACAGGTCTGGCCCAGGTGCGAGGTTTCCGCGGAACGACCGAGGTCGAGCAGCATCTTACCGACCGCCTTCAGGCGGATCTGGAGTACATCTCCAACTGGAGCATCTGGCTCGACGTCAAGATTCTGCTCAAGACGTTCGCCGTTATCTGGCACGATAACGCATACTAGGTCCTGCGCTTCTGCGCAGGCTTTCACCGGCACCTGGATTATCATGATCGCAAAAGTTCGTAAGGTCGCGCGAATCCTTCGGTACCCGAGCGCCTTGCGCGCGCTGATTCTCGAGCGCGTGGCCATGACCACCGAGCACGTCGAGGCGATCAGGTTCGCCCGCCCCGAAACACTGCTCGATGTCGGTGCAAACAAGGGCCAGTTCTCGCTTGCGGTACGGTCGCTCATGCCCCGTGCCACGATCCACGCGTTCGAACCGTTGCCCGAAGCGCAAAGGCGCTTTTCCGCCGTGTTCGCCGGGGATTCCCGCACGATCTTGCATCCAGTGGCGCTGGCGACCGAGGAGGGGGCCGCCAACCTGCATGTCGCGGACCGCGCCGACAGTTCGTCGCTCCTTCCGCTGGCAGACGCCCAGGCCGCGGCCTACGGGGTCAACGAAGCCGGCCAGATCGAGGTCGTCACGCGCAGGCTCGAGTCCGAAATCGATCTGGCATCGCTTGCCCGCCCGGTGCTGCTCAAGATCGACGTGCAGGGGGCCGAACTCGACGTTCTGCGGGGGATTAGCGATTTCAGCGCGATAGACTTCGTCTACGTCGAGCTGTCGTTTGTCGAACTGTACACTGGCCAGCCGTTGTTCGATGACGTGCACCGGTTCCTCTCCGACGCTGGCTATCGCCTGCGCGGGGTATTCAACTCTTCACCGACCGCAGCTTATGGACCGACCCAGATCGATGCCTTCTTCGTCCGGCAATCAAGCCCGGAAAGCGTTGCTGCGCTGTAGATCGCGCAGAGACGGCAGAACCAATAACCAGACGGCCCCGGCCGCCACCGGCAGGGTCACGGCGATGCTCAGCCACAACGCCGGTTTCACCATGAGAACGAAGGCGGCGATGACGCCGCAGGTCAGCGAGGGAAGCAGCGCCTTTCCGATGCCGAACGGGGCGTCCTCGAGCCGAAGGCTGAGCCGGTAGCTGATCAGCGACACGCTCGCGTAAGACAGCACGGTCATGGCGGCGGCTGCAACGTAGCCGAACTGCCAGGTCGCGACGATTGTGCCGAGCACGACAATCGCGCTGGTGGTAAAGGTGATCCTCGAGAGCAGGGCGGTGCGCTTCAGATAGAAGTAGGGCTTGATCGACAGGAAGTAGAGCGGTTGCAGCATGCCCGCGCAGATGAGAAGCGGCGCGACGTCGTCGGCTGCCTGATACCGGCCGGCGAAGAAAAGCTCGCGGAGATGAGCGAAGCTCAGAATGGCCACCGAGCAGACCGAAAACAGCAAGCCATTCATCAACCGCATCAGGTTGCGGGTATTGGCCGCCCAGTCAGCCCCCGATTTTCGCCATTTATAGTAGTAGGGGGCCGTGGCAATGTCCAAGCTCCAGCAGAGCATCGATATCGCGCTGAGTGCGGCAAAGCCAATCGAGTAGGCGCCGACCATCGCCGCCGTGACGAAATGGCCCAGAATGACGAGGGAACTGGAGTTCCTGATCCACCACGACAGGTCGTGAACCACCACGGGAGCCCCGTAACGGATCATCGGTCCGGCATCGGCGAAGCGTGCGGGCGGGTGGTCGAGGGGCGTTTGCCGGGCGATCCACCACAGCAGCCAGAGCATTCCTCCGGCGGCCATGATCAGGTTGGCCAGCATCAGGCCTGCCACGGCACCCTGCAGGCCGTAAACGCCCACCAGCAACAGCGGTCCCAGCAGGGTGAGCAGCGCCTGCCCCAGTCTGAGCGCCGCGTAAGGCGCCACGAGATGACGCACGCGGCAGAACACGGTCGTCGCCAGGATGACGGTCTCTGCGCAGCCCGCAATAACCAGCGGCGCCATCAGGCCGGCGGGCAGGAGGCTTCCGGTCAGGAGCGGCCAGCCCAGATAAAGCAGCGCGAGCAGGGGGACGGCGAGCGCCGCGTATGTCACCACGCGGAGCGCGATCGCGCGCTTCAGGAACGCGGCTACGGTAGCGGGGTCGTCGTCATAGTCGAAGTAGAACCGACCCAGCGCTTTGCTGAAGCCGAAGTCGATGATGGCCGCCAGCATCGGGATGAGCGCGATGAACAGCGCCCAGCGCCCGAAGTCGTCCGAACTGAGCATCTGCCCGAGAACGGGGACAAGAACCAGGAAGGCCGCTCTCTGGGCCGCCCCGCCCAGGGCATAGACGATGAACTCGAGCAGGACCCGAGACAGGTGGCCGCCCTTCGGCATCTGCGCTTATGCGCGGCGTTGGAGGATGCGGACGTTGCCGACCGCTTCCTCGCGCAGAACGGCAGCCCGTGCTCGAATACGCTCGCGCAAAGTCTCGCCTTGCGAAACGTAATCGTCGACGATCCCGACGATCGGATCGATGCTCGCCTCCAGATCGAGGGCGTCAAACAGGTCGGCGTCGAGGCCCAGTTGTTCCATCAGTCCGGCAGTCTTCTTCGTATTCGCGGTCAGGCTCACCAATGGCGTGCCCCCCGTGGCGGCCAGGATCCCCGGATGCCACCGACCGCCAACCAGGCACGCGGCTCGCGCAAGGATCTGGTGCCCGATGGGGAGCGGTGTGCTCGGCGCAATCATCGGCAGTCGCAAGGATTGGGAGATCGGAGCGAGAAACTCGGCGTCGGTCGGATCCGGCGCCACGAGAACGATCGGCAAGCCAATCTTCGCCAGCGCCTCGCATAGCCGGGTGAACTGTCGGACCGGCGCCATGCGATCGGACGATTGCGACCGATTGATCGCGGAACTTCCGGTGACGGCCACATAAGGCCTCGTAATGTCGAACCCGTCGGCATCGTAGGGCCAGATCGAAAAGAAGCCCGGGCGTTGCGCCCATTCGCGCATGGCCTCGAGCGGAAGTGGGACATGCGAATAGGCAGCATCGGGAACGACTTTGCCTTGCGCCCGCGGCGCGGCGTAGCCGGCCTCCCTGAGTGAAACCGGTTCACGAAAGCTGACATCGTCCAGAATCGGATAGACGGCTTCCGCCGCCCGGCGCATCTCCGCACAGGACAGGTCGGCGGTATGGTTGACGAATGCGACCCGTTTGCCGTGTCGCACTTTGGCGTACCAGGCCCAGAACAGCGAAAGAAAGCCCATGAGCTGCTGCCCATAGACAGCCCCCTCGCCGTTCACGATCACGGTGTCCGCGCGCCGGATGCCGTCTCTTTGGGAGGGCCAGAGCTTCCCGGCGTCAATCGCATTGCCCGCCAGTTCGAACTGATCGAACGAACTGATATACCCACGCGAGGGGCCCTGTAATCGCTGACGCTGCTGCTTCAGCCC
>JAEZCZ010000012.1 GCA_023433305.1 Pseudomonadota bacterium | reverse complement strand
GGCACGCGCGTCCCATCCGGGCAAGTCCGCATCTGAGGAGGCGGCGGGGGCGGGGGCGGAGGTGCCGCGGCCGGAGGTGGCGGCGGGGGCGGGGGAGTGCGCCCACCGAAGTTGAAGAGCACACTGGCGAGCAGCGAATGCGAGCTGAAGTCCGTTTCGAAGCGGTCGCTACCCGGAGACACCATGTCGAGATCCTCGACGTTGAAATAGCGGTACTTCAGCCCGAGATCGACGGTTTCGCCGACCGGGAACCGCAGACCGCCCAGCAACTGCCAGGCCCATCCGCTGTCCGAGTCATCGACGAACGGGGTCGGTCCGCCCGCGACGTCGCCGTCGAGGTCCACCCACGCCCGGCCACCGCCGGCGCCGGCGAAGAACTGAAGCCCATCGTCGTCGCCGATGTCGGCGAGCGCATTGATCATCAGGCTCTTCACGCTGACATCGCCATCGACGTCGAATTCGGAGTCGACAGCCGTTGTCGTCGGATCGAGATCGAAGCCGCTGGCTGCCACGACGCGATCGACGTCGGCTGTCTTGTAGCCAGCCTCGGCCTCCAGACGGAAGCCGCCGAAATCGTAGCCGAGCAGCAGGTCGGCGTCCCAGCCCATGTCGGCATCAAGCTCGAACAGGTCGGTTTCGTTGTCATCGATTTCATCGTCGCCGTCGGCGTCGAAATCGACACCGAGGGAATTGCCGAACAGCACACCGCCCTCGACGCCGCCATAGAGCTGACCGTCGCGAGCCATGGCTGGGCCAGCCAGCATGCTTGTGGCGAGCACAAGCCCTACCAGTGCTTTACGCATACATGTTTTCCTTCCAATTTCCGCCTTTCGGCGGTCCCTGCCAAAGGGAGGACGCTGATCAGCGCCGTGCGACCCTGTGGCTGTCCGATAGACTAGGAGATCGGGTGGTGGTTCCAGCGGACTGGCGGAAGTAGACGCGGTTGTGGCGCTTTCGCCACACCGGAGGGGGTGGCGGAGCTAGTGGGCCCGAAGCGCCATGGCTGCACCGTCGGGCCGATCGCGCGCGTAAGGATCGGGGCCGAGCGCCACCTTGTCACCGTCGGCAGAGGCCGTCAGATAAGTGATGTAGATCGGGACCGGCTTAGCGAGATCGATTTTCTGTTCGGGCGCGCCTGCTCGAGGCATATCGCCGCCAAGCAGCCAGCGGCCGAGCCGCTCCGCGTCTTCGAGGCGCACGCAGCCTGAGCTGAATTGGCGCGCTTCTTCGGTCATCAGGGCCTTCTCGGGCGTGTCGTGAAGATAGATGCCGAGCGGATTGGGGAATTCGAACTTCACCTCGCCCATGGCATTGGACGCTCCCGGACGTTGCCGGACGCGCACGTCCATCGTGCCGTCGCGCACCTTGCGCCAATCGATCTTGCCGGGATCGAGCACTTGGGCGTGCTCGCCCCAGCCCGAAAGCACTTCGTAGTTGCGCACGCGGAGGTAGCGCGGGCCTTCGTTCAGCACGCCCGGCGCGATTCGCTGCCGGATCAGATCTGTCGGGACGTTCCAGTAGGGATTGAGCACCGCATTTCGAATGTAGCCCGCCATCATCGGCGTCTGCGAGTCCGGCTTACCCACCACCACCCGCATCGAGCCGACCACGCGATCACCCTCGTACATCCACAGGCGCGCACCAGCGGCATCGATGAGCACGTGCCTGTCCCAGGGCGTGGCGGGGATAGCTCGCAGACGCTCCAAATTGCGCGTGGCCACGAACGTCTGGGAACCGTTATGCTTCCCTTCGGCCAATGCATGTCGGAGCGGTGCATAGAGCGGATGCATCCATTCCATGTTCTCGATGAAGGCCTGCAGGGAGCGCGCGGCGCGTGCCTGCGCCAGCGCGGTGTGCATCGCGGGCTGCAAAGGCTTCAGTATTTCGTGCTCATAGATCATGTCGGTCGCCGGTGGGCTCCGAAGCGCGGCCATGTACTTTCCGAGAGCACGCGAAAGGAGCAACTCGGCCTTCGCCAGCGCGGCGGGTGAGTGCTCGGTGCCAGCCATTTCCACTGCGCGCTCGAGTTCCCCGAAGCCAAGTTCGCGCGGATCTAGTCCGTCGTATTCGGCGGTGCGAACAAGGCGAACCAAGGCCGATGCCGCCGGATCGAGCCGACCGTTCTCGTCGATCCACAAGGGTTGCTCCGAGTGAGCATAGATCGAGCGTAGTTCGTCCACGGCCTGCTCCACCACGGCCGCCTGCACTTGCGCGGCGATGGTTGTGTCGGCCGCTGCCGGCATACAGGGCACGGAAGCGAGAAACACGGCCGTGGCGGCCGCGCCACACCGAACTGAACTGAGTAGGCCTTCCTTTTTCATGCCCATTCAACCGGGCGGGCTGGCGACAGTTCCTATCGTGGCATTCGGAAGGCAGTGCCTGGGCGAGGCCCTAGTTCGCCAGCCCGAGCATGATGTCGAGCAGTTGCTCGGGCTGGTCCGCCATGACGAAGTGGCTCGCCTTGCTGTCGTGGTACTCCCACGCCGGGTCGCCCTTCACGCGATCGCGAAAGAGGCCGAACGGCGTGGGCTGCCAGTCGCTGGCGAAGACATAGGAGCGGCGCGGGATCTTCGCTTCCTCGCCCGTGAAGCGCACGGCTTCGGTCAGCGTGAGCAGCGGATGGTGACCGATCTGGCCCGGAACCGGCTCGAAATCGACCGAACCGATTGGCGCGACGAGGCCGGGGGTGAACTTCTGGCTGTCGATATACCAGGCATGCTCGTACTCGCCGGTGATGTCCCACAACGACTGGCCGTCGCCAGGGAGGAAGGCGTCGATGTAGGCGATTGCATCGATCCGGGCGCCGAGCCGCGTCGCCACGCCGGTTATGACCATTCCGCCATATGAATGCCCGGCGAGGATGAAGCGATCGAACGCTTCCTCGCCGATCTGGCGGCACACGTCGTCGACATGGTCGGTGAGCGTGATGCCGGGATGGAGCTCGCCCGAGCGGACGCCGAGTCCGGTCAATTGCGCGACGAGCACCGAGTGGCCGGCATCGCGCAACTCGCCGGCGAGCCGGGTGTAGCCGTGGCCGCCGCCCCAGGCGCCGTGAACCAGAACGTAGTTCGCCATCCGTTTCTCTCCGCGCGTTTCGTGGGTTCCCAAAGCAATGGCCCATGAACCCGGTCGGGTCCATGGGCCACAGCTTAGCCAGGGCTTCAGAGGGGGGAGGAGAAGCCCTGGTTTGGGTAAGGAAGCTTAGGCCGGAACGGCGTTGCGCGAGGTGCGCCAGCCGGTCGCGTAGGTTTCGCGGCTCATCTGGCTGTACGGCACCGGCGAGACGATCGCGCGGACCTTCATCTGCTTGTGCGGCTCGACCGTGGTCTTCTTCGTGTTCGGCTCTTCGCCCCACAGGACGTGGAGCTCGGTGCCGAGCGGAATCTCATGGTCGACGGTACCCAGCGAAAGCGCCTTCTTCTCGTTGAACGAGTAGCCGGTGAACATCGACAGGCCGACGGTGTTGCCGTCCGCATCGACGACGGCGTCGTAGTTCGAGTTCGCGTAGTTCGCGAGCGGCAGGTCGAAGAACTTGTACTGCTCGCCCTCAGGTTCGAACAGCGAAGAGACGATCTTCTGGATGTCCTCCTTGTTCCACTCGAGCGTGACCTTCTTGCGCTGCTCTTCCGGATTGACGTTCTTCAGCGCGTCGGCGCCGATGAAGTCGTGGTCGAACTTCACGAACGGGCCGTAACCCAGCTCCCACGGGTTGAGGTAGTAGTCCTCGATCTTCTGGCCGACGAACGAACCGCCGATAGCGCCGGTGGCTTCGTAGGAGTTGGCCGGCAGCCACTCGCGGTAGCTCTTCAGCTCGTCGCCGGTGTAGATCGCCGGAAGCGGGCTCGGGATCCAGCCGGATTCGAGTGTGTTCGAAGGATAGGCGCGCGAACCGACCGGGATCAGGCCGAACTCTTCGCCGGCCTTGAGGATGTGATCGCGGATGTAGTCCTGCTCCTCGTATGGGCCCCAGATTTCGAGACCCGGCGAACCGGCCATGCCGTGGCGCAGCGTGCGGACGGTCTTGTCGCCGATCTTCATGGTGCTCATGTTGAAGAACTTGAGCTTGTCCAGGGGAGCGCCGTTGAGCTTCTCGATGACGTCCCAGGCGCGCGGGCCCTGGATCTGGAAACGCCAGGAGATGCGGTTCACCGGCTTGCCCATCGGGCGGCTAGGCGAACGGTCGTCATGGATGATCTCGACGTTGTAGCCGCCGGTCTCGCCGTGGAAGCGCAGCCAGTTGGCAGCCGGCGCGCGGCCGACGTAAACGAACTCTTCCTCGGCGAGGTAGAAGATGATGCCGTCGCCGATCACGTGGCCATAGGGGGTGGTCGGGACGTACTGCTTCGCCTTGTTGACTTCCCAGCCTTTCGGCGAGTTGATCATCGTGTCGGACAGCAGCTTCAGCGCGTCCGGGCCCTTGATGTAGAGGTCGACCATGTGGTGCGACTGGTCGAACAGCACGGCGCTATGCTGCCACGCCCACTGCTCCGAACGCCAGTTCGAGAACTCGGGTGCGACCACCGGATAGACGTAGGCACCGATCTGGGAGTTGCGCAGCTTGCCGACGAGGTCGGGCGTGTTCTGCAGGATCTGCTCAAGGTTCGCGGCCATCAAAAGTTTCCTCTCACTTATGAAAGAATCACGTATGCGAAAATTGTATGTGGCGCATACAATATTCGGCTAAGCACGCAAGCCCAAAGCGAGAGGATGAAGCGGCATGAACGTCGAAGCGCTCGATCACGTCAACATCATCACCGACCGGCTCGACGAGACGGCGGAATTCTACGGGAACCTGTTGGGCCTCGTTCGCAAGGACGCGCCGCCCCCGCTGACCCCCGAGACCGCGACCTGGATGTTCGACGCCCAGAACAGGGCGATCATCCACATCAACTCGCTCGACTGCTACCGCACGTACGACCGCGAGGTGGAGCCGGGCTCGCTAACAGGCGCGCTACACCACGTCGCGCTGAAGTGCGTCGGCTACGAGGAGGTGAAGGGCCGGCTCGATGCCATGGGTGCCGACTACCAGGAGAACTTGGTAAGCGTGATCAACCTGCGCCAGATCTTCACGCCCGATCCGAACAACGTGCTGCTCGAGCTGAACTTCTTCGCGGATTAGGTCGCGGATATACGGCGATCACTCCCCATCTCTGCCCGGGAAGGGGAGATTTCATCCAATCTCAAAGTACCGCTCTTCCCGGTTTGATACTGCGGTAGCGCCTCAAGCGCGTCGCTATTCCGACAGTCCGGTGACCCTCCAGGCTGCCATGAGGCGCGTGCAACCCATGTCGCGGGTGGAGAGGCAGATGAAGTGGGCGTTGAAGCCGGAAGCAAAATAGCTCGCCACGTCCATTCCATAGGACTGACCACCGTGGCCCCAGAACGCATCGGTGCCGGATGGCAGAATGAACCCCAGGCCATACCAGCCTGCATCGCTGGGGGTGAGGGCCTGTTTGAACATCGCTGGCGACAGCAGCTTGCCCGAACGTAACGCGTCGATAAACCTGCGCATGTCGTTCGCGCTTGCGACGCCGCCGCCGGCGGGCGTGCCCTTCCACGGCAGGACCGAGATATTCGATACCGGTCCGTCTTCCTCCCCATAAAAGGTCGTCAGGCCGGTGGCGATTCCGTCGAGATGCTCAAGATCGGGAAAGCCCGCGCTGGTCATACCGGCAGGCTCAAACAGATGCTCTTTGACGTAGTCGTAATAGTTCTGCCCGCTCACCCGCTCGACGACGGCTCCGAGTAACAGGAACCCGTAGTTCGAGTATGCCATCCGGGTTCCGGGCGGAAAGCTCGGTGCGCGATCACCGTTCAGGGCGATGACATCGGCAATCGTCCGCACCTTGGCGCGGTTGTTCCCTTCGTCGCGTGCCAGAATGCCGACATCGCCGGTACCCCCGCGGTGCTGCAGCAATTGGCGGATGGTCACCTGCGCCATCTGGGCGTTGGGATAATCGGTCAGGTACGTACCGAGCGAGGCGTCGAGCTCGATCTTTCCGGCCTCGACGAGCTGCAGCACGGAGACAGCCGTGAACATCTTCCCCGCCGAGGCGAAGAACATCGGCGTATCGGCCGTGATGGGCGTTTCCGTGCCTTGATCGACCGTACCCCAACTGCGGGATATGATCGGCATGTCGTTTTGCAGCAGGAGCAGGGCGCCGGCAAACTCGCCTCGCTTCTCCAGCCTGTCTGCGAAGCTCGCGACATATTGGCCCGCGGTCCGGACCGGCATCGCGAAATGAGCCAGATCGAGCTTCGAGAGCTTCTCTTCGCCCTTCGGACCGAGTTCTATCGTGAGGCGCTGCAAGGCCGGGAAGCATCGTTCGGCCAGCAACACGCTCATGCTTGAAGCGGTCCGGCTCTCCACTCGCACCGGATCGAACCCACAGGTGGCTATCGCAAGATCGAGTGGGAACTGTGCTTTGGGATCGTCCAGATACTTGCCGTAGAATGCCTGGATCGGCGCCTCCTCACCGGAGTTGAAGGCGGTGAGCCATTCCTGGAACACCGCGTCCGCCGGCTCGCTTTGAGCGTGCGCGGCAGGTGCCGTCAGCAGAGCCAAAACAAGAAGGCATATGCGTTTCAGGACCATGTTCCCCCACTCCCATCCAGAAGGAACTAAATCGGCTTCGTCCCCGCTGTCGTGGTCCGGTACATCTCGCGGCGGTAGCCGTCGTAGTCGTTCGGGCCGAGGTGCATGGTGGTGCGGTTGTCCCACATCGCCACCATGCCCGCTTCCCAGCGCAGCCGGCAGGTGAACGCGGCTTGGGTGCAGTGGGCGACGAGGAAGTCGATGATCGGCTTGGCCTCGTGCGTGGTCATGCCCTCGAAGCCGGCGGCGTAGGTATCGCAGATGTAGAGCGACTCCTCGCCCGTCTCCGGATGCGTGCGCACGAACGGATGGTAAGTGCCGCGCATGCCCTGCTCGAACTCTTCCTGATTGGCGAAAGGGATCGCCTTGCCGAGCAGCTTCTCCTGCGTGCGGTAGTTGTTCGAGGCGCTCATCCACACACGCAGCGGGCGGAGCATGTCCTGGTAGGTCTTGCTGAGGTGGCGATAGGCGAGCGCGCAGTTGGCCCAGCTGGTGTCGCCGCCGAACGGAGGGACCTCGACCGCGCGCAGCGTGGTGATGGCCGGCGGCTCCTCGAGAAACGGACTGTCGGTGTGCCACCCGCCGCCGAACAGGCTGGCCGACTTGGTCTCGGCCTCCTTGATGATCGGGTGGACATCGCGGTGCCCGGGCACGCCTTGGGTGTAGGCATCGACTGCGAAGGGCCCCAGCCGGGCCGCGAAGGCCTCGTGCTCGGCATGGGTCAGGTGCTGATCCCTGAGGTAGATCATCTTGTGGCGATAGAGCGCCTGCTTGAGCTCCTCGAAAGCCGCGTCGTTCAGGTCGGGAAGGCGCACCCCGACCACTTCAGCGCCCATCGCGCCCGACAGCGGCTCCACCTGAATATGCGCGTATTCGCGCGCGTGATTGTCGAAATCGCCGGACGGCGTGACGCGCACTTCCCACATGGCTCCTCTCCTACCTGCTATGTCTCGTCATTGCGAGCGCAGCGAAGCAATCCAGGGCGTCACGCACCGCCGCATCTGCATTGCTTCGTCGCTGCGCTCCTCGCAATGACGAGGAGCATGCTCAAAGCTCGATCACCGTCTTGGCGAAGCTATCCGGACCCCAGGCGTGCGCATAGGCCTCTTTTGCCTGCTCGAAGCCGAAGCGCGCGCCGATCAGCGGTTCGATCCCGTTGGCGTCAATCGCTGCATTGAGGCGCCGCGCCATCGCCGCCGAGCCGACGAAAATGCCGCGCATCGATCCGGCGCTCATCATCAGCGCGCGCGGGTTCGGCCCGCCTTCGGGAGAAAGGACGCCGATGAACGCAACTTCGCCCTGGCTGCGCAGTGCCATCATCGACTGCTCAGCCGTGCCCGCGCCGCCGACCTCGACCACCTTGTCCACGCCGCCGAGCTCCTGCCCGACGTAACGGCCCCAGTCGGGCATGTCCTTGTAGTTGACGACGTGCGCGGCGCCGAGCGCCTTGATGCGTTCCAGCTTCTCGTTGGAGGAGGAAGTGGCGATCACTTCGCACCCGCCCGCGCGCGCGATTTGCAGCGCCAGCATCGACACGCCGCCGCTGCCCAGCACCAGCACTTTCACCCCCGGCACCAGCGCCCGCGGCCCTTCGTAGAGCGCGTTCCACGCGGTCACCCCGGCGCAGGGCAGGCACGCGGCCTGCGCGTAGTCGAGGCTCTCGGCCATCGGGACGACCGCGCTCTCCGGAAGCACCACGAGCTCCGCCAGCATGCCCGGCGAGAACCCGTCGCCGAGCGCCGGGCCGCCTTTAGGGGGACCGTCTTCCCACTGGGTGAAGAACGATCCCTGCACGCGGTCGCCTTCGCTGAAGTGCTTGACCGCCCCGCCGACCGCGACGACCTGGCCCGCGCCGTCGCTCAGCGGGATCGCCGGTGCCTTGAGCGCGCCGCCGAAATACTTGCCCGCCGCCACCGCGAAGTCGCGATAGTTGATCGAGCAGGCGCGGATCTGGATCAGCACTTCGCCTGGGCCGGGCGAAGGGTCGGGCAATTCCTCGAGGGCCAGCTTGTCGAACCCATCGGATCCTGCCGGAAGCCTCCATGCGCGCATTCTTGGTTCTCCTGCCTGTTACCGGTCGCCGCTCCATGTCCTCAGACCCGGCTGGGTGCGATCCTCGCTCTTCAGCGCCTCGGCCACAGCGGGGCGCGCGGTTACCCGCTCGCGCCATTCGACCAGGCGCGGGTAGTTCGCGGCGACCTCCTTTTCGGGGAACATCCGCTCCACCATCATCCCGCAGTGCGAATAGAAGTTGATGTCGGCGAGCGTGTATGCCGCGCCGGCCAGCCACGCGGTTTCGCCGAGCTGCTTCTCGACCTTGGCGAGCGCATAGTCGATCTTCTCGCTGGCCATGGTGAGGTCCGCCTCGGAGAAGCCCGAGCGTGCGGTCGCCCATTTCTTGCGCTGGTCGGGCAGCGGGATGTGGCTCAGCAGTTCTTCGAAGGTGCCCTCGTCGATATTGCGCGCGATCACGCCGACCAGCCGGTGCCAACCGTGCATCGAGACGTGGTTCATCACGTGCTCGTCGACAAACTTGTTCCAGTATCGCATCCGTGCGGCGCCGACCGGATCGCGCGGCCGCTGCGGCCCGTCGGCCGGGTCGGCGTCGGGGAAGGCATCCTCCAGGTATTCGTTGATCACCGTGGTGTGGGTGACGATCGTGCCGTCATGGTCGAGCACCGGCACCTGGCCTTCGGGGTTGATCGCCACGAACCAGTCCGAGTGCTGCTCGAACTTGTGCAGGTCGACGTAGTGGCTCTCGTAGGCGAGCCCCTTCTCCTTGAGCGGGATCATCGACTTGAGCGAGTTCGCCAGCGGCTCGGCGTGATAGTATTTCAACGCCATGATCAGACCTCGATGCTTTCGAGCACGCCGCCATCGACGGCCCAGTCCTGCCCGGTCACATGGCTCGCGGCGTCGCTCAGCAGGAACGCTGCGACCTCGGCGAGTTCTTCCGGACTCCCCATGCGCCGCTGCGGCACGCGCGCGGCGATCTTGCCCTGCTGTTCAGGCGGGATACGGTCAAGCGCTTCGGTTCGGATGAAGCCGGGGATCACGCAATTGGCGCGAATTCCGTGCGGCGCCATCTCGACCGCGATCGCGCGCGTCAGCCCGAGCACGCCGTGCTTGCTGGCGACATAGGCCGGGTTCATCGCCATGCCCCGCTTGGAGCCCATGCTGCCGGTGACGAGGATCGCGCCCTTCCGGGCCTCGATCATCGCCGGCAGGACCCTCTGGATCGCCCAGAACACGCTCGTCAGGTTCAGGCGGATCGTGTCTTCGAAAACCTGCGGGTCGAAGTGGACGGCGGGCGTGAACCCGCCGGTCAGCCCGGCGTTGGCGAACAGGCCGTGGATCGGGCCGTTCTGGTGGACCGCCGCATCGAGCGCCGCCTCGAGCTGCGCCTTGTCGCCGACATCGGCCGCGGCCCAGGCGGTGCGCCCGCCCATGTCCTGCTTGGCGGCCTCGAGCTGATCGCTGCGCCGGGCAATCAGCGTCACCGCCGCGCCGCGCTTCGCCAGCAACCGCGCCGTGACTAGGCCAATCCCGCTCGATCCCCCGGTGACGACGATATGCTGCCCACCGAAATCCATCAGCCTTTTCTCTCCGTTATGAACGCCGCCCAAGCCGGCGCGGCCGGATGGTCATGCGTCTCTGGCGACCACTGCCGCTCCAGCAAGGCTCGTGCCTCACCCTCCGCCATCCCGCAAGCGTCGCGGTGCCAGCGGTAGAAGAAGGCCGAGACGCGCCAGTTGGCGATGCAATGCACGTGGGTCGCGCCCTCGTCGCCCTCGAGCGCGCGGACGAAGGAATCGTAGTGCTCGTCCGTGGGCGCATCGAACGGCACCGGAATGTGAGTGTAGGCGATGCCGTGCTCGGCGAACAACGCCGGCGCTTCGGCGAGCGCTTCGGGGTGGTCGGACATCGCCAGGTTGATGACATGTTGCACGCCCAAAGCCGCGAGCCGCGCCACATCCGCGGGCTGCAGGCGCCCGGAGGTGGTGATGCGCTCCGACAGCCGCTGCCACGCGCGGATGTCGGTGGGATCGCTCACGCCAACCCCAGCACCTTGGCGGCGTTGTCCTTCATGATCCCCGGCATCACTTCTTCGCGGAAGCCAACTTCCTTGGCCGCGGCGATCCACTTGTCCGGGTGGATCAGCGGAAAGTCGCTGCCGAACAGCATCTTATGCTTGAGCTGAGTGTTGGCGTACTGGATCACCTGCTTGGGGAAGTACTTCGGGCTCCAGCCGCTAAGGTCGATGAATACGTTGTCCTTGTGCAGTGCCATCGACAGGCTCTGATCGACCCACGGCCACGACGGGTGGGCGAGGATGATCTTCATGTCGGGGAAGTCCACCGCGACGTCGTCGATCAGCATCGGCTCTCCGTACTTGAGCCGCATGCCCCCGCCGCCGCGCATGCCGGTGCCCATGCCCGAGTGGCCGGTGTGGAAGATCGCCGGCATGCCGTATTCGGCGATTACTTCGTAGATCGGGTAAGCCATCCGATCGGCCGGATGCGCATTCTGCGCGATGCCATGGAACTTGAAGCCTTTGACCCCATAGTTCTCGATCAGATCTCGGGCCTCTCGGGCGCCGTACTTGCCCTTGTGCGGGTCGATGCTGGCGAAGGCAATGCAGATGTCATCGTTCTTCGCCGCCTGTTCGGCCACTTCGTAGTTTGAGACGCGCTTCGCCCCCATGCCGCTTTCGGCATCGACCGTGAACAGCACCAGCGCGATCTGGGCCTCGCGATAGATCTCGATGGTCTCGGGCATCTTCGGCCGCTCGCGCGGCGCCTTGAAGTAGGCGCTGGCGGCATCGAAGAACTGGCCCATCACCGGGTCTTCCGGATCGTGGCAGGAAAGCTCCGCGTGAACGTGGACGTCGATGGCGCGGATTTTGGCAAGGTCGATCGGCAAGAGTGGTTCCCTGGTTACCTAGCTTTTGAAGCAATCGCGAGCGGGCTACCCGATACCATCCCAACTCGTCACCCTGAACTCCAAGTTCAGGGCTTATCCGTGCTCAGAGCTTGCTTGTCTGAACGGGATAAGCCCCAAACAAGTGCAGGGTGGCGAGGAGGTGGGCAGCGGGGCGGCACGAGGCCGCTCCGATCCCCTACAGCTTCATCAGCACCGACTTCGTTTCGAGGTAGGCCTCGAGGCCCAGGCGGCCCTGTTCGTGGCCGATGCCGCTTTCCTTGTAGCCGCCGAACGGCAGCGCCGGGTCGATCATCGCGTGGCAGTTGACCCATACGGTGCCGGCCTTGAGCTGGCTGGCGATGCGGTGCGCGGCGCTGGCGTCCTTTGTCCAGACGCCGGCTGCCAGGCCGTACTGGGTGTCGTTGGCTTCCTTGACCACCTCGTCGAGGTCCTCGAACCGCTGCGCCACGACGACGGGGCCGAAGATCTCCTCGCGGACCACGCTCATCTGCGGGTTCACGTCGGTGAGGATCGTCGGGCTGACGTAGTACCCGCCGTCGTTCGACGGAACATCGCCGCCCATCAACACGCTGGCGCCGTCGCGTTTGCCGGCCTCGATGTAGCCGAGCACACGCTCATGCTGCTCCTTGCTGACCAGCGGGCCCATGTGAGCGGCAGGATCGAGCGAAGGACGCGGAGCCCAGAAATCAGCGGTCTCGGCCATGCCTTCGACGACTTTGTCGAACACGCTCTTGTGCGCGTACAGCCGGCTGCCGGCGACGCAAACCTGGCCCGAGTTGAAAAAGATCGCGCCCGCCACGCCCGGCGCGGTTTCGGCGACATCCACGTCGGGCATCACCACCACCGGGCTCTTGCCGCCCAGTTCCAGCGTGACGTGCTTGAGGGTTTCTGTGGCGTTGCGGTTGATCAGCTTGCCGATCTCGGTCGAGCCGGTGAACGCGACTTTGTCCACGTCGGGGTGCCTGACCATGCGGTCGCCGGCGGTGTGGCCGTAACCGGTGACGATGTTGACCACGCCCGCGGGCACACCGGCCTCGTTGATCAGGTCGGCGAGACGCAGCGCGGTCAGGCTGGTCTGCTCGGCGGGCTTGAGCACCGTGGTGCAGCCTGCCGCCAGGGCCGGGGCGATCTTGAGGCAGGCCATCAGCAGCGGGAAGTTCCACGGCACGATCTGCGCGCAGACGCCGACCGGCTCCTTGAGCGTATAGGCGAACATCATGCCGCCCGGCATCGAATAAGGCGCCTGGGTCTCGCCGCCGATCTTGCCGGCCCAGCCGGCCATGTAGCGGAAGTGCGCCGCAGCGCCGGGGACGTCGACCGCGCCGGCCATGCCTTTCGGCTTGCCCACGTCGATCGCTTCGAGCTCGGCCAGCTCCTCGGCGTGCGCATCGATCAGGTCGGCGATCTTGTGCATCGTCTTCTCGCGGACCACCGGCGGCAGGTTGCGCCAGCGGCCGTCATCGAAGGCCGCCCGCGCGGCAGCGACGGCGCGATCGATGTCTTTGTCGGTGGCCTCGACGAACTTCGAGATTACTTTGCCCGAGGACGGGTCTTCGACATCGATTGTCTCGCCGCCCGAACTGTCGACCCACTCCCCGTTGATGTAGAGTTGCGGGGCGCGAGCCAGCGCCTTCTTCACGGCATCGGAATACTCGCGCTGCGTGCGATCGATGGTGGTCATCTCGTTCATGTGGGGGTCCTTTCCCGAGCGAATCTGTTTCCCGCGGTTCTAGCAAAGCGGCCCGCGGCTGGCCATTAACCCCATTTCTAACGGCCGTTACGATGCCTGTCTAATCCTACGCGGGAGGCGGTGCCCCACCTCGCGACGAGGCGCGGGTTTCCAACGCCTTGTCCTCGTTGGCGCGTTTGATCACGTAGTGGCGAATAGCTTCGATCTCGTCGCGGCTGAGCGAAGGCGCGAAACTGACCATGCCGTTATCCTTCAGTGCGCCGTCGTGGACGATCGCCATCCAGGTGTCGCGGTTCTCCAGTGCGGCGCTGCGCCGCAAGTCGGGCAGCACCGTCGAGCCGACCGCTGCGTCGTTGTGACACTGGCTGCAGTAGCGGCCGAAGGCGTACGACCCCGCCGCTACTTGCGCCTCGGTCCCGCGGAACGGCGGCGGATCGAGCGGAAGTCGCTCGGCGCTCGGCGCCGGCGGCAGCGCTGCGGCCCCGCCGAGCTTGAACACCAGCAGCCGGCCGAGGTTCGGCAACGGCCGCTCCTGTCCCGACAGGAGGCCGCTGGGGCTGAGCGGCCAGACGCCGCCATAGCCGGCCAGAACCGCCACGTACTGTTCCCCGTTCACGGTGTAAGTCACCGGAGGGGCGATGATCCCGGTCCCCGCCGTGAACGACCAGAGCCGGCGTCCCTCGGCGGCCGAGTAGGCGGCGAACTGGCCCTGTCCGGAGCCCTGGAACACAAGCCCGCCGCCGGTCGCGAGCAATCCGCCGTTCCACGGCCCCGAATGCGGCACGCGCCAGCGCTCCTGCTGGGTCACAGGGTCCCAGGCGATCAGCGCGCCCTTGGTCGCAGCGATTGCCGCTTCGCGCGCCGCCGGGTCGGCCGGCATCGCCCCGGCCGAAAGGTCGAGGCCGGTGTTCATTCCGCGATTGGGATCGGGCTTCCATCCCGCTTCCGGGAAGTACGGGAACGCCGCCTCTATCGCCGGAATGTAGACCAGCCCTTCTCCCGGATGGAACGCCATCGGGTGCCAGCTATGCCCGCCGCCCGCGCCCGGCGTGCCGATGAACGGCTGCCCGGTGCGATCGTAACGCGCTTCCGGATTCACGATCGGCCGCCCGGTCGCCATGTCGA
>JAEZCZ010000050.1 GCA_023433305.1 Pseudomonadota bacterium | reverse complement strand
ACCCCGTGCTGCTCCACGACCCGTCGCTCGCGGCCGGGCGACGCTTCGCCCAGGCCCATCTCGGCGAGGCGCTGGCGATCGAAGGCGACCGCATCCGTTTCGCCCGCGCGGTGTTCGCGAAGCGCCCCGCGTTCGTGGTCGGTGTCAGCCGTCCGGCCGACGCGCTGCTGATCGAGGACGTCGGCCGCGAGGCCGGCTATGCGCCGGTCGACGACCGGACGGTGCGCGAGCTGACCGAGGCCGCGCAGCCGCTCGATCGCGGCCTCGTCCTCGGCTGGGTGCTGGCGCCGCGAAGATAACTCTAGACGCCGAGGCAGCCTCTCCTGCGTTCCAACCTAGCAGCATGCGCAGCCTCTGCCGCTTCTGCATCCTTTGCAGTGAAGACTTCGAGCACCACACCCCTCATCTTCTTGCCTTTAGTGCCGCCCGTGATGTTTTTGACGCGGGCGAACATCTTGGTGCCCTCGTGGAAGACCCGATAGGACCAATCGTCACGCGCGAGGTATCCAAGCGTGGCACCAGCAAGATCGGCGCATCGCACTGCCATCGGATCGGCCGCGTTGGTCGGTTCCGCCAGGAGTTCGACCCGCTGGCCGACGCGCAGGTAGCCAATATCCTCTTGGCACTTTGATTCGCCGACCAAGTGGACAGTGTAGCGACCCATCAATCCTCCTACCGCCTGATGATTAGCGACTCCGGCCGCTTCCTCGCAACCCATTCGCCACGGCCAGGGAAGTTCTTGAGCACCTCGCCGTCCCACAGCCGGACAATGCGGCGTTTGAAGCGCCAGCGGCCGTCGGCGGCTTTGACCGCGTGATCGTCGTACCAGCCGGCGAACCGCAAGGTGTACGGCGGCTCCCCCTCGCACTCCGTAACGAACGCAAAACTGCGCATTTTCACGCTGCCCTCGTCCTGCGGGATGTACTGGATTTGCGTCACGTGATGCTGGCGGCCCGGGAAGCCGGGGGCGTTGGCGTAGTGGTTCATCAGGCCGCGGATGCCGTCGTGGCCCTCCCACACGTCGGGGTCCTCGAAGACCTCCTCGCTCATCACGCAGTCCTCGGTAAAGCAGGCGACCAGCCCCTCCGCATCCCCCGTGTCGAGCGCCCACGAATAGTTCGCGATCAGGTCCTGCAGGCCCAGGCGGTCTTCGATCGAAAGCTTGGTCAACGCGGTCTCTCCCTTTTGTTGCCACGACCGTAACACTCGTTATGATTGCCGCCAAGAACGGGAGAGGAAACGTGGGCAAGATCATCGTCACCGGCGCGTCCGGCCAGTTCGGCAATGCGGCGGCGAAGCTGTTGCTGGACAAGGTGCCGGCGGAAGACCTCATCCTTCTGTCGCGCACGCCGGAGGGGCTGGCCGACCTCGCCGAGCGCGGGGCGTCGGTCCGGCGGGCCGACTTCGACGATCCGGCCTCGCTTAAGACGGCGATGGAAGGCGGCGAGAAGATGCTGCTGATCTCGACGGTGCGCGTCGGCAGCCGCGTCGAGCAGCACACCGCCGCGGTCGAGGCGGCGGTCGCCAACGGCGTGCGCCACGTCGTCTACACCTCGGTCCTCGGCTGCGGCGCGCCGGGCAACCCCGGGGTCGAACAGCTCGACCACCTCGCGACCGAGCAGATGATCGAGGCCTCGGGCGTCGCGTGGACGCACTTGCGCAACAGCCTCTACGCTGAAGCGGTGGCGACGGCGATGGCGATCCCCGCGCTGCAGGCGGGGCACAAGCCGGAGAACGCCGGCGAGGGCCGCGTGCCGATCGTTAGCCGCGACGACTGCGTCGCGATCGCCGTCGGCGTGCTGACGCAGGACGGGCACGCGAACACAGCCTATGACGTCACGGGGCCCGAGCTGTGGACTCTGCCCGACGCGATGGCGCTGGTGTCCGAAATGGCCGGCAAGCCGATCGTGATCGAGCCGGTCGACGACGAGGGCATGTATGCCTACTTCGATTCGCTCGGCGTGCCACGCAAGGCCTCGGACGTCGTGCCCGACGGGCCGATCCCCTGGGCGAGCGAGGGCATGGTCACCTTCGGCCAGTCGATCCGCGAAGGCTTCATGGATGTCGTCTCGAATGACGTCGAGCGCGTGACCGGCCGCAAGCCGCGCACCTTGCGCTCGGTGCTCGAGCAGCACCAGCACCTGTGGCCGAAATGAGGAAGTGGCTCGCCGCCGCGTTGCTGGCGCTCGCCGCATGCTCCCAGGGGAGCGAGGCGCCGCAGGTCGACACGTCGGTCTATGGCGCGGGCGCAGACTGGGACAACCCGGGCGGCGACTGGGCGGGCAGCCATTTCTCGCGGCTGACGGACATCGACAAGAGTAATGTCGGCGAGCTCGGTCTCGCCTGGGAATACGACCTCGGCACCGCGCGCGTGCAAGAGGCGACGCCGGTCGTGATCGATGGCGTTATGTACACCTCGGGCAACCTCGGTCGCACCTACGCGCTCGACGCGGCTACTGGCGAGGAGCTGTGGAAATTCGAGCCCGAAGTCGACATGCAGGTCAACCGCTTCACCTGCTGCGACCAGGCGAACCGCGGCGTCGCGGTGGCGGACGGCAAGGTCTTCGTCGCGTCGCTGGACGGCTATCTCTACGCGCTCGACCGGACCAGCGGAGCGGTGATGTGGCGCAAGGACACGATCGCCGACCGCAAGCGCGGCTACACGATCACCGGCGCGCCCGAGATCGCGGGCAGTCTCGTGATCATCGGCAATGCCGGCGCCGAGTACGACGCGCGCGGCTACGTCACGGCCTACGACGTGCGCAGCGGCGACGAGAAGTGGCGCTTCTATACTGTTCCCCGCGATCCCGCCGAGGGCGCGCAGGAAAGCGAAGCCCTCGACGCCGCGATCAAGACCTGGGATCCCGAGAGCCGCTGGGACATCGGCGGCGGAGGTACCGTGTGGGACGCGATTGCCTACGATCCGGTGTTCGACCAGGTCGTGATCGGCGTCGGCAACGGCGGCCCTTATCCGCTGCACACGCGGTCGCCCAGGGGAGGCGACAACCTTCACCTCAACTCGCTCGTCGCGCTCGACCGCGCGACCGGCGAGATGAAGTGGCACTTTCAAGAGACGCCGCAAGATTCGTGGGATCTGACCGCGACGCAGCCGATGGTATTCACCGAGCTGGACGTCGGCGGGGCCCGCCGGCCCGTCATCCTGCACACGCCGAAGAACGGGTTCTTCTTCGTGGTCGATCGCGAGACGGGCAAGCCGCTCGCCGCCAACGCGATCACGCGCACGAGCTGGGCGAGCGGGTGGAACCTCGAAACCGGCAAGCCGAACCTGACGCCCGAGTTCTCCGACTACTCGACCGGCCCGAAAATCGTCTTCCCGGCGAGCTCGGGCGCGCGCAACTGGCACCCCGCGGCGTACGATCCGAGCCGCAACCTCTACTTCGCGGCGGTGGTGGACATGGGCAACCTGATGTTCATTCCGCCCGGGCAGGAAAATCCGCCGCACCGGGAACGCTTCCTCAATCCAGCCGCCGCGCTGATCTTCACTGCCGATCTCGAAGCGGCGCTCGCCACGCTGCCGCCGCCGATGCAGCAAGCGGTGAAAGCACTGCCGCAGTGGCAGCAGGTGCTCGACAAGCCCTATAGCTCGGAGCTGCGCGCGATCGACCCGCTTACAGGCGAGACGAAATGGGCGGCTGACTTCGACGGCTGGCAGGATCGCGGCGGCGTTCTGTCGACGGCCGGCGGTCTGGTGGTTCACGGCACGCTCGCCGGAAAGGTGATCGTGCGCGATGCCGACACCGGCGCCGTCCTGAAGAGCATCGACACCGGCCGCTCGATCCTGGCGGCGCCTATGACCTACAAGGTCGACGGCGTGCAGTACATCGCCGTGCAGACCGGGTGGGGCGGTGGCGGGTGGGGCTTCGTGCCGCCTTATGCAGCCGCCTATTCGAAGGGCAACGCGAACCGCATCCTGGTGTTCAAGCTGGGCGGCGAGGAAGTGCGCATGCCCGACGACCTGCCGCCTTTGCAGCCGGCGCCCGAGCCGCCCGCGCAGCTTCCCGGCGTCACTCCGGCGACGATCGCCATGGGATCGGGCCTGTTCACCGAGAACTGCTCGATCTGCCATTCCAACCAGCCGCGCGCCCCGCTGCCCGATCTGCGGCGGATGCAGCCGGGGACGCACGATGTCTTCGACAGGATCGTGCTCGAAGGATTGCTGACGCCGAACGGAATGCCTCGCTTCGACGACGTGCTCAAACCAGAGCAGATCACGGCGATCCACGCGTTCCTGATCGACGAGCAAAGGAAGGTCCGCGCCCGCGAGTTGCAGCTGCAGCGCGAAGGCAAGCCGCTCGACACACGCAGTCTGACGATTCTGTCCAATTTCTAAGCCATGAACCTAGGTCTCGTGATTGGAGCAAAGCTCGCAATGACGCAGTCGATGGATACAGGAGAAACTCAATGACCCCCGCAGGCGTGAACATCCGACATCCCGACAAGCTCTATATCGGCGGCGAGTGGGTCGCGGCGACAAGCGGGCAGCAGCTCGAGATCGTCAATCCGAACTCGGAGGAAGTCGTCGCCCGGACGGCCGAGGCAGGCCCGGAGGACATGGACCGCGCGGTGGCAGCCGCGCGCGAGGCGTTCGATCACGGACCCTGGCCGACCACCCCGCCGGCCGAGCGCGGCGCCAAGCTGATGGAGATGATCAATCATCTCGAGCAACGCGTTCCCGAGCTGTCGCTCGCCTGGACGGCCCAGATCGGCGGCCTCGCCAGCTTCGCCCCGATCATGCACGGCGGTGCGGTAGCGGGGCTGCGCGGGATTGCCGCGCTGGGGGAGAGCTTCGCCTGGACGCAGCAGATGAAGGGCCAGGTCGTCGATACCGCGGTGATCGCGCGCGAGCCGGTCGGCGTCGTCGTCGGCATCGCCCCGTGGAACGCGCCGTTCGGCATTATGGCCAACAAGGTGTTCTACGCACTGATTGCGGGCTGCCCGATCATCATGAAGCCCTCGCCGGAGACACCGCTCGAGGCTTACATCCTCGCCGAAGCGGCCGAGGCGGCCGGTCTTCCCGCAGGCGCCGTCAACCTCGTGCCGGCCGAGCGCGAAGCGTCCGACCATCTCATCCGCAGCACCGGCATCGAAAAGGTCAGCTTCACCGGATCGAGCGCGGCCGGGATGCACATCGCCAGCGTGTGCGGCGCGAAGATGACCCGCTGCACGATGGAACTCGGCGGGAAGTCGGCGGCGATCGTGCGCGACGATTTCCCGATCGAAGCGGCCGCCGGCATCCTCGGCAACACCATCACGGTGATGAGCGGGCAGGTCTGCGCGATGCTCAGCCGCGCGATCGTTCCCAAGCACCGGCACGACGAGCTGGCCGAAGCCATCGCGGGGGTGATGAAAGGCATCAAGATCGGCCACAGTGAAGCGCCCGACACCCAGCTCGGGCCGCTGGCGATGAAGCGGCAGCTCGAGCGGGTCGAGATGTACATCGAGGAAGGCAAGAAGAGCGGCGCCGATCTTGTCACCGGCGGCCAGCGCCCGGCGCACCTCAACAAGGGCTATTACATGGAGCCCACCTTGTTCGCGAACGTCGACAATCGGAGCCGCATCTCTCAGGAGGAAATCTTCGGGCCCGTGCTGTGCCTGATCCCGGCGGAGGACGAGGAAGATGCCATCCGCATCGCTAACGAGAGCAACTACGGCCTCAACGGCTCGGTGCTGACCAGCGACGTCCAGGCCGCCTACGACATCAGCCGCCGCATCCGCACGGGTGTGATGGGCCAGAACGGGATGCGGATGGAATTCGGCATGCCGTTCGGCGGGTTCAAGCAGTCGGGCATAGGGCGCGAAGGCGGCGAGGAAGGGCTGTGGCCCTATCTCGAAACCAAGACGATCCTTCTCGACGGAGCTCCCGACCGACTTTGAGCGAGTGCACGAAATAGATGCGTTAATAAGTATTAACGGCAAGCCTGTCGTAACTTACCAAAACGACTTGCAAAATCATGTAATTGGCGCATCTTTCTCGCGTGGCAGGGGGAAATGTCCGCGAAGAGCCGTCCAAGGCGCCTAGCCACTTGTGGGTGGTCGGGGTCCTGCTCGTGCTCTGGAACGCGTGGGGCATAGCCTTGGCAATCGGCGTGCAGACCAGCCAGCTTCCCCCCCTCGACCCGGAGGACCTTGCCTTTTTCGAGGCGCAACCGCTGTGGATTACCCTCGTGGCCGACCTCGGCGCATTCGCGGGCGTGGCAGGGGCGGTGTCGCTCTTGCTCCAGTCGCGCTGGGCGTTGCGCTTCTTCGTGGCGCAGGTGACGCTGATAGCGTTCACCAACGTCTACGAGCTGGCGAACGGCACCTCGCTCCTGCTCGATAGTCCCGAGTTGCGCATTGCCACAGCCGTGCTCGCGGTCGTGCTGGCTGCGCAGATCGTCTATGCCTGGAAGATGATACGCCGCCGCGTCCTCTACTGAGCGCGCGACATCGCGGTCAGGATCGCGCGGGCCGCATCCGCGCCATCAGTCGGTCCTTCAGGACATAGTGATGGAACAGCGAGGCCGCGGCGTGGAGCCCGATCAGCCAATAGCCGATCGTCCCGCCGAGCTCGTGAAGCTCCTCGACCCGCTCCGCCAGCGCGGGGTCGGGCGCGGTGAGCGCGGGCAGGCTCAGGCCGAAGAACGGGATCGGATCGCCCTCGGCGCTGAGGATCATCCACCCGGCCAGAGGCATCGCCACCATCAGCGCATAGAGCGCAAGGTGCATCGCCTTCGCGAGCGCGCTTCGCCACAGCGGCTCATCGAGCGGGTCTGGGGCCGGCAAGGCGATCCGAGCGACGATGCGAATCCACACCAGCGCGAAGATCGACAGGCCGATCATGAAGTGCCAGCTCTTCAGCGCTTCGCGCGGAGCGCTGCCCTTCGGATAGATCTCCCGCAGCTCGATCGTCGCGTAGGCCGCGACGAACAAAAGCACCATCAGCCAATGCAGGGCTATCGAGAGATTGCTGTAACGACCCAAGGTGCCGTCGTGGCGCATATGGTCCTCCGATAATTGACAATGCCCCGCCCCGCTGTCGCGCGCTTTGATGCCCATCAATCGCGAGGAGGGCACGGGCACCATCGACGGCACTGACGCGTCTCCTAGGGAGAAGGGAGACAAGTATGACCGGTCGCATGGAAAGGTGGCGCACACTCAAGCAGCTCGACGACTGGCTTCGCACGCCGATGTTGCTTCTGAGCCTCGCGTGGCTGGTCATCGTCGTGATCGAGCTGACGATGGGCAGCACCGCGCTGCTCGTCACGCTCGGCACTGCGATCTGGATCGTGTTCATCGCGGAATTCGTCGTCCGCTTCACGCTCGCCCCCGCCAAGCGCCCCTTCCTCAAGCGCAACTGGCTGACCCTGATCGCGCTGGTCGTGCCCGCGCTGAGGCTGTTCCGCGCCTTCGCGGTGCTGCGCGCGGCACGGGCCCTGCGCGGCGTTCGGTTGGTGCGGATCGTGGGCACAGCCAACCGCAGCATGAACGCGCTTCGCGCCACGCTGCGGCGGCGCCAGTTCGGCTATGTCGGAGGCCTCACCGCGCTCGTCCTCGCGCTCGGAGCCGCCGGCATGCTGAGCTTCGAGCCGGCCGGCGAGGTCGAGGGCGGCTTCGCGGATTACTGGGATGCACTGTGGTGGACCGGCATGTTGCTGACCACGATCGGCAGCCAGTTCTGGCCGGCCACCGTCGAAGGCCGCGTGCTCGCGCTGCTGCTCTCGCTCTACGGCCTCGGAGTGCTCGGCTACCTGACGGCCACCATCGCCAGCTTCTTCATCGGCCGCGATGCCGAAGCGTCGAGCGGCCCGGTAGCGGGAGCGGCGGAGTTGGCTGCCTTGCGCGAGGAAATCACGGCGCTGCGGCTTGCCCTCGAGCGGCGCGGTGCCTGACAGGCTCCGCCGGGCTCGACCCGGCGGAGCGTCGCGTTCAGGCGGCTTCGGTCGCGGCTGCGGCTTCGGGCGTCTTCTTGGTCAGCGCATTGGCCAGCCATTCGGAGACGAAGCCGAACAGGGCGCCGATCACCACGGAGGCGATGACGGGCAGGATGGCCGCTTCAGGCGCGGTGCCCGCCAGCAGGATCGGTCCGGCGACCGAAGCGAAACCATACACGCTCGCCGGAATGACCGCGAGAAGCGGAACCTTGCTTGCAAGACAAATCACCGCGGCGCCGAGGCCCACTGCGATCGGCGCGGCCAGGTCGCCCAGGCCGGCGAGCGCGCCGCCCGCGAGCATCACCGCGACCATGCCGACCAGCGCGCCGAAGCTCATGCCGACGATGGCTGTGGTGCTGCCTTTGACCCCGCCGCCCGAGTGAAAGTGGCAGCCCCAGGCAATGAAGGATATCCAGACCAGACCCGGCAGCACCGCCGCCAATGGGCCGACGAAAAGCCAGGTGTCGAGGACGGCGAGCAGGCCGACCGACGTGGCTAGCGCGAAGTATGCAGGCATCTTGCGAACTCCCCCAAGTGTTATCGTTTTATTTGTCGAGGCGGCTCGGTCCTCTCCGTCCGCGGGGAAAAGCTAACCCCGTCCGTTGACTTCGTCCAGCGAATGCGCCCGGCTCGTCCACCTCTTTGTCGACAGCCGCGCCAGCTTGCGATTGCGCAGGATCGGCGGCACTCTCCTTCCGCAAGAGGTGGGAGGACCGGATCATGGTGAGAAACTGGGTAGCCGCGCTAGCGGCGGTGGGCGGAATCGTCGTGGGGTCGCTGGCGGGGCCGCATGTGCCGGGCCTCGCGGCAGGCCCGGGCGAGGGAGTGGGCGACAGCGTGCTCGCCGATCGCATCGCCATCGAGGACATGGTCACGCGCTACTACGCGCACCTCGGCACGAACGACGCGGGCGCGTTTGGGGACTACTACACCGAGGATGCGGTGTTCGACGTCAACGGCGTGGTCTCGACCGGCCGCGAGGAGATCGAAGCGCTCTACGCCAATATGGACGAGGAAGGCGACAGCGTCGCCAACCGCGGCGTGTTCCACATGGTTTTGTCGAATCCCGTGATCGATGTGAACGGCGACCGCGCCACGGCGAGATTCCTGTGGACCGGCATCCTCAACCCCGATCCCAAGGCCCCGCCGCAGGTCGCCGAGCACGGCCGCGAGTACGACCGGTTGGTCAAGCGCGACGGCAAATGGCTTATCGAGAAGCGCGTCGTCATCGCCGACAGCGCGCTGCCCGAACGGTTCGCCGCGACTTACCAGCCCCGATTGGACTACGACATCGCCGCGGAGTGAGAAACGATCCTCCCCCAGCTTGCTCGGGGAGGATTTAGATCAGCGCGTAATAGCGCAGCAGGTTGCCGTCGCTGCGCCGCTCTCCGACTCCGACGAAGACGTGCTTGGTCAGCCAGTCGTGCTTGCCGACCGGGCATTCGAACGTCGGGTTGCCGCGCAGGTAATAGTCCTCGTGCGGCACGGGCTCGCCATTGTTGAAGGCCCAGTCGCGCAGCCGCTGCATCGTGTCGGGCTTGCGGCCCCACAGGAAGCCCTTGTTGTTGAGGAGGATGATTGTCCCGTCTTCCTCTTCGAGCAGGTACCGCGCATCGAACACCGCGACGTCGTCGGGGCGGAAATAGGCGTAGTCGCCCCCCGAGCCCGGAACCGCCCGGCCCTTGAGGCGCGGGCCTTCGAACGTGCCGCCCGAGACGAGTACGGCACTTCGCATGCCGCCGTTGGGGTGCGGCGCGATCGTATGCACTTCCGGAAATGTCAGCCGCACTTCCATCACGAACTCGAGCCGCGGATTGTCGAGCACCGAGAACGGCGGCGCGAACGGGGTGGTGTCGTTGAAGGAGCTCATCAGCGCAGCTCGATCAGGCCGCCGTCGACGAACAGGTTCGCCCCGGTAATGAAAGCGGCATCGTCGCTGGCGAGGAACAGCACGGCCTTGGCGACCTCTTCGCTCTCACCCATGCGGTGCATCGGGATGTTCTGGATCATCATGTCCTTGAGACCTGCGACCTGCTCGTCGGTCATGCCCGGATTGCGGTAGAGCAGCGGCGTGTCGATCGGCCCCGGGCTGACCACGTTGACGCGGATGCCTTCCTTGACCAGTTCCTTGGCGAAGACTTTCATCGCCATGTAGAGCCCGGCCTTGGCTGCCGCGTATGTCGCATTCCCCTCGAGCGCGCCGTGGGCGCCGATCGAGCCCGTCACCACGACCGATCCGCCGCGCCCCATGATCCGCACTGCCTTCTGCAGCGCAAAGACCGCGCCGCGCAGGTTGATCGAATGGACATGGTCCCAGTCGTATTCGGTGATGCCGCGCAGCGGCGCAAACCCGCCCACGCCGGCGTTGATGAACAACACGTCGATCCGCTCGTCCGCGGCTTCGATCCGCGCGATCAGGTCCTCGGTCGCGGCGGGGTCGGCGATGTCGGACTGGTGGCCAATGCTGCCCGGGATCGCGGCCTGGGCCTCTTCGATCGTGCGCCAGCTGCGCCCCGTGAAATGGACCCGCGCGCCTTCTGCCGCGAACCCCTTCGCCGCCGCGAGCCCGATGCCGCTGTTCCCGCCGAGCACGAGCACGACCTTGTCCTGAAACCTCATACCAACCCCATTCGCTTCATCCTGTCCCGTCACCCTGAACTTGTTTCAGGGTCCATCCCTCGGCCCACCCGGAAGCCTCGGTCTGAAACCGACCTAACCGCTTGGCAGCGCCAGCCTGCGCGCTCCAGGTCGAATGGCACGATGGATGCTGAAACAAGTTCAGCATGACGATTGAAGGGCGGCATCGATGGCAACCATCAAAACGGCGAATTCGGGTTCGGCCCGCCTTCGCTCACGTCCTGAAGCACGTCCCAGTGCTCGGCGATCAACCCGTTCTCGACCCGGAAGATGTCGATCACCGCCCAGCCCTTGTCGCCGGGCCAGCGGCGCACATGGTAATGGACGATCACATGGTCGCCATCCACGAAAGCGCGTTTCACGTCGTGCACGGCGTCGGGCGTCTGCTCGCGAATCATGTCGAGAAAGCGCTTGAGCGCCTCGCGACCGGGTTCGGCGAGCTGGCTGTGCTGGATGTAATCGGGCGCGATGAACCGGTCGACCGCGCCGGAATCCATCGGATTGAGCACTTGCGCGAACATCGCCAGCACGAGGTCGAGATTGGCCTGTTCGAGTGCGGTGCGGCTCATGCGGCGTTCTCCAGCTCGGCGCGCGGCAGGCTGCGCCCGCGGATCAGGTCGGCTGCCTTCTCGCCGATCATGATGCAAGGTAGGTTCGTGTTGCCGCCCGGCACCGTCGGCATGACCGAGGCATCGACAACCCGCAGCCCGTCGACGCCGATGACGCGCAGTTCGGGATCGACCACCGATCGCTCGCCCATCCCCATCGCGCACGTGCTGGTCGGATGCTGCGCAACGTAGCACGAGGCGCGAATATAGGCATCGAGCTCCTCGTCGCTCTGGACCTCGGCTCCAGGTGATTTCTCGCTCGCCAGCAAGTCTCCCATCGGCGGTGTGTTGTAGATCTTGCGCGCCGTCCGCACCGCGCGGCGCATCTGCTCGCGGTCGGCCTCTTCCGCCAGCACGTTGAGCGTCACCGCCGCGACCTCGCGCGGATCGGCGCTCTTCAGCTCGACCCACCCGCGGCTCTCCGGGTGAAGCTGCACCAGCCCGGCCCAGAACACATGCTCCTGCGCTGCGCGGATGCCGGGGAACCACGGCATCGCGTCGAAGCGGATCGGGTTGACCATGATCTGCAGGTCGGGCCGCTCGAGATGCTCGGCGGTACGGATCACCACGTTGCAGGAATTGACCTGCGTCGCCATCGTGCCCTTGCCGGTCAGCGCCCAGCGCGCGGTGCCGAGCAGGATGCGATCCCAGCGCAGCTGGTTGAGGAACGTCACCGGCTCCTTCGCGAACCATTCGAGGCTCGCGGTGGGATGCTCCTGCAGGTTGCGGCCGACGCCGGGGCTGTCGTGCACCACGGCGATGCCATGCTCCTTGAGATGCGCCGCCGGCCCGACGCCGCTCAGCATCAGCAGATGCGGCGAATTGTAGGCCCCGCCCGAGACGATCACCTCGCGCCGCGCGCGCACGACTTTCGGCTCGCCGCCGTGATCGATTTCGACGCCGACGCAGCGCTGGCCCTCGAACACCACTTTGCGCACCAGGACGCCCGAGCGCACCTCGAGATTCTGCCGCCCCATCGCCGGCTTGAGGTAGGCCGTCGCCGCACTGACCCGGCGGCCGCGCTTGTCCACCGTCTGCTCGCCGCGCGCGAAGCCCTCGGGGCAGTCACCCGCGAGGTCGTCGCTGACCGAAAAGCCCGCGGCCTCGGCCGTCGCCATCATCTCGTCATGCAGCAAGTGCGGGGAATCGATCGGCCGCACCGCCACCGGTCCGCCGCTGCCGTGATACGGCCCCTCGCCGCGCCACGAATCCTCCGACTTCTTGAAGTACGGCAGCACGTCGGTGAAAGACCACCCGCTCGCCCCCATCTGCGCCCACTGGTCGTAATCCTTGGGATGCCCGCGCATCGCGAACATGCCGTTGATCGAGCCCGACCCGCCGATCACCTTGCCGCGCGGCAGAGGCATTCGGCGCCCGTCCAGATGCGGCTCGGGCTCGGTCCAGTAGGTCCAGTTGAAGCGCGGATCGGGCATCGCCTTGAGGAAGGCGAGCGGCATCTTGAGATAGAGATGATCGTCGCGCCCGCCGGCTTCGAGCAGCAGCACGCTGCTCCCGGGATCCTCGCTCAGCCGCGCCGCAACCACGCACCCCGAGCTGCCCGCGCCGACGACGATGTAATCGAAAATCTCGTTCCCAGCAGTCACGCGATCTCTCCCCATGGCGTTGGTAACGATCGTTAGGATTGCTGACAAGCGATAGGGGTACCACGGCGGCCGGCGGGTACAGGGTCCACCTTGGGCTCTGCGTCTTCTCCAGCAGGCTTCGGTGCTCTAAGGATAAGCGCTCTGAGCCCGGTCCGCACCTTCGCTCTTGCGGAAATTTCGTGTATATGAAATATCCGCATTCATGATCAAAACCACCCATGTCGGCAGTCTTCCTCGCGGCCCCGAGCTGGTTCCGCTCCTGCTCGCGCGCGACAAGGGCGAGGCTTACGACGAGGCGGAGTTCGACCGGGCGGTCCAGGCCGCGGTGGACGAGGCGGTGCGCAAGCAGGTCGAGGCCGGGGTTTCGATCGTCAGCGACGGCGAGCTCGGCAAGATCGGCTATTCGACCTACGTCATCGAGCGCCTGTCGGGTTTCGGCGGGCATACTCCGCGCAAGCCCGCGCTCGATCTCGCGCAAGTGCCCGAGCTGACCAGGAAGCTTGCCCACATCATGGGCGCGCAGGAATTCACGCGTGCCAGCGCGATCGACAAGGTCACGCTGGTCAACCTGCAACCGCTCCACGACGACATCCGCCGGATGAAGTCCGCGCTCGAGCGGCACGGCAACGGCGTAGCCGCGTTCATGAACTCGGCCAGCCCCGGTCTCATCACCGCATTCCAGCCGAACCAGTTCTACCCGAGCCACGAGGCCTACCTGGCCGATCTGGTCGAGGCGATGCGGCCCGAGTACGAGGCGATCGTCGAGGCGGGCTTCGATCTCCAGCTCGACTGCCCCGACCTCGCGATGAGCCGCCACACCGGCTACCAGGACATGGACGAGGCCGAGTTCCTGAAGACCATCCGGGCCAATGTCGAAGCGCTCAACGCCGCCACCGCGAACATCGCGCCCGAGAAGCTGCGTATGCACGTATGCTGGGGCAACTACGAAGGCCCGCACGATTTCGACATCCCGCTCGAGAAGATCATCGACGTCGTGCTTGCGGCGCGCCCCGCCACGATCCTGTTCGAGGCCGCCAACCCGCGGCACGAGCATGAGTGGATCGTCTGGAAAGCAGCCGACACGAGCGGCAAGATCCTCGCCCCCGGCCTGATCGACTCCTGCTCGAACTACATCGAGACGGCGGAGCTCATCGCCCAGCGTATCGAGCGCTACGCCGCGTTCGTCGGCAAGGACCGCGTGATCGCCAGCTCGGACTGCGGGTTCGGCACCTTCGCGGGTTACGGGAAGATTGACCCCGCTGTAGCCTGGAAGAAATTGGCCGCCCTGCGCCAAGGTGCGGACATCGCGGAGGGAAGGATCGGGCCATGAGCGACAGCGGCGCCGCGCAATCGAGCCAGGTCAAGTCGGCGACTCGCACGCTCGACATCATCGAGTACGTCGTCGCGCATCCGCGCCCGCTCGTGGCGCAGGAAATCGCCACCGCGCTCGGCATTCCGGTATCGAGCCTGTCCTACCTTCTCGCCACGCTGGTCGACCGCAACTACCTGCTGCGCGAAGGACGGCGCTATTCGCCCGGCCCGGGGCTCGACAAGCTGCAGCTCCATGCGCAGCCCTTTTCGCTCGCAGACCGCACCGCGCCGCTGGTCCGCACCTTGCGCGTCCAGCTCAACGAAACGACCAGCTTCTTCGTCCGTGACGGGTGGGAAATCGAGGCGCTCGTGACCGAATCGAGCGAGCAGGCGCTGCGCTATGCAGTGCCGACGGGCAACCGCTTCCAGATGCACGCTTTCGCCTCGGGCAAGGCGATGCTCGCGGCTCTCCCCGAAGAGGACCTCGATCGCTATTTCGCCGAGACCGATCGGGTGCGCTACACGCCCTCGACCATCACCGGCGAGAAAGCGCTCCGCAAGGAGATCGCGCAGATCCGCAAGAGCGGTTTCTCGTTCACCGACGAGGAATTCAGCCTGGGAATCACAGGCATCGGGCGCGTCGTCAACATGGGCGGAGAACCCGTCGGCGCCCTTTCGGTGGCCATACCCAAAGTGCGTTGCGACGAGCCGATGCGCGCACGCGTGATGGACCTGCTAGAGCGGACATCGAGCCTGCTCGAAGCCGGCTGAGCCCAGTTACCGCCCGATCATGGCCGGCGGACCCTGAGGTTCCCTGGCCGGCGCGGCCTTCTCCAGCGGGGGCAGCGGCTTGGGCGAAGCGGCCTGGGCGGGACGCTGCTCGCCGCCATAGACCCGGCCCTTCTCGAACGGCCCGAGCAGAGCGCCCGCGGCGACACGTTGCAGCGTGAAAGGTGGCAAGCCCGTGCCGGCGTAGATCATCTCGGCCCGATTCGCGCTCAGCAGTCGGAACCGGAACACGTCGCCCTCGCCTTCGCCGCTCTCGCTCTTGAACGCCAGCTCGGCCCAATCGCCGATTGAGCGGCCGCTGTCGGCTTCGCGCTCCACCGCCGGCATCTCGATGCTGGCGAAACGCTCGCCATCGCTGGCAAACGAGCTCGGCTTGACCCAGGTCCCGGACCAGGCATCGTCCTCACGATCGAGGTCCCAGCGCATGATGTTCGCACCCTCCAGCCGCAACGCCCACGAGCCTTCAATCGACTGTTGCGCCGCCGCCTGGAGGGGCAGGAGCAGGAAGATTGCCAGGACGAGGCCGCGGAGCATGTCGGTTTTCTAGCGCCATGGGCGGGGCCGAGTCTACTCGGGCCGTCGCCAGCCCGCGTCTCACGGGGCATGACTGTCGGGTTAGAACGCCGGCTTCGCCGCGCTCGTCAATGCAGCTTCCGCTGTGAAAAACCTCTCAGGGCCACCGGAGTCTTCTCTTAACACCCACCCTCCCCTGGATCCGAACTTGATAATCCAAGTGTCGCCTTCCCTCAGCTACAGGTTAGCTTCGTGAGCTTCTGGGTGTTGCTGATGTCGTTGTTCTGGCGGCCGCGCACATTGAACGCGCTTTCGTGCCGAATGCGTGACCGAATTGGCAAGTAGTCGGACCCCACAAACGGTTCGTAGTCGTAACTCACTTCCACGACCATGACCGCCGTACCTTGAGCAGAGACAATTCGATTGCTGGCAGGTCCCATCCCGTTGGCCAGATCGGCATTCTTACGTCCGGTGCCTTCAGTTCCATATGCAGGAGCTACATTGAGATCGCCCCAGCACCGTTGCCAATTGATCATTTGGCCTGCGTTGCTGTTCTTTCGACCATTGTGCTGCAGCGAAGAGAGCACCACGCGTCCCTTGCTCTGGAAGTCGAGGGGCGCGCCGATCACACCGGCGCCGGCGAAGACCTCGTAGACGTTGGCTTCGTCGATACCCGTGGTGACGCGGCCGGCGTTGTCCGCCACGGTCATGGCGATCTGGCTCACCCGCATATGCGCGAGCGCGAAGTTGACCAGTTCCAACCCGCCGAGGATCAGCAGGAGCAGCACCGGCGCGGCGAAAGCGAACTCGACCATGGCGAGGCCGCGTTCGGCGCGCCACAGGCGCGGCAGTATGCCCCCAAGCGTCACGCCGCGCCTCCACACACCACCGGCGGCGTGCGCTGCACCGCGTAGGGCTGGTTACGGATCGCCGTTTCCGCGCCGAGATTGTAATTGGGCGAAACGCCGATGAGGGCGTGCAGGGGGACGAGCCGGGGCATCGTCAGCCGTGCTTCGTAGAACACCACGTCGTTCGCTCCGCCGATGCCGTCGCGGCCGGTGTCGGTGTCGTACTCGCCGTCCTCATCGAGATCGGCGAAACAATCGCCGTCCGCCGCATCATATTGCCCGTTCGAATTGACATCCTTCATCAGCTTCTCGGGATTTCCGATACCGCTGAAATCGAAGAAGTTTCGCTGCGTGACCGTGATGGTGGCGCCCGGAGCCAGGTCTTCGACTTGCCCGGTCACCAGCGACGTCACGCGCTCCTCGAGTGTGCCCCCTGCCGCCATGAAGACCGGGTCCTCCACCGCCGCGCGCCGGGCGGCGTCGTTGAGCGCGCCCTGCAGCATCGCCCGGAGATAACTCTGATGCGCCAGGTCGAAGCCGCCCACCAGCATGAGCACGAGCACGGGCGCCACGAAGGCGAACTCGACTATCGTCACGCCGCGGACATCGCGCAGCAGCTTACGAATAAAGATGCGGGAAAAACGGATCATCGCGTCAGCCTGAGGTTCCCGATCCCGCGGCCGATTTCCTCGAACACCTGCTCGAGGTCCGAACCGTTGCTGGTGTAGAAATGCTCGCTGCTCGTCGCACACGGCTCGACATCGTCGGTGTCCGCCACGTCGAGCGCGATGACCCACACGGTGATCCCCATCGACTTCGCGAGGTTGCAGGCCGATTCAAAGCGCGAAAGGTGCCGTGCGGTGTTCGAACCCGATCCTTGCGTGCGGCGCTGGAAACGCTCGAGCCCGTGCGCGGAATAAAGGTCATGCCCGGTCAGATCATCGGTATCGATCATGCCGTCGGTCATGAACACGATGTGCTGGTTGACCGGAATGCCGTCACGCTCGGTGGGATTTTCAGCACTGAAGAACCCGGTTCGTGAGATGAACCGCATGCCCCACAGCATGCCTACGTCGTGATAGGTGCCGCCGGTCACCCGCGCGGTGGCCTTGTTGATGGCGGTCTGGAAGGCGGCTTCGTCGGCATAGGTCTGCAGCTTGGTAGATTCCGCGGGGCAGCCGCTCTGGTCTTCGGCTTCCTGTATGGCCGGGTCGTAGCGCCCGAACTGCAGCTCTGGCTGGTTACCGGCATTTCCCGCTTGGGTGTCGACGTCTGCGCGTGTGATCGTATTCTCGATACGAAATGGCGACATCGAATTCCCGACCGAAGGCCGTTCCTCGATGCAGCCGTTGCCGCTCGTGCGGAAATTCTGCGTATTGCCGCCCGAATTCCCGGGATTCATGTTCCAGCTCGAGTCGTTGATGTGAACGGTCTTCACCTGCGCTGAGCAGTTGTTGCCCCACTGATTGCAGACCCAGTCGACGTACGGCTGTTCTCGCAGGATGTCCTTGTTGCCCAGCGACCGGGCCACATTCACCGTATGCGAATACGGCACGATGCCGAACCGGATGATCGACCCGTCATCGGACTCCAGGCCGCGGAAGATGCCCGCCGCGCCGTCGCGCAGGCGACCAATCTTCGTGCCGCCACCATTGCTGGGCGCATTGGCCATCGAACCGGTGACGTCGAGCACCAGCAGGATGTCGTTATGGCCCATGTCGCGCTTGGCGTCGCACTGCACGGAGATCGGTAGCTCGTTGATCCCGGCGATGCGCATCAGCGAGGTGGGAATCGTAGCCGAGGCCGTACCGAGGAGCTGCGTTTCGTCGGCGTCGTCCTGATCGACCTCGAACTCGAGATTGGTGGCGCCAACCGTCCCTTCGGGAAAGTTGAATTCAAAGAAGCGCTCGGCCTCGTCTTCGACCGCAGTCGTGAAATTCGTGCCATCCATCGCCTGCCGGGCCGCCAGGACGCCCGCGTCGCACGCGTTCTGCAGCTTGCCGCGCGCCATGTAGGCGACGCCGAAGTCGACACCCGAGCCGACCAGAATCGTGAATGGAACGATCGCCGCCGCCGCGAGCGCGAGCGTGTTGCCCGTCGCGTCGCGCGCCAGGCGGGTTAGGAAAGGTCTCGCTGTCTGCATCGATGTTTCCCCCCGACCGCAGTGCTTCGAAGAGTCCCGCCAAGGCATCGACTCATCTCGCGGTTAGGGGGAATTCCTAAAGATCGGGTTAGGCGCCGCGGTTACGAAAAGGTTGCCCGGCGCCGCGTCTACACGAAAAAGGGGCGGCCCGGCCGAAGCCGGACCGCCCCCGTCGCAGTGTTCGACGAGCGCTTACGCGTTCACGTATTCGCTGACGTCGACGCCCTTCTGGCGCCACGAGTCGGCATAGCCGCTGCGCGCGACGGCCGAGTACGGGACCGGCGAGACGATCGCCTTGATCTCGGTCTGGACGTGCGGCTCGACGGTCGGCTTGCTGGTGCCGCCGTTGGGCTCGCCCCAAACCAGCGTCACTTCCTTGCCGAACTCGACGTAGTCCGGATCGATCATCGCCAGGCTGAGCATCGCGCCTTCGTTCGACGAGTAGCCGATCCAGGTCGACACGCCGATCACCTTGCCGTCGCACTTCACTTCGTCGAACGGGTGCATCGAGTACACGGCGCTCGGGAACTCGAAGTACTTGGCGCGGTCGCCCTTGGTGAAGGCCGAGCTCATCACGCGGCTGACATCTTCCGGATCGAGCGCGAGGGTGACCTTGGTCTTGTGCTTCTCGTTCGCCATGCGCTCCAGCGCCTCGCGGCCAACGAAGTCGTGGTCGAACTTGACGATGTGGCCGTAACCGATGTCCCACGGCGTCAGGTAGTAGCCCTCGACGCTGTCGGGCACGTACGAACCGCCGACCGACGCCTTCCCGGCGTAGGAATTGGCACCGGCCCAGGCGCGGAAGTCCTTCATCATCTGGCTGTCGCCGGTGTAGAACGCCGGCAGCGGGCTCGGCAGCCAGCCGGATTCCAGCGTGTTCGACGAATAGGCCCGGCCGCCGACAAGCGCGAGGCCGTCGCTCTTGCCCGCTTCGACCAGCGCCGAATGGACCGCCTCGTAGTCGGCCCACGGACCGAACAGCTCGTAGCCCGGCTGCCCCGCCATGCCGTGGCGCAGCGCGATCACATCCTTACCGGCTATGTCGATGTGTGCCATATTGAAGAACTTGAGGTCGGGCGGGGTCTGGCCCATCGCCTGGCCAAGGATCTTCATCGCGTTCGGGCCCTGGAGCTGGAAGCGATAGTTCTTGCGCTTGCCGTCGGTGCGCAGCGCGGTGCGCTCGTCACGCTCGACGGTCACGTTCCACTTGCTGCCGTCCGCCTTCGGATACTGCGCGTGGAATTCGACCCACTCGATCGCCGGCGCGCGGCCGACGAGGCTGAACTCGTTCTCGGCCAGATAGAACAGGATCACGTCGCCGATCACGTAGCCTTCCGGGGTGACGGGAACGTACTGCTTGGCCTTGTTGACGGCGAAGTTCTTGAAGCTGTTGATCGCGGTGTATTCGAGCAGCTTGAACGCATCGGGGCCGCGTACGTAGAGCTCGACCATGTGGTAGCTCTGGTTGAAGAGCACCGCGGTCTTCGACCAGGCGCGCTGCTCGTTGCGCCAGTTGGAATATTCGGCCGGCACGCCCGGATAGACGTTCGGGCCGGTCTGCTGGTTGCGCAGGAAGTCGACGACGTCGCCGGCCTGGTCCAGCTTCTGTTGCAGGGTCTGTTCAGTCATTGCTTTGCCTCTCCTAAAGGCGGGGTGGAAAGTCGGGTGTCAGTCCGCTGCCGGGCGGGCGAGCCAGCCGGCGAGCGCTTCGTTCACCGCCTCGGGCGCTTCAAGAGGCAGCATGTGCCCCGCGCCCGGAACGATGACCAAGGTGGAATCGGGAATCGCCGCGGCGATACCCTCGTGCCGAGCCGGCGGGCTCCAGGTATCGAGCTCGCCGGTCATGACCAGGGTCGGGCAGGAAATCCGCGGCAGCAGGCTCTCCTGCTCGGGCCGGCCGAGCAGCGCCGCGATCTGGACGTCGAACACCGCCTGCCCGGCATCGAGGCTCATCCGGCGCATCGGCTCGTAAAGCTCCGGCTTGTCGCGGTTGGCCTCGGCCACCATAGGCGGCAGCCAGGTGTCGACCAGTGCCTCGTATCCCTGCTCGTGACCGATCGCCTTGAGCGCACGCCGCTTCTCAGGCTCATTCTCGCCCAGCGAATGGACGCCGGTGCTCGACAGCGCGAGCCGCCGCACGCGATCGGGCGCCAGCCGGAACAGCTCCAGCGCGACGCGTCCGCCCATCGAATGGCCGAACAGGTCGAATCGCTCCACGCCAGCGCGGTCCGCGAAGGCAAGCGCGACACGCGCCATATCGGGCAGCGAATCTGCCATGCCATAGCCGTCGACCGCCCGCGATCCCGGGAACGCAGCGAGCTGCGGCGCGAACACGCGCGCGTCGCAAATCAGCCCGGGAAGGAACAGCAGCATTCGTTGGCCATATTGTTCGCAGGTGTGAAAATTTCGTCTATCCGAAAACAACCCACTGCGCTAGAGGCTTTGTCAACGTCTTCGGAGGGGCCTATGGCCCCCCCGATTTGCCGGTCCGCAAGAGAGGAGCAGACATCGATGTCCTACGCCGCCATCCACCCCGATTGGGAAAAGCCGCGCCGCAACATGGTCGACGGCTATTCGCTCGAGATGACGGCCAAGGAGCTAGACGGCCTCCGCGAGGCCGCCCCGCTTATCCGGCCCAACACGCAGGTCGCGGTCACGTTCCTGCCGGGCGAGGAGATGGCGCAGCGGGTCGAGGCGGCCAAGCTCGTCCGTGAGCTCGGGTTCGAGCCGATCGTCCACCTCTCGGCACGCCGGCTGACCTCGAAGGAAGAGCTCGATGGCTACCTCGCGCGCATCACCGGCGAAGCGGGCGTGAAGCGTGTGTTCCTGATCGCCGGCGACCCGCCCGAACCCGAAGGGCCCTACGCCGATTCGCTCCAGGTCATCGAGAGCGGGCTGCTCGAGAAGCACGGCATCACGATCGCCGGGGTCGGCGGCCATCCGGAAGGCCACCCCAATGTCTCCAAGCCCGACTTGTGGGTCTGGATGGAGAAGAAGATCGCGGCGCTGCGCGAACGCGGCATCGTCCCGCTGGTCGTCACCCAGTTCGCCTTCGACGACGACGCGATCGTCGAGTGGGTCGGCGAGATGCGCGCACGCGGCATCGACGTGCCGGTGCGCCTCGGCGTTCCGGGCCCGGCCGGCATCAAGCGCCTCCTCGGCTTCGCCAAGCGCTGCGGCGTGGGCGCCTCGGCCAGCGTGATGAAGAAGTACGGCGTCTCGCTGACCAACCTCATCGGCAGCGCCGGCCCCGACAAGCTGGTCGATTCGCTCGACAGGAAGCTCAACCAGGAAGAGCATGGCCGCGTGCGCCTGCACTTCTATCCGTTCGGCGCGCTGACCGCTTCGGCCGAGTGGATCAACAAGTACGACGCAAAGCATTCCTGACATGGCAGAGATAATCGATGGGCGCGCGATCGCCCGGCAACTGGACGACAAGACCAAGGCGGAAGTCGATGCCATGGTCGCGGCGGGCAAGCCGCGGCCGGGCCTGACCGTGATCCTGGTCGGTGACGACGGCGCGAGCCAGGTCTACGTCCGCCGCAAGATCAAGGGCTGCGAGAAGGTCGGCATCAACTCCTTCGAGGAACGGCTGCCGGCCGAGACCACGCAGGAAGAGCTGCTCGCGCTCATCGACCGGCTCAATGCCGATCCGAAGGTCCACGGGATCCTGTGCCAGGTGCCGCTGCCGCCGCACATCGATACCCGCACCGTGCTCGGCGCGATCAGCCCCGAGAAGGACGTCGACGGTTTCCACCCGGTCAACGTCGGCCGCCTCAGCACCGGCACCGGCGGCATCGTGCCGTGCACGCCGCTGGGCGTGATGATGCTGCTCGAAACCGTGATCGACGATTTCGTCGGGCTCGATGCCGTCGTCATCGGCAAGTCGAACATCGTGGGCAAGCCGGTCGCCATGCTCCTGCTCGACCGCGAGTGCACCGTCTCGGTCACGCACATCTATACCGAGAACCTGCCCGAGATCGCCCGCAAGGCCGACATCATCGTCGCCGCCGCGGGCGCGCCCGAGCTGGTCAAGGGTGACTGGGTGAAGCCCGGCGCCGTCGTCATCGACGTGGGCATCACCCGCATCATGGGCGACGACGGCAAGGAAAAGCTCGTCGGCGACGTCAAGTTCGACGAGGTCCAGCACGCCAAGGCGGTCACCCCGGTTCCCGGCGGCGTCGGCCCGATGACCATCGCGGTGCTGCTCCACAACACCGTCCAGGCGGCGAAGGCGATCGCGGACGGCGCGGCGAACGGCGCGACCGACCCATACCACGACGCGCCCGACCGCTCGATGATCTACAGCGAAGGCGCGCAGGCCGATTGATCTCCGGAAGCCCCCGTGAAAGCGGGGGCTTCGTTCGTGCGGCGCGCGGGCCCGGTGACAGAGCCCGTTTTCGCTGGCAATCTTCACGCCATGGACGGGGAAGCGAGCGAGATCGACGTGCTGATCGTCGGCGCCGGCATCTCCGGCGTGTCGATGGCGGCGCATCTCAAGCGGTTGTGCCCCGAACGCAGCTTCGAGATCGCCGAGCAGCGCGCAAACCTCGGCGGGACGTGGGACCTGTTCCGCTATCCCGGAGTCCGCTCGGACAGCGACATGCACACGCTCGGCTTCCGCTTCGCGCCCTGGGCCGACGACCGATCGATCGCGGGCGGCGAGGCGATCCGCACCTATCTGGAGCGCGTGGTCGACACCTTCGGCATCCGCCCCCATTTGCGCTGCGGAACCAACGTCGTCAGCGCCGACTGGCGTTCGGATCGGGCGCGCTGGCGGATCACGCTCGAGGACGCCAACGGGTATCGCGAAGTCGCCGCCCGCTGGCTCCACCTGGCATCCGGCTACTACGACTACGACGAACCGCATGAAGCGCACCTGCCGGGGCTCGAACGGTTCGAAGGCGCCGTCGTCCACCCCCAGTTCTGGCCCGAAGGGTTCGACTACGCCGGCAAGCGCGTGGTGGTCATCGGATCGGGCGCCACCGCGGTCACCCTGGTCCCGGCCATGGCGGCGAAAGCGACGCACGTGACCATGCTCCAGCGTACGCCGACCTGGATGATCTCGCATCCCGCTCGCGACCCTTGGGCTCGCCGTATTCGCCGCTGGCTTGGCGAGGAGCGCGGCAATCGGCTGATCCGCTTCATCAACGTGCGGATCGCGCACACCTTCTTCCATCGGGCGCGTCGCAAGCCGGCCAATGTCGCCGCCCACTTGCGTCGCCGTCTCCAGCGCGAGCTTGGCACGCGTTACGATCCGGCGCTGTTCGAGCCGCCATACGGCCCGTGGGAGCAACGCCTCTGCCTCGTCCCCGATGGCGACTTCATCGCGGCGGTCAACGAAGGGCGCGCCAGCGTCGTCACCGGCACGATTGCGGGCTTCGAACTGGACGGCGTGCGGCTCGCTTCGGGCGAACGGCTCGCCGCTGACATCGTCGTGACCGCCACCGGCCTCAAGCTCCTGCTCGGCGGCAAGATCGCGGCGAGCCTCGACGGCAAGCCGATCGATTGGCGGGCCCACTGGTCCTATCGCGGCTGCATGCTCTCGAACCTGCCGAATCTCTCGGTGGTGTTCGGCTACCTCAACAACAGCTGGACGCTGCGCGCCGACAACACCTCCGACTACGTCTGCCGCGTGCTCCAGCACATGGCCCAAACGCGCGCGGACGTCGCGGTTCCACAGCTGCCGGACAATCATGGGCTCGAGGAAGCCGACATCGTCCTGTTCTCCTCGGGTTACCTCCAACGCGCACGGCCGCTCATGCCCAAGAGCGCGCCCGCCCTGCCGTGGCGGCTCAACATGAACTACCTCGAGGATTGCCGCGACTTCCGCCAGCGCCCCGTCGCGGATGGAGTCCTGCGGTTCGCGCGGGCAGTGGCGGAGGCGCCCGAATTCGCCTAATCCGCGCGCATGCCTTCCCCCGACAAGATCTGGACCGCCGCGCTCATCGTGATCGGCGACGAAATCCTCTCCGGCCGCACGCACGACAAGAACATCGCTCAGGTCGCGAGCTGGCTGCAGGTCCAGGGGATCCGCCTCGCCGAAGTGCGCGTGGTGCCCGACGTGACCGAGCGGATCGTCGAGGCGGTCAATGCGCTGCGGACCGCGCACGACTACCTGTTCACCACCGGCGGGATCGGGCCGACGCATGACGATATCAGCGTCGATTCGGTGGCTGCCGCGCTCGGCGTGCCGGTCGTCGTCCATCCCGAGGCACGCCGCATCCTCGAGAACTATTATTCCACGCGGGGTGGCCTCACCGAGGCGCGGCTGAGGATGGCGCGCGTGCCCGAGGGCGCCGATCTCATCCCGAACCGCATGTCGGGCGCGCCAGGCATCCGCATCGGCAACATCCACATGATGGCGGGCGTCCCGCACATCTGCGCGCAGATGCTGGACGCGCTCACGGGGACGCTCGAAGGCGGCGCGCCGCTGCTCACCGAGACGGTCGGATTCTGGGGCGCCGAGAGCGAGGTCGCCGATCTGCTCGGCGAGGTCGAGAAAGCACACGCGAACTGCTCGATCGGCAGCTACCCGTTCTTCCGCGACGGCCGCACCGGCGCCAACTTCGTCATCCGCTCGACCGATGCGGATGAGCTCGCAAGCTGCCTCGACAGCCTCTGCGAGGCGCTTGGCGAAGCCGGCCACGATTTCACGCCCGGCGGCATCTGAGACTGGCGCCACCTCGCCTAGCCCTCCACCGCGATCGTGGTCCGGTCCCCACCGGATCGCTCCGTTCGCCGACGGGCGGTTGACTTTTCTAACGATCGTTACTGTAAGTCATGCAAACAATCACGACCGTTAAGGTCATGGGGAGAGCTTTGCATGACACAGCAGGATCGCAAACCTAGCGCCGTGGGCGTAGCCACCATCGCGCTGGCAACGGCCCTCGCCTGGAGTCCCGCCCAGGCGCAGGACAGCGAGGCCGCGGGCGAAACCGGCGGCGTCAACGAGATCGTCGTGACCGCGCAATTCCGCGGCCAGGGCTTGCAGGAAACGCCGCTCGCCATCACCGCGGTCGACGCGGCGCTGATGGAAGCGCGCAACCAAACCAATGTCGAACAACTCGCCCAACGCGCGCCCAGCGTCAGCTTCTCGGCCGGCGGCCAGGGGGGCGGCTCGCAGACTGCCTCGGTCAACATCCGCGGTATCGGGCAAAACGACTTCCAGTTCCCGAATGAGCCCGGCGTCGGCGTCTATATCGATGACGTTTACTACGGCATCTCGTTCGGCACCGCCTTCGACCTCGTCGACCTCGAGCGGGTCGAAATCCTGCGCGGCCCGCAAGGCACGCTCTCGGGCAAGAATTCGATCGGCGGCTCGATCAAGCTGTTCAGCCGTAAGCCGACCGACGATCCCGACGCGTATGTCGAACTCACAGCGGGCTCGTTCGATCGCCTCGGCGTCAAGGCTGCCACGAACGTCACGCTCGTGCCCGACAAGCTCTACCTGCGCCTCACCGGTGTCGGTCGCTATGTCGACGGCTACGTCGACCGCCTCGATTACGAGTGCGTCACTGGGCGCCCAGCCCCGGGCGGCAACTTCGCCACTTCGTCGCAAGACTGCGTGATCGGCACCGAAGGCGGTCAGAAGGTGCTCGCAGGCCGCGCGGCGCTACGCTGGCTGGTCAACGACCGCATCGAGAACAACCTGACCGTGGACGTGACCCGCGACCGTTCCGAAGCCTCGCCCGCCAAGGCAATCCTGTTGCCGCCGATCAACGGCAACGACTATGTCACCGGACCGCGCGAGTACTCGAACTATTCGACTTACACCGGCTATCCCGGTCTTGCCGACCAGTACACCCTGCCGGCGATCAGCTACCTCGACTCCTGGGGGATCTCCAACAAGCTAGAGATCGAGCTGAGCGATGCGCTGATGCTCACTTCTATCACGGCGTTCCGCCACGCCGACGGCCAGTCTGCGTGGGATGGCGACAATTCCCCCGAGAATATCACGAACAACTTCTCGACCTTCGAGCACGACCAGGTCACGCAGGAACTGCGCCTGTCCGCCCAAATCGGCGACATGTTCGAGCTGACTGCGGGCGGGTACTATTACTCTGCCGACAGCAACATCGGCGGGAGGGTCCACGTCGGATCGGCGGGACTCGACTTCGCGCCGAACGACCCGTTCGAGCAGGAATCGATTTCCGGCTTCCTGCACGGCGTGGTCCATGTCACCGACCGGTTCAACCTCACCGGCGGCGTGCGCTATACCCACGAGGACAAGACCTACACCTTCAGTCGCACCAGTCCACTGCCGGGCGTGCCGACCAATCCGCTCGTGGCAAGCCTCGACGGGTTGAGCCGCGGCTTCACGGGCGATCGGATCGACTGGCGGGTCGCAGCTGACTACGAGTTGGTCGACGGCATCCGCGCCTATGCGCAGGTCGCCACCGGCTTCAAGGGGGGCGGCGTCAACCCGCGGCCGTACCTCGAGATGCAGCTCGTCCCCTACGACCAGGAAACCGCGACGTCGTACGAGCTGGGCCTCAAGTCGATGCTGTTCGACCGCCTGCTACGGCTGAACCTCGCCTACTACCACACCGATTATAACGGCTATCAGGGCCTCGTCAGTTCATGCCCGGACATCAGCCCGCCGGGCTTCCCGTTCTGCGCCGCCACGCGCAACATCGGCGACGCCAAGATCGACGGCTTCGAGCTCGAGTTCGATGCGCGGCCGGTCGAAGGCCTCTCGATCGACGGTTCGTTCAGCTACACGGATTTCCGCTTCACCAGCGGCCTCGCCGGCAGCGGTATCGTTCCGGGCGTGACCGACGCGCCGTTCGTGCCGACGTGGAAGTACGCGGTCGGCGGCCAGTACGAGATCCCGCTGGGCAACGCGGGCACGCTCACCCCCCGGCTCGACTGGACCTGGCAGTCGGCGATGGAAAGCAACATCCCGAACAACGTCCCAGGCTATTTCTTCGGCGAAGTGGAGGAGCGGGGTCTGCTCAACGCGCGCTTGAGCTATCGCTCGCTCGATGAGGACTGGGAATTCGCGCTCGCGGCAACCAACCTCACCGACAAGTTCTACTACAACAACAAGTACGACCGCGTAGTGCAGTCGGGCAACGTCTACGGCATGCCCGGCCGACCGCGTGAGATCATTGCCAGCGTCAAGCGCCGGTTCTGACGGTTGCCCGGGTGGCCCGCCGCTCTAAGCTGGCGGGTCATCTCAACGGGAACAGGAGATTACATGTCGGAAGGGTACCGCGCCTCGCTGGACGGCGCGCTCGACGCAGTGCTCACGGCGCTCGTCTCGCGGAACCGCGCGTCGCTCGAAGCCGCGCGCTACACGGAGAACGGCGTCGAGCTACCCGTCGGAGAAGGCCTGTGGGCGACGGCCGACGCCACGGGATCCTATCGACACGCCATCCTCGACGCCGACCGGGGCGAGGCCGCCTGCTTTGCCACCGTCACCGAGGGCAAGACCCGTTCGATCATGGCCCTGCGGGTGAAGCACGACGGCAAGGCGGTGCGCGAGATCGAGGCGATGGTTGCGCGTCCGCCTCTGTTCGGCGGCGCCGACGCGTTCGGCGACGGGCCGGGCGCGCTCGATGCCAGCGGCGCCCCCGATCCCGCGTGGTTCGAGCCGATCCCCGAAGCCGAGCGGATCGACCGCGCCGAGCTGCAGCGCATCGCCGACATGTATTTCGTCGGCCTCGAGAAGAACGACGGGCGCGGCGACTATCCCTTCGCGGACGATTGCGTGCGGATCGAGAACGGCTTTCGCGTCACGCAAGTGCCGCCCGCTCCCACCGCCGGCAAGACGCCGTATCAGGATAAGCTCCGCTCGCTCTCCGCGCGCGAGCAGTTCGAAACCGGCTTCTTCCGTTTCGTCGATCGCATTCGCGAGCGGCGCTTCCCCGTCATCGAAGTGAGCCGCGGCACCGTGTTCTCGTTCGCCTTCTTCGATCATTCAGGAACGGTACGCGAATATCAGCTCGCCGACGGCACCCCCGCGACCGCGGGCATTGACCGCCCATTCTCCTGGATGATTGCCGAGGCGTTCCGCATCGAGCGAGGGCTCATCACCCGCATCGAGGCGCTGATGACGCAAGTGCCTTATGGCCACCGGTCCGGTTGGGAAGATGCTGGTTAAGGCGCGTTTCGCCGCGCCTCATCCTCTTCGATGTCCTGCCGCAGCTCTCGCGCGCCGCGCTCCGCGCGCTCGATTTCGCCCGGCCGCGGATTCCTGTTGCGTAGGAAGGCCCATACGATCGCTGCAATCAGTAGGATCGGGCCGAGGATCGTTGCCAGGGACCAGAGCCAGCCAGTCATGAGCGCACCTTTCTAATCGTCGTTCAACAAACCAACGCGCAAGCGAGGCAAGCTTTCCGCGATTTCTCGCCCGGGCGGCATGAGCGGTTGCAGGCGGAGGCATTTGCCATAGACTGCAAGCCCAGCCCGGAAAGACGGCCGCAACAGGCCGCGAAGGACGGGAGAGGGAGGCCGTCGATGAAAAGCCCGTTCAGCACGGCGATTGCCGATCGTCCGCTCCAGCCGTTCCAATGGCTAGTGATCGGCGCAGCGCTGATCGTGCTGGTGATTGAGGGCATTGACCTGCAATCGCTGCCGATCGTCACCCCGCTGGTGCTCGATGAATGGGGCATCGACCGCGCGGTATTCGGGCCGGCGCTCGCCGCCGCGCTGTTCGGGATGGCGTTCGGCTCTTCGCTCGGCGGCTGGCTGGGCGACCGCTGGGGGCGCCTGCGCGCACTCTATCTCGCCAGCCTGATCTTCGGGGCGAGCACCATAGCGGCGTCCTACACGCACGATGTCTGGACGATGTCGCTGGTCCGCGCGCTCGGCGGGCTCGGCTTCGGCGCGGGCTATCCGAACGCGCTTGCGTTGGTGAACGACTGGGTGCCGGCGCGCGTGCGGACGTATGTCATCGCGACGCTTTCGATCGGCATCCCGCTGGGCACGTCGGTCGCCGCGCTGCTCGTTCCGCCGCTCCTGCCCGGGTACGGCTGGCGCGGCATCTTTCTCATCTTCGGAATCGGCTCGATCGTCATCGGCACCGCGCTGTTCCTCGTGCTGCGCGAGGCGCCGACGTACCTGCTCGCGCGCGGTCGCCGCGAGGAAGCGCAGCGCAACGCCGCGCGCGTAATCGATCCGCGCATAGAGCTCGTGCCCGAACCTGCCACCGCGGTGGAGGAAGCCGCCGGAACCCGTGCGATTGGCGTGCTCCACGCCAGCAACAAGTGGCTCAACTGGGGCATCGGCGTCAGCTTCGCCGCGTGCACCACGCTGATCTACGGCCTGTCGAGTTGGGCGACCGTGTTTCTCACCGGCGCGGGCTTCACCACCGCGCAGGCGGCCAATGCGATCTTCTGGTTCGGCATCCTGTCGATGATCGGCGCGATAGCGGCCGGCTGGCTCGTGCGCCGGTTCGGCAGCCGCGCCGTGATCGTCGGTTGCGCGGTGCTGACGCTCGTTTCGATCGTCGCGCTCGGCGCCTTGATCGACCGCATCGCGCCTACGCCGAGCTGGGGCCAGCGCCAGGCCGCCTCGTTGCTCGTCGGCGTTATCGGCGGCCTCGTCAGCCTCAACATCGCCAGCTTCTACGCCGTTATGGCTGTCGGTTACCCGCAGAGCTGCCGCGCCGCGGCGATCGGCTTCCATCTTACCGTGGCGCGCGTTGGCGTCATCGCGATGGTGTTCTTCGGCGGCTACCTGATGAACCTCGGCAACGGCAGCTTCGTCTTCTATTTCGGCACGATGGCCGCGATCTCACTGCTGATGTTCACCGCCGCCTTCGTGGTCGACCGCCACATCGAGCCGCTCGCACGCGCGCCCCGCGTGGCCTGAGCCGCAGTCCTAAGCGGCAGCCGGCGCCGACGCCTCCTTGTCGACCTGCGAATGGACACGGCTGCGCTCGATGTCGAAGATCGCGACGGTGAGGAGGAACGCGATCACGATCATCCCGAACTCGCCGCCGTCCTCGATGAAGGCTTCTATCTGAGTCATCGCCGCGCTGTGCGGCCCGTAGACAACGATCTCGTCGACCACGATCCCGAACACCGCCGTTCCACCCACGCAGACCGCGATGAGCAGCGAGTTGACCACCGGCCGAATCCGCGAGGCTTTCAGCGAAAGCGCCAGGCCCACCAGCCATATCCCGCCGATGATCGCGAACAGCAGGGGCTCGCCCAGGTGATGTGGCTCGATCGGCAGGTCCTGCGGCATCCACCGCGCGACCTGGAAGCCGAACTTCTCATGAAGCTCCAGCGCATTGTCGCCTGCCAGCACCAGGAACAGCAGCGCGTTGACGAGATAGATCGGCGACCCGTCGCGGCGCCAGAGCAGCAGCAGCATCGCCGCCATCGCCGTCATCAGCGCATATTCGAGATACTCGCCGAAGCTCAGGTCCTGCGAGAGGAAGAATTGGTACGGCAGGTAGGCTCCAGTCACCTCGCCGTAGCGCGCGGCGACGTCCAGCCCCACCAGAACGCCCGCGTAGGGCAGAACGATCAGCGCGGCGACATGGAGCGCTCGCGTGGCGCAAATCTCGCGAAGCATCTCGGACACCGGTTTGAGCAAGGCCGCGGCGCGCATTTTCTTGATTCCTTCGACATCCGAGCGCCGGGCGAGTCCCCGGGTCGGTGCCAAGGCTAACCGAAGCGCGAGGGCCGGAGGTTAACGGTGCCGGCCAATCTCGCCGCCATCCCGTTACGGGACATCCGGCCCGCGCGGCTCTAGAGCGCCTGCGCCGCCGCCCAGCCGCTCGACCAGGCCCACTGGAAGTTGTAACCGCCGAGCCATCCGGTCACGTCGACGGCCTCGCCGATGACGTAGAGCCCCGGCACACGGCGCGCCTCCATGGTCTTGGACGACAGCTCGGCGGTGCTTACTCCGCCGACCGTCACCTCGGCCTTGGCGAAGCCTTCGCTGCCGGTCGGCTGGAACGGCCAGGCGGCCAGCAGCGCCGAGGCTTCCTGCAGCCCCGCGTTCGAAACGCCGCCAATCGGCCCCTCGATCGCCAGCCGTGCATCCAGCGCATCGGCCAGCCGATCCGGTAGCCCCCCGCGCAGCACGCTTCGCAATGTTGCGCGCGGATTGCCCTGCTTCGCGCGAAGCAGCCAGTCCTCGGCGGCATCGGGCAGGAAGTCGATGGCGATGGTATCCCCACGCTGCCAGTACGACGAAACCTGCAGGATCGCCGGGCCCGAGAGCCCGCGATGCGTGAACAGCGCAGCCTCGCGAAACGAGGCCGATCCGCAGCGCGCGAGGACTTCGGTCGCCACGCCCGAAAGCTCGCGGAACAGCGCGTCTTCGCCGCTCAGCGTCAGCGGCACCAACGCGGGGCGCGGTTCCACCACCTTCAGCCCGAACTGCCGCGCCAGCGTGTAGGCGTAACCGCTCGCGCCGAGCTTGGGTATCGACGGCCCACCCGTCGCGATCACCAGCGCCGGGGCGGCCGCCGTCTCGTCGCCCCACCGCACCGTGAAGCCGCTCTCGTCGCGCGCCACCTCCTGCACCTCGGCATTGCACCGCAGCTCCACCCCGCCCGCCGCGCATTCGGCGAGCAGCATGTCGAGGATCTGCCGCGCCGATCCGTCGCAGAACAGCTGTCCCAGCGTCTTCTCGTGCCAGGCGATCCCATGGCGCTCGACGAGGGCCACGAAATCCTCGGGCGTGAATCGGCTCAGAGCCGATTTGGCGAAATGGGGATTGGCCGAAATGAACCGGTCGGGTGCGGTATGGACGTTGGTGAAGTTGCACCGTCCGCCGCCCGAGATCAGGATCTTCTTTCCCGGCCCGTCAGCCCGGTCGAGCACCAGCACGCGCCGCCCCCGCGTCCCGGCCTGTGCCGCGCACATCAGCCCCGCGGCCCCTGCGCCGAGCACGATCGCATCGTAACCGCTGTCCATGGCTCTCCGACACCTCAACGAGAAAGGCCGGCGGATCGCTCCGCCGGCCTTTCGCTTGTCCGTCGCGGAGGAAGGCGATCAGGCGCCTTCCACCTCCGCCACGTCGATCTTCAGGCCCGGGCCCATCGACGAGCTCAGCGCCACCTTCTGGACGTACTTGCCCTTCGCGCCCGCCGGCTTCGCCTTGACGATCGCGTCGGTGAGCGCCTTGAAGTTGGTCTTGAGCTGGTCCTCGGTGAAGCTGATCTTGCCGATCCCCGAGTGGATGATGCCCTGCTTCTCGACGCGGAACTCGACCTGGCCGCCCTTGGCGTCCTTGACCGCCTGCGCGACGTTCGGGGTCACCGTGCCGAGCTTCGGGTTGGGCATCAGGCCCTTGGGGCCCAGCACCTTACCGAGCCGACCGACCACGCCCATCATGTCGGGGGTCGCGATCACGCGGTCGTAGTCGAGGTTGCCGGCCTGCATGTCTTCCATCAGGTCTTCGGCCCCGACCTTGTCCGCGCCCGCCTTGAGCGCTTCGTCGGCCTTGTCGCCCTTGGCGAACACCGCGACCTTCATCTCCTTGCCGGTACCGGCCGGGAGCGAAACCATGCCGCGCACCATCTGGTCGGCGTGGCGCGGATCGACGCCGAGGTTCATCGCCACCTCGACCGTCTCGTCGAACTTCTTGCTGGCGAACTCCTTGAGAACGCTCAGCGCCTCGTCGAAGCCATAGAGCTTCTCGGCATCGACCTTCTCGGCAATCGCCTTCTGCTTCTTGGTCAGCTTGGCCATCGGATCAGCCCTCCACCACGTCGAGACCCATCGAGCGCGCGGAGCCCTCGATGATCTTGGTTGCCTGATCGAGATCGTTGGCGTTCAGATCCGCCATCTTCAGCTCGGCGATCTTGGTCAGCTCGCTGCGCGCGATCTTTCCGGCGGAGACCTTGCCTGGCTCCTTCGAGCCGGACTTCAGCTTGGCCGCCTTCTTGATCAGGAAGCTGGCCGGCGGGGTCTTGGTCACGAATGTGAACGAACGGTCGCCGTAGACGGTGATCACCGTCGGGATCGGCATGCCTTTTTCCATCTCCTGCGTGGCGGCGTTGAACGCCTTGCAGAATTCCATGATGTTGACACCGCGCTGACCGAGCGCGGGGCCGATCGGCGGAGAGGGGTTGGCGGTGCCCGCGGGCACCTGCAGCTTGATATAGCCTTCGATCTTCTTGGCCACGAATGGCCTCCTTTCTCACTGTCGCCCGGGCCGGAACACGGGCTCATGGTAAGCGGTCCAAACGGCCGTCCGAAAACGGCCTCCCGCATGGATTCCCGATGCTGTCGCGTTGGGAAGCGGCGCCCCTAGGCGAAACCCCCTCGGATTGCAACCGAAACTCCCGGCCACTGCCGCCTCCTGCAATGTAGCATTTCGCTTGCGCTACCTCCTTGCCGCGCCCGTGCCCACGCGGCCCGTGCTCGAGCAGGTGACCGGCTGGAGCAAGGCCGATCCCAGACTAGCCACCCATCACCGAGACCCCGCTATTCGGAGGCTGGCGCATCGACGACTGGAACGGACCGGAAGTACCGTGTCGGCCAGCGAGTTGTGCTTTCCCAGCGCTCCTCGTTGAAAATCGCTGAGACCGCTCCCATCTAAGCTTGGCTATCGTCGCTTGCGACGGAATGACGGCCGATCAACCGGCCCCATCTTCCTTTTCACAACGATACTGGCCTCGCGCGGATTGGTCCGCGCGGGCTCTTTTTCTTATTTGGGAGCTTGAGCCATCGCGAAAGAAGAGCTGATGACGCTGGAAGGCTTCATCGACGAGATCCTGCCCGATGGGCGCTTCGGAGTCAGGCTCGACAACGAGCATCGGATCATCGCCTACACCGCCGGCAAGATGCGCAAATTCCGCATACGTTCGGTCGTGGGCGACCGCGTGCATGTCGAGATGACACCGTACGACCTGTCGAAGGGGCGGATAATCTTTCGGGAACGTACGCCCGGCCAAGGCGCCGGCGGACGGCCGCGTAACGGCCTGAGGCGCTAGCACCCATAACATCGGAGGCATCGGCCTCCCACCAAGGACATATGAACTTTCAAACTACCTGCGCGCTTCCGCGCCCCCCGCTCGAGCTCAACAAAGCAGCGAAAGCGAATTCTCGAGTGGCCGACGCCAAGCCGGTGTCCGCCCTTCTTTCCCGTGAGGAATTGCAGCGGCTCGTCGCCGCCATGATCGACTGAACCTTTCCTCCCGAGTCTCTAGCTCGGGAGAGTCATCGACGCTGGAAAAGCCGGAAAGACCCGATCGCGCGAGTACGATGACGCTCAGGCAGCGGGGCAGCCGGGTTGGCGTTCCGGCTTAGGGATTGCGCCCCTTGGGAGGCCTTTTCGGCGAGGTCTTCTTGCCGACTTGCGCCGCTCGCTTCCCAGCAGGCGCGGTCCGCTTGTCGAATCCCCGCGCCCCCGATCGAGACGCCGTGCGATTGTGGCGTGCCGCTTCGCGCGGGCCGTTGGCGGAAGGCTCGATGGCGATGGGATCCCCTTCTTCCGCTGCGGCCGACGCAGTGCGCAGCAGGGCTGCCGTGAACTTGTCCGCGCTGGCCCGCGAGACCTGGAAGTGTGTCTCGTTCGGCCCGATTCGGATCGCACCGACTTCGTTACGGGTGATGTGGCCCCGGCGGCACAACAGCGGCAATATCCATCTCGGGTCGGCGTTTTGGCGCCGTCCGATGTTCATCCGAAACCAGGCCACCTCGTCGAAACCAGGGCGATGCCGGTCCTGCTGGGTCGCGCGCCGCGCTTCCGGCGTGTTCTCGATCAGCTCCTCGGGCTGCGGCATCGCCGAGCGATGCGAGCGGACCAGGGCGGCGGCGATATCCTCGGCACTGCGCTGTGAGAGCAGCTGGGCGGCGAGCGTCCGATCCTCGTCATCGAATTCGACCGGCTCGAGCAAAGTCTGGAGCAGGCGGCTGCGATCTTGCTGACGGATCGCCTCCGGGGTTGGCACGGCGATCCATTCCGCCTCGATCTTGGCCCCCCGCAGCATGGATTCGACGCGCTTGCGCCTCGGGTACGGCACGATCAGGATTGCGGTGCCCTTCTTGCCCGCGCGACCCGTGCGACCGGAACGGTGCTGCAGGGTTTCCGCGTCGCGCGGAATCTCCACGTGGATCACCAGGCTCAGTGTCGGAAGGTCGATGCCCCGGGCCGCCACGTCGGTCGCGACACAGACGCGCGCGCGTTGATCGCGCAAGGCCTGCAGGGCGTGGTTTCGCTCCGACTGCGAATGTTCGCCCGATAGCGCGACGGCGGCAAATCCCCGCTCCTGCAGGGTGGCATGCAGCCTGCGAACGCTCTCGCGCGTGGCGCAGAACAATATTGCGGTCCTGGCCTCGTGATAGCGCAGCAGATTGACGACCGCGTGCTCGATCTCGGCCGGCGAGACGGCCACGGCCTGATAGGCGATGTCGCCATGGCCGCGATCGTCGCTCACCGTGGAGATGCGCAGTGCGTCTCGCTGATACCGACGCGCGAGCTTGGTGATCGGCGGCGGCATCGTGGCCGAGAACAGCAATGTACGCCGGCCTTCGGGCGTCGCGTCGAGGATCTCCTCCAGGTCCTCGCGGAAGCCCATGTCGAGCATCTCGTCCGCCTCGTCGAGGACGATTGTTCGCAGCATCGTCAGGTCGAGCGCGCCCCGCTCGAGGTGGTCGCGCAGTCGCCCGGGCGTTCCGACGACGATCTGCGGGCCTTCGCGCAGCGACCTTCGTTCTTTCGACGGATCCATCCCGCCGACACAGGCGACCACCCGCGCGCCTGCTTTGCCGTAAAGCCACGTCAGCTCGCGGCTGACCTGCAAGGCCAGTTCTCGCGTCGGCGCAATCACCAAGGCTAGCGGCAGGCCTTGCGCTTTGATCGTTCCATCCAGCCCAAGGAGGTCGTTCGCCATCGCCATCCCGAATGCGGCGGTCTTGCCGGATCCCGTCTGCGCGGACACGATCAGGTCGCGCCCGCTCGCATCGGCCTCGAGCACCGCCGCCTGCACGGGTGTGGGTTCGACATAACCGCGTGCGGCCAGGGTTTCGGCAAGGACGGCCGGCAAGTTCGGAAATTGCATGCGCGCTACATAGGGAGTCTTGGCTGCAAGACACCCACTGATTGCGAACAATCTGCGAAGGCTGTCCCGCCCCACACATCATCTCTTGTCGAGCCGACACCCTGTGCAGTTACCCAGCGTCTCTCGGGATCGGTCGATCCAAGTCCCCCCTTCAAGCGCGTCGGTTGCGCGGAGCCGTTCGCCACTCCGGCGCGCAACGGGCTTATGGTGAGAGCGTCGGTGAGATGCCGCCGCGCCGGCGCTACGTGGCTGGCCGGCCGCGTTACTTGACCAGCTCGACCTGCTCGAAGTCCAGCTCGACCGGGGTCGCGCGGCCGAAGATGGAGACGCTGACCTTGACCTTGTTCTTGTCGAAGTCGAGCTCCTCGACCACGCCGTTGAAGCTGGCGAAGGGGCCGTCGAGCACCTTGACCTGGTCGCCGATCTCGTAGTCGATGTTGACCTGCTGCTTGGGCGCGGCCTTGGCTTCTTCGACGCCGCCGAAATAGCGAGCGGCCTCGCGCTCCGAGATCGCCTGCGGCTTGCTGCCCGATCCGAGGAAGCCGGTGACCTTCGGGGTGTTCTTGACGAGGTGATAGACATCGTCGGTCAGGTTGAGCTTGGCCAGTACGTAGCCCGGCATGAACTTGCGCTCGACCTGGACCTTCTTGCCACGCTTCACCTCGGTGACGGTCTCGGTCGGCACTTCGACCGCTTCGACGCCGTCGCTCAACCCGAGCCGCTCGGCCTCGGCTATGATCGAATCGCGCACCTTGTTCTCGAAGCCGGAATAGGCGTGGATGATGTTCCAGCGGGCCATGTGATGTCTTTCCAGTGGAGCTTTGTCTTGGCGCGTCAGGCCAGGGTCAGCAGCCAGCGCACGACCGCGCCGAACGCCTGGTCGACCCCGAGGAAGAACACCGCCAGCATCGTCATCATGATCGCGACGAAGATGGCGGTCTTGTAGGTTTCCGGCCAGGTCGGCCACACTACCTTGCCCGCTTCCGCGCGGACCTGGCGGATGAATTCGCCGGGAGTGGTCTTGGCCATGCCTGCTTGCCCTCGAGCCGTTGTGACGCCTTCCCCCATAGGTCCATCGCCGCCCCGGGCTAGGTTCCGGGAGGGGCAGTCTGGCTCCGATGTCGGAAGTCGGCGGGGGATTTAGCGACGGCGCGTTGGGATGGCAAGGGCGCGGGAGGCACAAATGCTCGCCCCACAAACGAAGGCCCCGTCCTTCGGCGATCCGCAGGGAACGGCGAAGGACGGGGCCGCCGTCTCGCGGCTTCGGTCAGCGCCAGCCGAACAGGCGGGCGAAGAAGCCCGGCTCTTCCATCGGCAGGATCGGACCGTGCTTCATGTAACGCATGCTCGCATCGTGGTAGGGACGCGGCATGGTCCAGCCGTCGGGGCGACTGCTGCGAAAGCTTTGGCTCGCCATTTGGACTGCTCCTAGTACGTACCCGTCTGGCGCGATAAATGCCCGTTTGGGCAAGCGGGTTCCCAGGTGGCTGGGCGTTTGGGAGCGCGGTGTCTCGCGTTAACCACACGGGCGACGCATCTGCGCCGGGTTCCCGGTTTCGGGAAATATTTTCGCCGTCGCGCGTCTGGCAGGAGTGGAGGGACTCGAACCCCCGGCCCTCGGTTTTGGAGACCGATGCTCTACCAACTGAGCTACACTCCTGCAGTCGCCGCGCCTCTATCGACGCACGCTTTCCTTGGCAAGCGGCGAGGCCGGGGCCATTGAGAACCGAGCGATGCACGCGCCCACTCTGAAAGCGATCCCGACCGACATGCTGCTGATGGCCTATCGCAGCGGCATCTTTCCAATGGCCGACAGTCGTGACGACGATGAGCTCTATTGGGTCGAGCCGCGCGAGCGGGCGGTGATCCCGCTCGACGGGCTGAAGATCAGTCGCTCGCTCGCGAAGGCGATCCGGCAGGACCGGTTCCGGGTAACCTGCAACGCCGATTTCGCAGGAGTTCTCGCCGCCTGCGCCGCGCCGCGGCCGGGTCACCCGGAGAGCTGGATCAGCGGGCGCATCGCCGCCAGCTACCGCGCGCTACACCTCGCCGGATACGCGCACTCGATCGAATGCTGGCAGGACGGGGAAATCGTCGGCGGCCTCTACGGTGTCGGCTTCGACCACGCGTTCTGCGGCGAGAGCATGTTCAGCCACATCAGCGACGCCTCGAAGGTCGCGCTGGCCTGGCTCGTCGCGCTGCTGCGTCACGCCGGCTATCGCCTGCTCGACTGTCAGTTCATGACCCGGCATCTCGCCTCGCTGGGTGCGATCGCCATGAGCCGCGAGGCCTATCTCGAACGCCTGAGCGATGCCGTTGCGGCGGGACCGGCGCCCGCGCTGCCCGAAGCCTACGCCTCGTTGCTCGGCGTGACGGCGGCCGGCGGCTCCGGCGTCGGCGATGCGGTCGCGGTTGGGCTCGGCGCTGGGGCCGGCCGCGCGGACTCGTCCTCGTCCGCGGAGCTGCCCGAAGCCGGCGCATCCTCCCCCGGGAAGCTCATCCTGCAGTCCTTGACCCACACGTCGTAGATCGGGTGCTCGACCACGTTGATGCCGGGGGTTTCCCTGAACAGCCAGCCGGAGAACACCTTGCTCCAGCTGTCGCTACTGCCCGCCCCGCGAACGAAGACTTGCGTAAACGCGCCGGTCTGCCGGGGGGACTCCCACGGCGCGGTGCGCTCGCACGCCGCAAGCCGGACGATGACCTCGCCCCAGCGCCTCGCCTCGCCGGGCTTCATCTCGAAGTCCTGCGAGAGATTGTTGCGCTTGTTGAGCACGCCGATGACCGCCACCCGGTCCTTCATCGGCGTGCCTTCGCCGGCGCCTTCGGGCCGGACCGGCGCCGGCGCGCGCAAGTTCTCGGGGATTTCGGTTTCGACCGCTTGCGGCTCGGGCGCACCCTGGGTGCAGCCGCCGAGCAGTGCGAGTGCAAAGGGCACGATAACGGCGACCCGGCGCATCGTCAGGCGTCCGGACTCCACGCTTCGTAATCACCGCTCGCGGCCGCGCGCCGGCCGCCCCGCTCGAGCGCACCCTGCGGGCGGTATGCGGCGAGCGAGCCGGTCGTGTTCGGCGTATGATCGGCCTCCCATACACGGGCGGGCGGAAGGCGGCTCTCCGGCACGTCGTCATGCGCCCCGTGGAGCCAGCCGTGCCATTCCGCAGGCACGTTGCTCGCGTCGTTGGAGCCCG
>JAEZCZ010000042.1 GCA_023433305.1 Pseudomonadota bacterium | reverse complement strand
TCAACATCGTCGACACGCCTGGCCACGCCGACTTCGGTGCCGAGGTCGAGCGTATCCTGAGCATGGTCGATGGCGTGATCCTGCTGGTCGATGCGGCCGAAGGGCCGATGCCGCAGACCAAGTTCGTCACAGGCAAGGCGCTCGGGCTCGGGCTTCGGCCGATCGTGGTGGTCAACAAGATCGACCGGCAAGACGCTCGGCCGGACGAGGTGCTCAACGAGGTGTTCGATCTCTTCGTCAACCTCGACGCCAACGACGACCAGCTCGATTTTCCGGTGCTCTACGCCTCGGGCCGCGCGGGTTATGCCGGCGCCGATCCGTCGGTTCGCTCCGGCGATCTCACCGACCTGTTCCTCACCATCGTCGGCCACGTGCCGGAACCGGGCCTCGACAAGAGCGGCGAGTTCAAGATGCTCGCGACGCTGCTCGATCGTGACCCCTTCCTGGGCCGCATCCTTACCGGCCGGATCGAGAGCGGCCGCCTCGACGTCAACATGCCGATCCGCGCAATCGACGTGGACGGCAACCCGGTCGAAGATGGCCGCGCCACCAAGGTCTTCGCCTACCGCGGGCTCGAGCGCGTGCCGGTCGAGAGCGTCGAAGCGGGCGACATCGTCGCCATCGCCGGTCTGACCAAGGCGACCGTTTCCAACACGATCGCGGCCCCCGGAGTCTCCGTGCCCGTTCCCGCGCGGCCGATCGATCCGCCGACGCTGGCGATGACTTTCGGCGTCAACGACAGTCCCTATGCCGGGCGCGAGGGCGACAAGGTGCAGAGCCGCGTGATCCGCGACCGGCTCGAGCGCGAGGCCGAGACCAACGTCGCCATCCGCGTGACCGAAAGCTCGGGCAAAGACGCGTTCGAAGTCGCCGGCCGCGGGGAGCTCCAGCTCGGCGTGTTGATCGAGAACATGCGCCGCGAGGGCTTCGAGCTTTCGATCAGCCGCCCGCGCGTGCTGTTCCAGGAAGGTCCCGAAGGGCGCGAAGAGCCTTACGAAACCGTCGTCGTCGACGTGGATGACGAATTCTCCGGCACCGTCGTCGAGAAGATCGCCCAGCGAAAGGGCGAGATGACCGACATGCGCCCGTCGGGCGGCGGCAAGACCCGCATCACCTTCAGCGCCCCGAGCCGGGGCCTAATCGGTTACCACGGCGAGTTCCTTTCGGACACGCGGGGTACCGGCATCATGAACCGGCTGTTCGAGAAGTACGGCCCCTACAAGGGCTCGATCCAGGGCCGACAGAACGGTGTGCTGATCAGCATGGAGCAGGGCGAGGCTGTCGCCTACGCGCTCAATGCGCTCGAGGATCGCGGCATCCTCTTCGTCAGCCCCGGCGAAAAGCTCTACGAGGGCATGATCATCGGTGAAAACGCCAAGCCGCAGGACCTCGAGGTGAACCCGCTGAAGTCCAAGCAGCTCACCAACTTCCGCGCGAGCGGCAAGGACGAAGGCATCCGCCTCACTCCCCCGCGGCGGATGACGCTCGAGCAGGCGATTGCCTACATCCAGGACGACGAGCTCGTCGAAGTGACTCCGAAGAGCATTCGCCTGCGCAAGCGCTACCTCGACCCGCACGAGCGCAAGAAGATGGCTCGCAAGGAAGGCTAGACGCTTAGAAAAGGTTCGAGCCCGGTCTGCGCCAGTCCGACTCGCAGATGCGATAAGCCGAGGGAACTCCGCGAGTCGCTGTCGGTTCAAATCGTAACCGCGCCCTCGCACGGCCCCCCATTTGGGGGCGCGGCGACAACACAATCGTTGGGGGGCCTTTGCCTTAAAGCGAAGGCCCCTTCCCTGCAGCGGCCGGTCACGATCGGCCAGGTGCCGGATGCGACGAATGAAGAGCGAAACTTCGGACCCCGCCGAACAGGCTATCGAAGAGGCCCAGCTGCAAATCCGCGAGAGCCTCGACAACGCCAAGCGGCTTGTCGAACGAACCAAGTTCCTGCTGACAGGCGATGCCGAGGCGGATCAGGCTTAGCCATTCTTGGCATCCGGCCCTCCACGGGGCGGACCAGGTATCAACGCCACCCGCTTTGTCGCGCTGAACGTTCCTCTTGGGCGTCGAGTGCCGGGCCTGCCGCCATGGCTTGTGCTCGCTCGAGGACTTGTGCCGCCGGATTGCCCGCCTTTCTATACTCCCCGGGCTGGGCCGCGATGCCGTCTGCTTCGAAAACTAGGCGCCAGCCTGTATCGTCGCGACAAGCGATGCCGCTGTTCGACGCTGAAGCGAACGCGCGGCAGTAGGAGCCCGCATCGTCGCGGAAGCTCAGCAAGATACGGGGCGAAGCGTTTCGCGTCTGCGTGGCCACGAGTTGCCCTTCGAGCACGTCGCCGAGTCCCCCATCAGCGTAATTCGAGTCCGGGCCGCGCGGCAGGAGAACCGCCAATGCCAGCGATGCCGCCAGGGCGGGGCCTGCAATCCAGCTCCAAGGGGGAATCCGCCACGTACGCTCTCGCTTGTCGCGGGCGGTAGAGAAGTCGACGACCTCGCTTTCATAGCGCGCCTGGAGGGGGGCGGTGATTCGTTCCGGCAAGGGGGCCTCAACGATAGGCGCGAAGTGGCTGGCGAGGCGCGCCTTCAAGGCGCGGTGGGCCTCGACCTGCCGCGCCAGCGCGGGATCCGCAGCGACGGCGGCCGCGATTTCGGCCTCCCGCGCGTCATCGAGTTCGCCATCGGCAAAGGCCGCCAGCTCCTCTCGGGTGACGCTCATGACGCTTCCCCGAGCCGCGCGAGCAGGGCGTCGCGCCCACGCACCAGCCGCGAGTTGAGGGTGCCGACCGGGCAATCGACGATCTCTGCCGCTTCCTTGTACGAATAGCCTTCGACCATCACCAGCAGCACCGCCTCGCGCTGCTCGTCGGGCAAGCGGCGCAGCGCGCGGTCTATATCGCCGAGCTGCACGGCTTCCTCCTGACCGCCGCCGCTCCCGACCGATGCACCGGCCTCTTCGGCAACGAAGGTTTCGCCGCGCCGCGCGCGGGCTCGCTGCTCGTCGATCCAGATATTGCGCATCATCCTGTACATCCAACTGTCGAGCCGCGTGCCCGGCTGCCACAAGGAGCGGCGGTCGAGCGCGCGCGCCACGGTGGCCTGGCACAAGTCGTCGCCGTCGGCGGCGTCTCGCGCCAGGCCGGCGGCGAAACGCCGCAGACGCGGCAACAAGGCCAGCACGCCATCTTCGAAGCTCTCGCTCGCTATTTCTCGCCTCTCACGCATTAAACGGATGACATCGGCCGTTTCATCCCTGCTTAAGGCGAAATTTCGAGTGTAGCGACCCGTGCGAACGATCCTCCCCCTGCTGGCACTCGCCGCCGTCCTGCTGGCCGGCCCGGCCGCGGCGCAGCTTGGGCTGCCGGGAGTGCCGTTGCCGCCGGTCGATTTGCCAAGTGGACCGCTTGGTCGCACGCTCGACGGAGTGACCGGAACGCTCAACCGGACGACCGAACGCCTACTCGGCCTGCGGACAGATCGGCTCGATCGATTGGTGCGACGCCACCGCGAAGTGATCGAGCTCGACGCGCGCGGCGAGCCTGCGCGCCGCAGCGAGCTGCTGCTGCTCGACGCAAGTCCTGAGGTCCTCGCCGCCGTGCGGTCCGTCGGATTCGAGGTGGCCGGCACCGATGAGATGGGCAACCTCGGATTCTCCATCGTGCGTGTCGCCTTGCCGCGCGGCGTCTCGCTGGCGGAAGGGGAAGCGCAGCTGCGGCGGGCGGCTCCCACCGCGGAGATCGTCGCCGACAATCTTCACTTCCAGACCGGCGCGATCGCCCTGCCGATGCTGCAGCGATCTTCTGCGGCCGCCGCCATGCCGGCGATTGCCACGCCAGTCGGCATCATCGACGGGGCGCCGGGCGCGGGCCAGACGGTGGCGGCGATACGCGGCTTCGCCAACGGCGCGCCTGTCGCCAGCCATCACGGCAGCGCGATCGCGTCGCTGCTCGCCGGCGCCGGGGCGCGCAACCTGCGGGTGGCCGATATTTATGGAACCGATCCGGCAGGCGGCAATGCGCTCGCCCTCGTCCGTGCGCTCGACTGGCTTGTGGGCGGCGGGGCCAGGGTCATCTCGATCAGCCTCAGCGGCCCCAACAACGCGGCAGTCGGAAAGGCCATCGCCGCTGTCCGGCGCAAGGGCGCGGTGGTGGTGGCAGCGGTCGGGAACGACGGACCGGCCGCGCCGCCGGCCTATCCGGCATCCTATCCGGGTGTGGTGGCGGTGACCGGAGTCGACGGCCGGAACCGGGTCCTGCTGGAGGCGGGCCAGGCGCTTCACCTCGACTACGCCGCGCCGGGGGCTGACATCGGGGCACGCGACAAGTCGGGCAAGTGGCGCGAGGTGCGCGGTACCTCCTACGCGGTTCCGCTCGTCGCGGCGCGGGCTGCCGCGGCCCTCGAGCGCGGCGGATCGTGGCAGGCGGCGCTCGATCGCGAAGCCGAAGACCTGGGCCCGCGCGGCACGGACGAGCGTTACGGGCGTGGGCTGCTCTGCGGCAAGTGCGTGCGACGCCGCTGACGGCGCGATTCCGCCGTTTCTCCTCGCACCGTGAAAAACTTGCGCCGGCGATGAATTAAGCCGGCGAGGACATCCGTTTTCTCTCCGAACGGGCGGACGAACCGCCTGTGGAGAAGGAGCGAATTCTGATGAAACGGATCCTGATTGCCTCAACGGCCCTCGTTCTCGTCGCAATGCCCGCCCAGGCGCAATTGCTCGGCGGCGGTGGGGGCGGGCTAGGCGGAATGATCGGCGGTACGATCGGCGGAGCCGGATCGATCGGCTCCATCGGTACCCTTGACCGCGGCACCGACATCGTCCGCAGCACCACGCGCGGCACCCTCAGTGGGTCGGCGGATGCCCGGGGCTCCGCGCGCGCCGACCGCCGGAGCGGCCGCGTGGATGCGGAAGGGCAGGGCAGCGGCAGCCTGGCGGGCGACCTGACGGGCGCACTCAGTACTCCGGGGCACACCGCTGGCGTCGATGCGCGCGGAAGCGGCTCCGCCTCGGGCAGCGGTTCCGCCTCGGCGCAGCTGATCGGCACCGACGCGGTCGGCTCGGCCGCCGGATCGCTCGCCGGCCAGGCGCGAGGCGTGGGTCAGGGCGCCGTCGAGCAAGGCCAGGGCCTTGTTGGCACCGCGGGCGGACTCGCCGGCGGGGCGCAGGGTGAGCTTTCGGGCGCCGCCTCTGGGTCGGGTTCGGCCGCCTCGGGTCCGCTGGCGGCCGCGGGTAGCCTGGCCGCGCAAGGTCAGGGCGCGTTCGCCGTCGAACGGGGGACAGCGATCCTCGCTCCCGACGGCGACCGGATCGGCCGTGTGCGCCAGGTCGTCACCGACGCACAGGGCAACGTCCAGCAGCTTCTGGTGCGGGTGGACGGCGAGCAGGCAACGCTCCCCGCAAACTACTTCCAGGCCAGCGGCAGCGGCCTCGTCTCGGTGATCGGGGAAGGACAGATCAAGCAGATCGCCGAGCAACAGGAAGCGGCCGAAGACGCCCAGTCCTGACCAACCCACTGCGTCCGGAAAGGCAAGTTCCCCCCTCCGCGCCTTTCCGGACGCCCCTTCTTACCCCCACTTTCCGAAGCGGACCATCGGCCGGACGACAGCGAGCGGTAACCAAGCCCCCCTTGGATTTTGTGAATTCGCGCGATGGCCGCTGGCTGATCGCGGATACCCTTTGCGACAAATCGAGCGTTGCCGCCCGACATCGATTGGCGGATAATCATGGCCCCGTTTTGGGAGTATGAGCCATGTCCTCCCGGTTCAGCATCCTGGGCGCTTCGCTAGGCTGCATAGCAGGCGCGCTGTTCGCAGCAGCACCGGCTTCCGCTCAAGCCGATCAGGAGCCGCTGGCGCGGTTCGAGGATCCCATCTGCCCCGGCGTGGTCGGGCTCAAACTCGAGGCGGCCGAGCAGATGGTCGGCCGCATTCGCGAAACGGCGGGCGATTTCGGCCGGCGACTGGCGCCAATCGGCAGCTGCGAGGCCAATCTTGTCGTTGCCTTCGTGGAGGATGGGCAGGCTTTTGCGCGGCAAATGCAGCGCGAGAACGGCTGGCTCTATGCAGAGCTGAGCCCTTCGGACCGCGAGGCCGTGCTCAACGACGCCGGCCCGGCGCGCGCAATTCTGAGAGTTCGCGCACGTTCGCGGGACGGCATGCCAGTCGCACGGCGCGAGAACTTGGTCAGCCTGCCTCAGACCCACATGTGGATGGCGCACTCGAAAATCTACACCGCCACCCGCAACGACATCCTCTATTCGCTGGTCCTGATCGACCGCGCGGCGGTCGGCGGTATGTCGCTCACCCAACTCGCGGATTATGCGCTCTATCGCTCGCTGACCCGGACCCTGCCGCAGACGCCTGACACGCGCGCCGATTCGATCCTCTCGCTGTTCGATGATGGCGATTCCCGCCCGGACGGGCTCACCGAATTCGATCGGGCCTACCTCGCCGAACTCTACAAAGGGGTGCCCAACCTGCCCGCGCCGGCAAGCCTAGCGCGGCTCGAAGCGGCGACCGGGCGCAACATCTTCATCGAATAAACATCGACACCCTGACACCGGAGTTCCGCATGCGCTTTCTTCGTAGAGGACTTTGCGCCGTCGTGGCAGGCGTGCCGCTCTGGGCCTGGCCGGCGTATGCGCAAGAGCAGGATGACAGCATCGTCGTCACAGGTGACCGAGGGGAGCCGAACAGCCGCGAGGTGAGCCGCCAGGCGCGCGAGGTGTCCGATCTCACGAGCGACATTCGCGACAAGCCGCTCGCACGCATCGAGGATCGCCTGTGCCCGGGGGTAATCGGGTTGAAGCGCGAGGCAGCCGAACTGATGGTCGACCGCATACGTTGGAACGCCGAACGGCTCGACATGTGGATGGCCGGCGAGAACGGCTGCTCACCCAATTTGATCGTGGCGTTCGTGGAGGACGGAAAGGCCCAAGTCGCTGAACTGTTCGAGCGGCAGCCGTGGCTTTTCCAGACGCTGACGATCGCTCAGCGCAAGGCGCTGCTCGAAGAGGACGGGCCCGTTCGCGTATGGACCGCCGCGCAGATGCGCACCCGCGACGGCATGCCGATTGCGCGGCGCGAAAGCCTCGATTCGCCGCCCACCGTCCAGATGTGGATGGCACACTCCAAAATATACCTGACAATCCGCGAGGATATCACGCAAGTGGTGGTGTTGTTCGACCGTGAGGCGGTGCGCGGCAAGACGGTGATCCAGCTGGCCGATTATGCGACGATGCGCGGTTTCGCGCGCACCCGGTCCATCGATGGTAGCGCGCCGCTCGATACGATCCTGGCGCTGTTCGACCCGAACCACGAGGCGCCGGCGGGCCTGACCGATTTCGACCAGGCCTACCTGCGCAGCGTCTACGAGGGGATTCCGAACCTGCCGGCCGTATCCAAGCTGCTCGGGGTCGACCGCGAGCTGAACCGGGTGCGCGCGGAGCAGGCGACCCCAGCGCTCAACTCCCAGGAGTGATCCGCAGAATCGCGCCGTCGGTCTCGTCGGTGAGCACGTAGACCGAGCCGTCGGGCCCGACGCGCACGTCACGCAGGCGCTGGCCGAGGTCCCCCAACATCGCTTCCTGCGCCACCACATGGCCATCTGCTGCCAGCTCCATACGCACGAGCGAGCGGTTCATCATCGCGATCAGGAGGTTGCCGTCCCAGCCGGGGAAGGCCTCGCCACGATAGACGGCGATATTGCCCGGATTGTGCGACGGCGGGCCGAACGCCCACACCGGGTCGGTCAGGCCATCCACGTTACGGACGCCCTTGGCGGGTGGCTGCGAGTTGTAGTGGTAGCCCTGCGTCACGTCGGGCCAACCGTAGTTCGCACCTCGCTCGATGCGGTTGACCTCGTCGCCGCCGCGCGGGCCGAACTCGGTCTCCCATATCGTGCCGGTTGCCGGGTCGATCGTCAGCCCGGTGGGATTGCGGTGCCCGGTCGACCAGATTTCGGGCTGCCAGCCCTGGGTCGCGACGAACGGATTATCCTTGGGCGCGCTGCCGTCGCGGTTGATGCGCAGGATCTTGCCGATGTGATTGCCCGGATCCTGCACCAGCTCGCCGTAATTGCGGTCGCCGCTGGTGACGAACAGGTAGCCCTCCTTGTCGATCGCCATGCGACCGCCGTAGCTGCCGAAAGCCGGCCCCTGCCCGCAGCAGCGCTGGGGGATCGGCGGCGCCCCGTACCACGGCTCGGCGACGAAGATATCCTCGACCTCGGTCAGGCGGTAGCCGCCGTCCCACTTGGCGCGCATCACCGCGTTGGCGGAATTGGCCTGCGGCGTCGGCTTGTCGCCGGCGTCGGGGTGCGACTTGCTGTAACTGAGATAAATGATCCGGTTGGTCGCGAAGTCCGGGTCGAGCACGACGTCGGTGAGTCCGGCGATGCCGGCGCTGATCATCGTCGGCAGGCCTTCGATCGGCTTGGGATCGAGCACGCCGTCTCGTACGATCCGCAGGCGGCCGGGGCGCTCGGTCACCAGCATTCCTCCGTCGGGAAGGAAGGCAAGGCCCCATGGGTGATCAAGTCCCTTGGTGAACACTTCGACATGAAGCTTTGCGTCTGCGGTCTGGACGCCCCACGGGCCATCGCCGAGCGGCTCGCTCTGGAAGGGATTGCGCGGCTGCTGCGCCGCCGGCGCCGCGGCGGGCGCGTCCTGCGCCAAGGCGACTGGGCCTGAAGCCGCCAGCAGCAAGCCCATCGCCGACAAAGCGATCCTATTCATCCAAATCCCTTCCCGTCCCGTATTCTTGACTTTGTCCACATTAGGGCCGGCATCCGAGCCTGACAATCGCTCGCGGGAAATGCGTCGCTTTCGCTTTGCCGCCGCGCCGCGCGCGGGTAGCATGCCGGCATGGATGCTCTTGGGGGAGACATTGGGATGGGCCCGTTCCTGATCGCGCTGCTGGCGCTGCTGGTCATTTTCCTGCTCATGGCGGTGCGCGTGGTCCGGCAAGGCTACGTTTACACTGTCGAGCGGCTCGGCAAGTTCACGCTCGCCGCCGAGCCGGGGCTGCACCTGATCATCCCGTTCATCGCCCGCGGCGGGCAGAAGGTGAACATGATGGAGCAGGTGCTCGACATCCCCGGCCAGGAGATCATTACCCGCGACAACGCGATGGTCGGGGTCGATGCGGTGGTGTTCTTCCAGGTGCTCGACGCCGGCAAGGCGGCTTACGAGGTGCACAACCTCTACGCCGCGATCATGGCACTGACGACGACGAATCTGCGCACAGTGATGGGCTCGATGGACCTCGACGAGACGCTGTCGAAGCGCGACGAGATCAATGCCCGGTTGCTCAGCGTGGTCGACCACGCGACGAGCCCGTGGGGCGTGAAGATCACCCGCGTCGAGATCAAGGACATCCGCCCGCCGATCGATATCTCCGAGGCGATGGCACGCCAGATGAAGGCGGAGCGACTCAAGCGCGCCGAGATCCTCGAGGCCGAGGGCGAGCGAGCGAGCCGGATCCTGCGCGCCGAGGGCGAGAAGCAGAGCGCGATCCTTTCGGCCGAGGGCAAGAAGGAAGCCGCCTTTCGCGATGCCGAAGCGCGCGAGCGTGCGGCGCAAGCCGAAGCCGAGGCAACCCGCGCGGTGTCCGAGGCGATCGCGCAGAGCGGAAACCAAGCGATCAATTACTTCATCGCGCAGGAATACACCAAGGCGGTCGGCAAGTTCGCGACCAGCCCCAATGCCAAGACCATCCTTTTCCCGGTCGAAGCGACTCAATTGATCGGCTCGCTTGGCGGAATCGGCGAGTTGGTCCGCGAGACCGTGCTGCCTGGCAAGGGCGCTTCCGCCGACAGTGGGACGGCGCTGCCCAAGGATCGCCCGCGTGTCGGGGTGCCTCGGGCCGGCCGGGGCGAGATCGAGGGCTAAGCCGCGATGGACTGGCTCGACGGCTTCGGCGCGCACTGGGTCTGGCTGACGCTCGGGCTGGTCCTTGCGGGTCTCGAGATGCTGCTGCCCGGCGTGTACCTGATATGGCTGGCGGTGGCGGCCATTGTCACCGGAGTGCTGACGCTGGCCTTTGACTTGTCGCTGCCGCTGCAGGTCATCGATTTCGTGTTCCTGTCGCTGATCATCGCCTTTTCGGCCAAGCGCTTCCTCCGCGAAAAGCCGATCGAGAGCGCCGATCCGTTGATGAACCGCCGCGGGGCGCGGCTGGTGGGCGAGACCGCGCTGGTGGTCCACGCCATCGAGCATGGCAGCGGCCGGGTGAAGCTCGGCGACAGCGAATGGATCGCGCGCGGGCCCGACGCCGCCGCGGGCGAGCGCGTCCGGATCAGCGGAAGCGAGGGCGCGGTCCTGCTGGTCGAACCGATGAACCTGCTGAGCGACGAAAGCGGCGCACCCGGAGAAGCCTAGGCAGGCTCGCGTTTGTCCGCGAAGCGGCCCTGGCGGCGAAAGCGGGTCATCCAGCGGTCAAGGAATAGGCCGAGCGGGCGCGGCTGGATGCCGAGTGCGTCGCAGCCGGGAAGCTTGCCCGACGCGATGTTGCCCTGCTTCAACAGGTGCCACTGGTCCGAGGTCATCGGAGTGCCCGGGAGCGCTGCGAACAGCGCCGAAAGTCCATCGGGCACGGCCAGGAGGTGGCGCTTGCGACCCTGCGCGGTGGCGATGCGCCGGTGCAGTTCTTCCATGGTCAGCACTTCCGGGCCGGCCAGCTCGAACGTCTTGCCGCCGTGCTTGGCGGGATCGGCGAGCGCATTGGCGATCGCTTCTGCAGCGTCGTCCACGAAGATCGGTTGGAGCTTCGCTTGCGAGCCGAACACTGGAAGCACCGGCAGTGCCGCCATCAGTCCGGCGAACATGTTCACGAATTTGTCGTCCTCGCCGAACATGATCGACGGGCGAACGATGGTGGCATTCGGGAAAGCGGTAAGGACCTGCTCTTCGCCTTCAGCCTTGGTGGCGGCATAGCCGCTGCTCGACCCGCGATCGGCCCCGATCGCCGAGACATAAACGACCGCGCCGGCGCTGCCGGCAGCAGCGATGTTGGCGGTCAGGCCGGCGCCATCGGCCTGAACCGCGCGCTGGTCGGCGCCCCACGTGCCGACCATGTACACCACGGCATCCGCGCCCTGGATCGCCATCTCAAGGCTGCGGCGGTTCTTGACGTTGCAGCGGGCGAACTGGATTTGCCCGAGTTCGGCCAACGGCTTCAGCCGGAACGCGCTTTCCGGATGCCGTTCGGCGATCCGCAGCCGCGCACCCCGACGCAGCAATCCTTGCGCGACGTAGGAGCCCAGGAAGCCGCCACCGCCGATCAGGGTGACGAGCTTGCCTTCGAGGGAAGCAACATGAACCATGCCAAGCATCCAATTCAACCGGCGCCCTGCAAGTTCCGGCGCCGACCTGCCAAAGATGCGGCCGCCCATGCCGCATGGCGCAAGGCCCCGCAAGCCGCTCGCGTCATGCGGGCCGATACGGATTGGTGGGGTCAGAATGGTTAACGCAGATTGGTAACCGGGTTGATTAGGAATGAAACCAATATGTAAGAAGGGGGTGATCGAGGGGGCTCGGGGGCAAGTCTAATCACGCGCGCGTATTCCGCGCGTCGCCCCCGCGAACGATTTGGAGTGGTGGGGGTGACCGTAAGCAAAGACGACGAGCCAACGATCGGTGCTGCTCTCGAGCTCGACGGCGTCGAATCGACCGGCTCTTCTCAGGGTGTGATCGAGGTCGTCCCGCTGGCGATCCGCGAGTTCGCGCAGCAAGCCAGTGCTACCGATCGCACCCCGCGAGTCCTGATCGACGGCCATTGCAACGTGCTGTGGCGGTCGAGCGACGCCGATCGGCTATTGCAGCCGCCGATGCCGCTATGGATCAACGGCGGACGCTTGCATGCCGAGAATGGTGCGGGCGCGAAGACCTGGCCGTCCTTTGTCGAGAACGTCGACGAGGAAGGGGAGCGCCTCCTTTTGACAGGCTCCGAACCGGGGAGCTGGGTTCTCTTGCGCGGCTGGTCACGGCGGATCGGCGAGCATCGCGTGCTGTTTCTCCGATGCACCCCATCCTGGCCATTGCGCGACGTGGTCAGCAGCGGCCTAGCTGCGGACTTCGGCCTGACCCGCTCCGAATGCGCGGTGCTCGACCAGTTTGCCCGCCTGGCGAAACCGACCCAGATTGCCGAGGGGCTCAAGGTGTCGGTCAGCACGGTTCGCAGCCATCTGAAGCAGATTCACACCAAGATGGGGGTCAGCTCCAGCGTTCGTCTCATCGCCATCACGCGTGCCTATACCGACGGTTGACGCGAGCATCCGCGCCTGTGCCTTTCCGGGACAGCCGCACGCCTCATGCGGGAATTGCCTAGTTTGCCCCCCGAATGGGGGATGCGAATCGGTTCGGACGTAACTAATCCAACGTTAACCTTTGCGACCGCCCGGACGGGGAACTTGGCAGTCGGATGGGGGGCGCACCAGCGCCACTGACGTTCGATAGGGGGTCCAATGCCGACGCGTAGTCGCACGATTCGTGCCGCCGCTATCCTTGTGTCCTGCGTAGGAATGGCTTTTGCGCCGTCCGCGTCGGCGCAGGATATCGTTTACCAACCGATCGATCCGAGTTTCGGTGGCAACCCGTTCAATTCGGGCCATCTTCTCGGCATCGCCAATGCGCAGAACGACTACAAGGATCCCGCCTCGCGCCAGAGCAATTCGCAGGCGGACATCTTCGCTCGCCAGCTTCAGTCCCGCCTGCTGTCCGCGTTGTCTTCACAGATCGTCGATGCGATCTTCGGCGAGAATCCGCAGGAAAGCGGCACGATCAGCTTCGGCGGACAGACGATCAATTTCGTGCGCAGCCTCACGGAAGTGACGCTAACCATCACCGATGACCAAACCGGCGAAGTGACCGAAATCGTCATCCCGACTTTCATCGAGGTGAATTGAGGTGGTGACTTCGATGCTCTCTCGAATTGCCGCCGCCGGCCTGCTTGCCGCCACGCTCGGCGGATGCGCCACGATCACTGAGAACGGCCGCACGCTATTTCCGGAAACCCGCCCCGAAGCTTTCATTCCCGACAAGACCCAGACGCAGGTGCTGCTCGGCAAGCTGCCCGCCCCGACCCGCCCAATCGCGGTCGCGGTCTACGGGTTCGTCGACCAGACCGGGCAGTACAAGCCGAGCGAAGTCGGCCAGACGCTGTCGCGCGCGGTGACGCAGGGCGGGGGATCGATCCTCGTCAAGGCGCTGCAGGACGCGGGCAACCGCCAGTGGTTCACCATCGTCGAGCGCGAATCGCTGCGCAACCTCCTCAACGAGCGGCAGATCATTCGCGAGATGCGCGAGCGCTACCTCGGCGAGCAGGGCGTCAACCCGCAAGCGCTCCCGGCGTTGCTGTTCGCGGGGGTGCTGCTCGAGGGCGGGATCGTCGGTTACGATACCAACACCGTCACCGGTGGAGCTGGCGCCGCCTTCCTCGGCATCGGCGGAAGGACCGAATACCGGCAGGATACCGTCACCGTGTACTTGCGCGCCGTCTCGGTGCGGACGGGTGAGGTGCTGACCACGGTGACGGCCTCGAAAACCATCGCCAGCCAGTCTCTGGGCGCCAATGCCTTCCGCTACGTCGGCTTCAAGGAGCTCCTCCAGGCGGAGGCGGGTTACACCACCAACGAGCCGGACCAGGTCGCGCTGCAGCAGGCGATCGAAAAGGCGGTCTATTCGCTCGTGCTCGAAGGCGTCGATCTCAAGCTGTGGGAATTCGCCGACACGAACGCCGGGTGGCCGCTGCTCTACGAAAACAAGCGCGAACGCGACGGCCAGGTCGACGAAGCGCAAGTCGCCGAGGCCCTGCGCACGCTGGGCCCGCTCGAGCCGCTCCAGGTCAAGACCGCCGCGGCGGACGAGGTCGAAGCGGAAGCGCGCCCCGGCGCGCGGCCGCCGCCGAGGAATTTT
>JAEZCZ010000024.1 GCA_023433305.1 Pseudomonadota bacterium | reverse complement strand
GTTGTGGGGCGCGGTCGGCGCGGTCTTCGGCTCGTGGCAGTCGGAGCGCGCGAAGGTCAATCGCCGCCTCAACGACATTCCGGCCAGCTGGGGCACCGCGGTCAACGTCCAGGCGATGGTGTTCGGCAACATGGGCGAGACCAGCGCCACCGGCGTCGCCTTCACCCGCGATCCCGCGACCGGTGAGCGCGCCTACTACGGCGAATGGCTCGTCAACGCCCAGGGTGAGGGCGTCGTCGCCGGCATCCGCCCCCCGCAATACCTGACCAAAGCGGCGCGCGAGGCGGCCGGCGCTTCGGCACCCTCGATGGAAGAGGCGATGCCCGAAGCCTACGGCGAGCTCGCGCGCGTGTTCGAGCTGCTCGAGCGGCATTACCGCGACATGCAGGACATCGAGTTCACGGTGCAGCAGGGCAAGCTGTGGATGCTGCAGACCCGCAGCGGCAAGCGCACCGCCAAGGCCGCGCTCAAGATGGCGGTCGATATGGTCGACGAAGGGCTGATCGACGAGAAGACCGCGATCCTGCGCGTCGATCCGATGGCGCTCGACCAGCTCCTCCACCCGACGCTCGATCCCGACGCCCCGCGCGACGTGCTCACCAAAGGTCTGCCCGCCAGTCCGGGCGCGGCCAGCGGCAGGATCGTGCTCGATGCCGACACCGCCGAGCAGTGGGCCGGGCGCGGCGAGAAGGTCATCCTCGTCCGCGTCGAGACCAGCCCCGAGGACATCCACGGCATGCACGCCGCCCAGGGCGTGCTCACGGCGCGCGGCGGCATGACGTCGCATGCGGCCGTCGTCGCCCGCGGCATGGGGCGGCCCTGCGTCTCGGGCGCCTCCGCGGTTTCGATCGATCTCGCCAGTCGCAAGCTGCGCATCGGCAGCCGCGAGTTGGCCGAAGGCGATACGCTCACCATCGATGGCGCCACGGGCGAAGTGATGGCCGGCGAAGTCGCGACGATCGAGCCCGAACTGGCCGGCGACTTCGGCACGTTGATGGAATGGGCCGACCGCCATCGCCGAATGAAGGTTCGCACCAATGCCGAGACGCCCGCCGACTGCCGCATGGCGCGCCAGTTCGGCGCCGAGGGCATCGGCCTGTGCCGCACCGAGCATATGTTCTTCGACGCGGGCCGGATCAGCGCGGTGCGCCAGATGATCCTCGCCGACAACGAGGCCGGCCGCCGCGCGGCACTGGCCAAGCTGCTTCCCGAGCAGCGTGCCGACTTCACCGAGATCTTCCGTACGATGGCAGGCCTGCCGTGCACGATCCGGCTGCTCGACCCGCCGCTCCACGAATTTCTCCCGCACGGCGAGGCCGAGTTTGCCGAACTGGCCGAAACGGTCGGCGTCGGCGTCGATCACCTCAAGCGGCGCGCCGCCGAGCTGCACGAGTTCAATCCTATGCTCGGCCACCGCGGCTGCCGCCTCGGTATCACCTATCCCGAGATCTACGAGATGCAGGCGCGCGCGATCTTCGAGGCGGCTTGCGACGTCGCCGCCGAGAGCGGGGAGGCCGTGGTGCCGGAAGTCATGATCCCGCTGGTCGGTACCCGCAAGGAGCTGGCGATCCTCAAGGCGCTCGTCGACGAGACCGCCTCGAAGGTCTTCGCCGAGAAGGGCCGCACGCTCGATTATCTCGTCGGCACGATGATCGAGCTGCCGCGCGCCGCGCTGATGGCCGGCGAGATTGCCGAAGAGGCAACCTTCTTTTCGTTCGGAACCAATGACTTGACGCAGACAACTCTCGGCGTTTCGAGGGACGATGCGGGCAACTTCCTGACCGCCTACGTCGACCAGGGCATCTACGCGCGCGATCCCTTCGTCAGCCTCGACGTCGAGGGCGTCGGCCAGCTGATCACCCTCGCGGCCGAACGGGGCAGGGCGAAGCGGCCCGACATCAAGCTCGGCATCTGCGGTGAGCATGGCGGCGATCCGGCGAGCATCGCCTTCTGCGAGCAGACCCGCCTCGATTACGTCAGCGCCTCGCCCTACCGCGTCCCGATCGCGCGCCTCGCGGCGGCTCAGGCGGCGCTCAGGGGGTAGGGTGGCGGCCGCTGAGGGTCAGGATCTCGAAGGTCTCGACCACGCGGCCGCGTTCGTCCGCTTCGGCGGCAAAGGCTGCCCGGGCGCGCTCGAGAGCGGCCCGCGAAAGCGGCGCATGCTGGGCGAGGACGTTGCTCAGCCCCTGCGCCCGCAGGTCCGCCACCAGCCTCTCGAACGAGCGGTAGGCGACAGTGAGCGTGCGGCTGTCCGAAACCGGTTCGGCCCAGCCGGCGCGCTGGAGCAGTTGCGCGCCCGCGCGGGCGTCGACCATCGGGTGGAGGCGCGCCGCGGGCCGATCGGCATCGGCGGCCAGCATGATGCGCCGCAGGGTCGGCAGGCTTCCGGCACCGGCGAAGCTGACCAGCGCCCGCCCGCCTGGTGCCAGCGCTCGCCGCACATGGATCAGCGCGCCCGGCAAGTCGTTCACCGTGTCGAGAGTGCCCAGGCTCGCGACGAGATCGAAACCGTCGAAGGGGTAGGGCACTTCCTCGTCGAAGCCTTCGGACGGCTCCGCTTGGGTGACTTCGCTCCCCTGGCGGCGCAGCCAGTCGGACAGGTCTCCGGTCCAGTCGCCCACTACCAGCGCGCGGCGCGGCTCATGGCGCAGGAAGCTCAGCCGCTCGATCATGTCCTCAGCCATGTCCTCGAGCATGAACCGCGCGGGATCCGCCCGGCTCTGCAAGCCCGCAATACGCCGCCGAGCGGCCTGCCGGCGCGCTGGCGCAAAGATGATCGGAGGGGCGCTTGCCATGCGCCGCTCCTGCCGATGCGCGGCCGGCTAGGCAAGGCGCCATGGCGATGAAGCTGTCCGAGGCCTTCGCGCCGCTGGTGGACCTCGTCTACCCGCCGCGCTGTCCGTCGTGTGGCGATGCGATCGCCGCACAGGACGGGCTCTGTGCGGCTTGCTGGAGCGACCTCGTCGTTCCTTCCGAACCTTCCTGCAGCGCTTGCCAGCGGCCATTCGGCGACGCGGCCGCTACGGCTTCGCTCTGCGCGCCCTGTCTCGCGAACCCGCCGCAGCATGACGGAATCGCGGCCGGCACCCTCTACAACGACGCTTCGCGCAAGCTCGTGCTCGCGTTCAAGCATGGGCGCCGAATCGCGCTGGCTCCGATGCTCGCCCGGATGATGGCCGCGCGGCTTCCGGCGCTAGATGGGGAGTGGCTCGTCGTCCCCGTCCCGCTGCATCCGTGGCGGCTTTGGCGTCGCGGCTTCAACCAGTCGGCCTTGCTCGCGCGCGAGATCGCGCGCTCGGTGGGGCAGCCTGTCCTCGTGGACGGCCTCGTACGGCGCAAGCCCACTCCCGTCCTGGGCGGTCTCGGCCGCGCTGCCCGCGCACGCGCCTTGTCCGGAGCCATCGCCGTCAACGATCGCCGCCGCGCGGATCTCAAAGGCTCCCGCGTCGTGGTGGTCGACGATGTCATGACCAGCGGCGCTACCACAGACGCCTGCGTCCGCGCCCTCAAGCGGGCCGGAACCGAGCGTGTCGTGATCACCTGCTTCGCGCGCGTGCTCGATGAAGCGCTCTGACGCGGCGGCCGAGCGCCCAACGCAAAACGCCCGGGGTTTGGCCCCGGGCGTTCGCGTGACGAAGTTCGCTGGACCGGGTACCGCGTCACCCCCCAGTAGACGCGTCGGTCCAATCCCTCATATTCTCGGCCACCGTTCAGGCTGTTACCGAGACCCCCCTTCCTTGGCGCGTATCCGGCGCTGCGGATGGTCGCGACCCGTCAAAGCCGCTGGGCAATTCATCCCATCAAAAGGTGCGTTAACAAAGCGCCTTCGCGGCGCAGCATGGATTTTGGAATCCGTCTGTGGTTATCGTGCAACAAAGTTGAACGAGCTGTCGCCTCGGCTGCCATAAGTGGAAAGGATCGTTCCGATTTCCGACAAATCCCACGATGTGTCCGAGCGGGAACAGGGCTCGGCGTTTCTGCCCAAGTTCGATGAAGCGGGGCTGCTCACGGCGGTCGCGCAGGATTCCGCCACCGGCAAGGTTCTGATGGTGGCCTTCATGGACCGCGACGCTCTCGAGGCGACGCGCGAGACCGGATTTGCGCACTTCCATTCGCGCAGCCGCGGCCGGTTGTGGAAGAAGGGCGAAAGCTCGGGTCACGTGCTTCGGGTCGAGGCCATTCACGTCGATTGCGACCAGGACGCCCTCGTGCTGCAAGTGCGTCCCGCGGGCCCTGCCTGCCATACCCTCGCGCCGAGTTGCTTCTATCGCTCGCTCGACGGCGACCGATTGACTCGCATCGACGGTTGAGCGCGGCTAGGCGGCAACCATGCCCAGCTACACCCCCCCGCTGAGAGATGTCCGCTTCGTCCTCACTAAGCTTCTCCAGCTCGAAGACACGGTCGATGGCGAGTTGATCGAGGCGATCCTCACCGAGGCCGGTCGCTTCGCCGCTTCCGTCGTCGCGCCGCTCAATGCCGTCGGCGACCGCCAAGGGTGCACACGCCATGCCGACGGGTCTGTCACGACCCCCGACGGCTATCGCGAGGCCTACCGGCAGTATCGCGAGTCGGGGTGGGGCACGCTGGCGCTGCCCGAAGAGCACGGTGGACAAGGCTTGCCGCACGTTCTGGCGACGGTGGTCGAGGAATTCCTCAACTCCGCCTGCCATGCCTTCAACATGTATCCGGGCCTGACGCACGGCGCGGTGTCGGTTCTGCTCGACCGTGGCAACGAGGAATTGAAGGCCACTTACCTCCCCAAGCTGGTCTCTGGCGAATGGCTCGGGACGATGGCGCTGACCGAGCCGCAGGCCGGCACCGATCTCGGCCTTATCCGCACCAAGGCGGAGGCACGTGGAGACGGCAGTTACGCGATCAGCGGCGAGAAGATCTTCTGTTCGGGCGGCGAGCACGACCTGACCGAGAACATCGTCCATCTCGTGCTGGCGAAACTTCCGGACGCGCCTGAAGGATCGCGCGGGATCTCGTTGTTCCTCGTCCCCAAGATGCTGCCGGATGGCAGGCGCAACGCGGTGAGTTGTGGGGCCATCGAGCATAAGATGGGGGTCCACGGCAGCGCCACCTGCGCAATGAACTTCGACGGCGCGACAGGCTGGCTGATCGGTAATGAAAACCAGGGCCTCGCAGCGATGTTCATCATGATGAACGCCGCGCGGCTCAGTTGCGGTAACCAGGGGCTGGCCCAGGCGGAGCTCGCCTATCAGAACGCCGCGGCTTACGCGCTCGAGCGCCGGCAGGGCAGGGCGCCCGGCACCAGGTCGGGAGCCGATCCGCTGATTGTCCACCCAGACGTGCGCCGCATGCTTATGGATGCACGTGCTTTCACAGAGGGTTTCCGCGCCCTCGTGCTCTGGACGGCGCACCAGATCGACATTGCCCATTCGGGTGATGCCGACGCCGAAGCGCTGATTTCCTTCCTGACTCCCGTGCTCAAGGCTTACGGCACCGATCGCGGGTTCGAGACCGCCGTCGCGATGCAGCAGATCTTCGGTGGGCACGGCTACGTCGCGGAGTGGGGCATGGAGCAGATCGTGCGCGATGCCCGGGTGGCGATGCTTTATGAAGGCGCCAACGGTGTCCAGGCGCTGGATCTGGTCGGCCGCAAGCTGGTTCGCGACGACGGAGTGACGGCCGAACGGTTCATCGCCCTCGTCGAAGGTGAATGTGAGATTTCGCCGAATGAACTGCATTTCCTCAGCGCACCCTTGCGCGAAGCCATGCACGAGGCACGCGAGGCTTCGCTATGGCTGCTGTCGACCGGGAAGGATGATCCAAACGGTCTCGGTGCCGGGTCTTATGCCTATCTGCAATTGATAGGGGTGGTCGCCGTCGGTTGGATGTGGCTGCGCCTCGCCAACGCCGCGCTGCTCGAGGCTGACGATCCATTCAATGCCGCCAAACTGGCGACCGCGCGGCACTATGCGCTCCACGCGCTGCCGCAGGCCGTCGCGCTGCGACGCAAAGTCGAGGCGGGTGCGGAGGTGCTGATGACGCTCCCCGCCGAAGCATTCCTGCGTGATTGAATCGACACTCACGGCCAGGCGAAGAACAATCCTTCCGGGTCGTAGCGGGCGCGCAACTCGGCGAGATGCGCCAGTGCCTCGGGTGTAAAGCATTCGGAGAGTCGTTCGGGATCGGCTGCGAGATCGGCTTCGCCGACGTAGCGACCCGAACGCAACGGAGAGAGAGCCTCATCGACGCTGCGGACCCAGGATCGATTGGCCTCATCATCAGCCGGATCATCCCAAATAGCATAGATTCCCGCGCCCAACCCTCCACCGACCGACAGCGCCCCGTGCGGGCCATGCGCACGCGAAGGCACGACGCCGCCTCCGCCGAGGGAAACCAGATTGACCGTCGAATGCGGGCTGGGCGCGGCGGAAACCGAGCTAGCGCGCAGGAGAAGATCGCCCATCGTGCTGTCGCTCCAAATATGGTCCGCTGCTACTCGCTTGCCGTCGGGCATTGCGGACAGAGCCGTCAGATCGACGAAAGCCATTGGATCTTCCGCAATATCGCCAAGTAGCTCTGCGGCGGCGGGAGGCGAGTGGAACGACGCGATTCGCGATCGGGCCTCGCCCACGTCGCCGCCGACCGCCACGGCGCGAATGGTTATGGCGGGTTTGCCGCTGTGTACATCGGCGCCGACGAGGCAGATGACTTCCGCCGACGGATCGGCGGCAGCCGTGGCTGCGGTCAACCAGTCGGCGAGAACCGGCGCGCTGTCGACCTCGAACGTCGCCTGCCAGGCCACCGCCGTCTGGGGCAGGCCGTGGAGGCGGAGCTGGTAGGCGGTGATGGCGGCAAAAAAGCCCGGACCGGCGCCGCGGGCAGCCCAGAAGAGACCAGGATGCTCGCTTTCACTGGCGACGATCTTGTCACCCGCCGCGGTGATCATTTCGATGGCGGCGACATTGGCGCAGGCCGGCCCCCATTCCCCCGCGTTCCACCCGAAGCCGCCCGCGAGGATGTAGCCGCTTAGCGCGACGTCGGCGCAGTGGCCGACGGGGAAGGCGAAGCCATGTTTGGCCAGCCTGGCACTCAGCGCGCCGCCACGTATCCCGGCGCCTACCCACGCGGTCCGCTTGCGAGCGTCGATCTCGACGAAGTCGATCGCGCCGAGGTCCAACAATAACCCGCCGTCGCGAAGCGCAGCCGCTTCGTAATGATGGCCGCTGCCTCGCGGGGAAACCTTCAGGCGATCTGCGCCCGCGACGCGGATGGCCTCCGCGACATCATCGGCGGAGTGGCACCTGATAATGGCTTGTGGAGCCCGCGCGAGGGCAAGACGCTTGTTCCAGATGACGTCCCGGCGCGCCTCGTCGTAACGGGGCCGGTCGCGGCGGACGACGCCGCGCTCATCGAGGGAGGCTGGCATGCCTCGCTAAGCGAAGACCTCGTCGAACAGTTCCAGCATCGCCGCCCAGCTCTGTCGGTCCGCGCTGGCATCGTAAGCGGTGGCCGGATTCTCGGTGGGAGCGGGATTTGTGAAACCGTGTCTCACTCCGCTGTAAGAATGAAAATGCCAGTTCGCGCCGGATGAATCCATTTCTTCCCAGAAGCCGATAACCTGACTGCGCGGCACCATCGGGTCAGCGTCGCCATGGCAGACGAGGATGCGCGCTGCGATCTGACCGGCTGCTGCAGGGAGCCCGGTGTCGAGCAAGCCATGGAAGCTGACGACCGCCTCCAGCGGCGCGCCGTCGCGCGCCAGCTCCAGCGCGGCTTGCCCGCCCATGCAGAACCCGATGGCCGCGAGCGGCAAGCCCTCCGCTTCTGGAAGCATTGCCAGCGCGCGCAGTCCGGCCTTGAGTCGCTGTCGATAAACGAGCGGATTTGGCCGAATAGCGGCCGCAAGAGCACGTGCTTCGTCGAAACTCCCGGGCCGTCGGCCGTAGAAGTCCGCGATCAGCGTCATGTAACCGGCTTCGGCAAGCCGCGTTGCCTTGTCCTCGACCGCGGGCGTCGAGTTCATGATTGTCGGAAAGACGAGGATCGCGGCTCGAGGCTCTCGCGACGGACGGGCGAGCAGCCCCGAAAGAGACGTGTCGCCGTCGGCGTAATCGAGCGGGCAAAGGTCCATGTCGGCGGCTTATGCGAGATGACGCCGGAGAGCTAGGTGTCCGCTCTCCGGCTCTGAGTCCAGGTCGCCCGTCGAAAACGCACCTGCTCGGCCTACTCCGTCGGCAGGAAGTCCGGCACCGAGAGATACCGTTCGCCGGTATCGTAATTGAAACCCAGCACCTTCGCGCCCGCGCCAAGCTCTGGAAGCTTCTGCGCGATCGCCGCCAGTGTGGCGCCGCTCGATATGCCGATCAGCAGGCCTTCCTCGCGGGCGCAGCGGCGAGCCATTTCCTTGGCATCCTCCGCCTCGACCGTAATTGCGCCATCGATCGACTGCGTGTGAAGGTTTGTCGGGATGAAGCCGCCGCCAATGCCCTGGATCGGATGCGGGCCGGGCTGGCCGCCGGAGATGACGGGCGACAACGTCGGCTCTACTGCGTAGGCCTTGAAGCCGGGCCACGCCTTCTTGAGCACCTCGGCGCATCCGGTCAGGTGGCCGCCGGTGCCGACGCCCGTAATCAGGACATCGAATGGCGCGTCGGCGAAGTCGTGCAGGATCTCCGCCGCGGTAACGCGGGCGTGGATCTCCACGTTCGCCGGGTTGTCGAACTGCTGCGGCATCCATGCTCCCGGAGTCTGCTCGACAAGCTCCTTGGCGCGGGCGATCGCGCCTTTCATGCCGCCTTCCTTGGGTGTCAGGTCGAAAGTGCCGCCATAGGCCAGCATCAGCCGCCGCCGCTCGAGCGACATCGATTCGGGCATTACGAGCACCAGCTTGTAGCCCTTGACCGCGGCGACCATCGCCAATCCGATGCCGGTGTTGCCGCTGGTCGGCTCAATAATCGTACCGCCGGGCTTGAGCGCGCCGGACTTCTCGGCGTCTTCCACCATCGCCAGCGCGATGCGATCCTTGATCGATCCGCCCGGGTTGGCGCGCTCGCTTTTCACCCACACTTCGTGGTCCGGGAACAACCGCGAGAGGCGGATGTGCGGGGTGTTGCCGATGGTGGCGAGGACGTTGTCGGCCTTCATGTCGCGGGCTCCTTGGTGTCCTTGATTGGATCGCGGTGGAGGAAACGGGAATCGAACGTTCTTGCTTGCCGCAGCTCGGGGAAGATCGCCGCCCAAAGCGCTGTCACGACTATCGCACCCACGCCGCCGATGGCAACCGCCCCGACCGCCCCGAGCAGCCCGGCCATCAATCCGGCGCGGAATTCACCGAGCTCGTTCGAGGCCGAGATGGCCAGGCCGGAGATTGCGGAAACGCGGCCGCGCATCGAATCGGGGGTGTTGAGCTGAATCAGCGAATTGCGCACGAACACGGAGATCATGTCCGCGCCTCCCAGCAACGCGAGCATGGCCATCGACAGCGCGAAATTGCGCGAGACGGCGAACCCCACGGTCGCGGCGCCGAAGGCGACCACCGCCCACAGCATCTTGACCCCTACGTTGTTCTCGAGTGGCTTCCATGACAGCCAGGCAGCGACGAGGGCGGCCCCGACAGCGGGCGCCCCGCGCATCAGGCCCAGGCCCTGGGGGCCGACCTCGAGAATATCGCGCGCGAACACCGGCAGCATCGCGGTCGCCCCGCCGAGAAGCACGGCGAACAAGTCGAGCGTGATGCAGCCGAACAGGAACCGTTCCTTGCGCACGAACACGAAGCCGTCGACGATCTGCCGGATCGGATGGCGCCGCGGGCCTTCATGCACCGCGCGCACCGGTCGGACGATGGAGATGAGTAGCCCCGAAGCGAGGAGCATGCCAGCGGCGAGAAAGTAAGGTGCCGAGGCGCTTTCGGCGAATAGGAAACCGCCCACGGCGGGCCCGACGACGGTGCCGATCTGCCAGCCCATCGAGGAAAGCGCGATCGCCTTCGGTAGAAGCGCTGGCGGCACGATGTTCGGCGCGATCGCGCTGAGGGCGGGGCCGTTGAACACCCGAGCGGCTCCGTGGGCTGCCGCGAGAGCGAACAGGAGCGGCAAGCTCAAGGCATCGTTGACGGTGGCGAACGCCAGCGAGAGCGCGATGCCGCAGTCGATCAGGTTGGCGAACAACACCACGCGGCGCCGGTCGAACAGGTCGGCCGCCACGCCCGCGACTGGCGTGAGCACGAACAGCGGGATGAACTGTGCCGCTCCCAGCAAGCCGAGCATCAACGACGCGTCGCGCAGGCCCATGCCATACTGTGCGCGCGCCACGTCATAAGTCTGATAGCCGATCAGGACCACCATCGAGATGGTGGCGAACGTGGCCAGGAAGCGGGCGAACCAGAACCGCCGGTAATCGGGGATCTGCAGCGGAGAGCTGGGTTCAGGGGCGGTCGCGTTCACGCCGCGCCCATGGCAGGCGCGCGCGAGGGTGCCAAGCGGTCAGAAACTTGCGCGCTGCCTACCGCTGCTTGTGCGGCTAGCCGCCGCGGCGGCGCAGGCGCGGGTTCGGTTGCAGCTCTTCGATCATCGCCATGAAGTCGTCGAGGCGGACGATCCGCTCGAACTGGAAACCCGCGCGATCGCCGGCCATCCAGATGCAGTAGGCTTCGATCCGGCCGATCAGCGGCAGGCGAATGATCACTCGGTCCCCGCGCGCGAACACCGGGGAATCCTCTCCGAGCTCGTCGACCATGAAGCCGTGGGCGGAGAGGTTGCTGATATGAAGCTTGATGTCGCCGATCGTGCGGTGCTCCCCGATGACGGGGTAATCCACCGGATGACGCGCCGCGCGGCGCATGTCGGGGACTGACAGCTGGGCTCCGCCTGCCATTCCAGATGACCTCACTTTCAACAACTCGGAGAGGTGCTGATCGCAGGAAAAGCTGGAGAAAGGGTAAAAGGCCTCTTCAGGAACCCCGCAGAATGGCGTGCCGCTTCCGGCCCAGGCTGAGCTTGCGCTCCTGACCCGGGGCTACTTCCACGAGGAACGCCGGATCGGTCACCGGTCCGTCGTCGATGCGGACCGCGCCCTCGGCGATCTTGCGCTTGGCCTCGCCATTGGAAGCCGTGAATCCCACCGCGGTGCATGCCGCGCCGAGCCGGATGCCTTCGCTCGAAACCTCGAGTACGGGCAAGTCCTCGCCGAGCCCGCCGCCGGCGAACGTCGCCGCCGCCGTCGCCTCGGCCGCGCGCGCCGCTTCTCCGCCGCGCACCAGCCCGGTGATCTCGTTGGCAAGCACCACCTTCGCCTGGTTGATCTCGGCCCCTTGCAGCGCTTCGAGCCGCGCGACTTCGTCGAGCGAAAGGTCGGTGAACAGCCGCAGGAACTTGCCCACGTCGCGATCGTCGACGTTGCGCCAATACTGCCAGAAGTCGTAGCTCGGCAGCTGCTCGTCGTTCAGCCACACCGCGCCGGCGGCAGTCTTGCCCATCTTGGCCCCGTCGGCGGTGGTGAGCAGCGGGGTCGTTACGCCAAACACTTCGACACCGTCCATCCTGCGGGTCAGTTCGACTCCGTTGACGATGTTGCCCCACTGGTCGGAGCCGCCCATTTGCAGCCGCACGCCCATGTTCTTCGCCAGGTGGCGGAAGTCGTAGCCCTGGAGGATCATGTAGTTGAACTCGAGGAACGTCATCGGTTGCTCGCGGTCCAGCCGCAGGCGAACGGAATCGAAGGTCAGCATGCGGTTGATCGTGAAATGCGTGCCGACTTCCTGGAGCAGCTCGATATAGCCAAGCTGGCCCAGCCAATCGTGGTTGTTGACCATCACCGCGTCGGTCGGGCCGCCCATTTCACCTTCTGGCGCGAACGTCAGGAACCGCTCGAACACCGTCCGGATCGAGGCGATGTTGGCATCGATCGTCTCGTTGCTCAGCATCTTGCGGCTCTCGTCGCGGCCTGTCGGGTCGCCGATCCGAGTGGTTCCGCCGCCCATCAGCACGACGGGCTTGTGCCCGGTCTGCTGCAGTCGACGCAGCAGCATGATCTGGACCATCGAGCCGACATGGAGCGACGGAGCGGTCGCGTCGAAGCCGATATAACCGGGCACCACTTGCCGCTGCGCGAGGGCGTCCAATCCCTCGGCGTCGGTTAGTTGGTGGATATAGCCGCGTTCGTCGAGTAGACGCAGCAGGTCGGATTTGTATTGGCTCATGGCGCTCCTCGTGCGGCGCGGGCGCGTAGCACGCAAGGGATTTCATGCAAACGCATCAGCTGGTCGCACACCCCGATCACCCGCCGGCAAATGTCACCCGTGTCGAGGCGAAAATCATCGGCGCCGACGCCAGCTGGCTTCGTGCCCGCTGGCGCGTTGAGGGGTCACGGCAGCTCGTTGTGCCCGCTTTTGCCGGCAAGGGCAGGGCGGATGAACTCTGGAGAACGACCTGCTTTGAATTGTTCCTGAAGCCGCGCGGAGGCGACAGTTATGTCGAGCTCAACCTCTCCCCGTCCGAGCGCTGGAACGCATATGACTTCGGAAGCTACCGCTCCGGAATGGGCGAGCGGCCGTTCCCGCGCGAACCCGAATGCACGATGAGGCTCGGCAGCACCTTTGCGATCTTCGACGCCGCCATTCCGGCGGGCGGTCTTCCACTCGAAGACTGCGCGATGGGTCTCTGCGCGGTGCTCGAGGAGGAGGGTGGGGTGAAGTCCTACTGGGCGCTGACACATCCCGAAGGACAGCCCGACTTCCATGCACCCGCTTGCTTCGCCGCCGACCTTCCGGCACCGGGAGCGGCATGAAATTCGGGATCGACCGGCTGCTTGCCGAACCGGACTTGCGGAAACCCTTGGAGGGCCGGCGCGTCGCGCTGGTGGCGCATCCAGCCTCGGTGACGGTGGACCTCACCCACTCGCTCGATGCGCTCATAGAAGCGGGCATCAACGTGACGGCAGCCTTTGGCCCCCAGCACGGGATAAAGGGCGACAAGCAGGACAACATGGTCGAGACCGCGGACGAGGTCGATCCGCGGTACGGCATCCCCGTGTTCAGCCTTTACGGCGAAGTGCGCCGCCCGACCGTCCAGATGATGAGCGCGGCGGACGTGTTCCTGTTCGATCTGCAAGATCTCGGGTGCCGAATCTACACCTTCTGCACGACATTGCTCTACTTGCTCGAAGAAGTTGCACGGCACGGCAAGGAAGTTTGGGTCCTCGACCGGCCCAATCCCGCGGGCCGCCCGGTCGAGGGCACACTGCTGCTGCCGGGCCATGAAAGCTTCGTCGGGGCCGGTCCAATGCCGATGCGTCACGGCCTGACGATGGGCGAGATGGGGCACTGGTTTATCCGTTCCGCCGGTCTCGACCTCGCTTACCGAGTAATCGAGATGCACGACTGGCTCCCCGAAGCGGGGCCTGGCTTCGGGTGGCCCGAAAACCGGGTCTGGATCAATCCGAGCCCCAACGCCGCCAATCTCAACATGGCGCGGGCCTACGCCGGCACGGTCATGCTCGAGGGCGCCACGTTGAGCGAGGGCAGGGGCACGACCCGGCCGCTCGAGGTCCTGTTCGGCGCGCCCGATCTCGATGCTTCCGCGGTGCTGGCTGAGATGCATCGGATGGGATCCGAATGGCTGGCTGGATGCGCGCTCCGCGAATGCTGGTTTACGCCGACCTTCCACAAGCACGCAGGCCAGCTATGCAGTGGCCTGATGATCCACGCGGAAGGCGCGTTCTACGATCACCTGGCGTTCCGGCCGTGGCGCCTCCAGGCCCTGGCCTTCAAGGCCATACGGGCTCTCCATCCGGATTACCCGATCTGGCGCGATTTCCCGTACGAGTACGAGTTCGAGCGGTTGGCCATCGATGTGATTAACGGCGGGCAGGCCTTGCGTGAGTGGGTCGACGATCCGACGAGTCGTCCCGGCGATCTCGACGCGCTCGCCTCGGCGGACGAGGTGAGGTGGCGCTCGGAGATAGCGGACTTCTTGCTCTACTGAGGTTAGCCGCCGGGGATACGCCGGAGGCTCGGCGGCGCTGCGGGCATCGGTGGCAACGGGCGCACGTCGCCCGTATCATTGCGCATCACCAGCATCGAGCAGCCGTCGATCCGCTTGTCGACGGCGGCAATGAACAACGGCTCGTCGGCGCTGGCCTCCTTCTCGTCCAGCTTGGGCAGCCCGCGGCCTTCTCGCGCTTCGTGGATCACATCCCGGCAAACGGGTTCGCCGGGACCTGGTTGCCCCGCGAGCATCTCGGTCGGCACGATAGGATGCGGGGCCTCCGGCGCCGGAGCGGCTCCCGTGGAAACGACGACAGCGATCAGTGGGAGAACGATACGCATGAGACCTCCTTCGCTGCCGATACTACCATTTTCGGCCGCGCCTTCAAAATTGCCGATGACTTTGACTTTCATCACTTGGGCGCGCGCCCGCGACTGGCTAGGCTTGAGCGACCATCCCGAGAGGACCCGCCCCCGTGCTCAAGCTCTACAGTTTCGGCCCCATGGCCAACTCGCTCAAGCCCATGCTCACGCTGTTCGAAAAATTCGAGTTCGATCGGGACTTCACCGTCCACCGCCTCGACCCCTCGAAGTTCGAGCACCACAGCGATTGGTTCAAGGCGATCAATCCGCGCGGGCAGGTTCCGGCACTCGACGACGGCGGCCGCATCGTGACCGAAAGCACGGTAATCTGCGAGTACCTCGAGGACGCGCATCCAACGCCGGTCAAACTGCGGCCCGACGATCCTTACGACCGGGCTCAGATGCGCCTCTGGACCAAGTGGGTCGACGAATATTTCTGCTGGTGCGTCTCGACCATTGGCTGGCACCGCGGCGTGAGCCACATGGCCAAGGCGCTCAGCGATGCCGAGTTCGAAGAGCACCTCAAGAAGATCCCCATCCCGGAACAGCAGGTAAAATGGCGCCGGGCACGTGAGGGCTTTCCGCAGGACTTGCTCGACGAGGAGATGCGCAAGATTGGCGTATCCGTGCGCAAGCTCGACGATCACCTGGCGGACAACGAATGGCTGGCAGGCGGCATGTATTCGCTCGCCGACATTTGCAATTTCGCAATCGCCAACAGGATGCAGGACGGGTTCGCCGAGTTGGTGAACACGAAGGACACTCCGCATCTCGTGCGGTGGATCGAACAAATCAACGCCCGTCCTCGGGTGCAGGCGATGTTCGCCAAGGTGCCGAGTGAGCGACTAGGCCCACCTCGGGATTAACGGCAAGAAAATTACGAATCTCGGCAATAAACGTCGTCCACCTTAACAGTTCGGTTACCTCCGTCTTCCTAGGGTTTCCGCAATAAAAGCGGGTCTCTAGGCGGTCATGGAACTCATCAAGGTAACCGCGGCGCAAGGTGCGCTGGATCGGATTCCGCAGCATTGCGGCGATGTCACCGTTGGTTGTTCGGACGTGGCAGGCATTGTCGAGGCGGTGATCGGGTCATCGGGTCGATTGCGCGCCGAGCACGCGGCATTGCAGCACACGGTGGCCGCGCTCGAAGCGGATGAGCGATACATTGCCGATGCCTGCGACGAATCGCGCCTGCTTTCGAAACGTGCGATGGAACGGCTCGGCGAAGGAACGCGGTTGATCCACTCCTCGCTAGACCAGGTCACGGAACTGCTCGACCTCGTCGACGCGCTGACCCAGCACGTCACCGGGTTTGCCGTGGCGATGAGCCAGGTCCGGCAATGCTCACGCGACATCGACGCGATTGCGGAAACCACCAATATCCTGTCGCTCAACGCGGCGATCGAGGCGGCTCGCGCGGGAGAGGCCGGTCGTGGCTTTGCGGTGGTGGCCAGCGAGGTGAAGAACCTCGCCGGCAAGACGCGGATCGCGACGGAAGAGATCGTGCGGACCATCGACTCGCTCGAGATCGAGGCCGGCAAGGTCGTGGACCGCATTGAGGATGGCGCCCGCGCCAGCGCCGAGGCTAAGACTTCGGTCGCCCGGATCGCGCAGACGATCGATCGGGTCGGCGATCTCGTTGGCGAAGTCGACCAGCAGAACGAGCTCATAGCCCGAGCCAACGGCACCATCAGCGCCCATGTCGTTTCGGCTCGCCATGTGCTCGATGGCTTCGACGCAGCGGCGCTGGCTAACGAAGGCGAGTTGCGGCGGGCGCATCAACGCGTGTCGGAACTCGAGATGACCGCCAGCGCGATGTTCGACACGATCGTTCATGCCGGTTTGTCACCACCAGACAGCTTCATGGTGGAACGCGCCCAGGCTGCCGCAGACGAACTGGTCGCGCTGACGGAAGCGGCGCTCGCATCGGGGACGCTCGCCGTCGAGGCGCTGTTCGATCGCGATTACCGCGAGGTACCAGGATCCAATCCCGCCCGTTACCGGACGCGGCTGTGCGATTGGGCCGATCGCAATTGGCGCGCGCAGCTTGACAGTCTTACCGTCTCCGATCCGGCTATCATGGCCGCTGCCTGCACCGACATGAACGGCTTTCTGCCCACGCACCTCACGCGCTACTCGCAGGTGCCGACCGGCGATGTCGCGCATGACACGGCCTACTGTCGCAACGGGCGCAAGATACTCGATTCGATCGACCAGAAGGCCAAGCAGAGCTCCGCGCCTTTCATGATGGCGGTCTACCGGCAGGAAGGCGACGGGCGCTCGTACAAGGTGGTTCGCAACGTCTACCTGCCACTCAGCTTCAATGGTCGCCGCTGGGGCGATCTCGAGCTGGCATACAGCTTCGACTGACGGCCTTGCAGCGCGGGGAACTTAACCGACCGCTAACCAACAAGTGATAGCGTTCCCAGAGCGAACATCCGGGCAAGGCAGGCGGGGTCACTAATGGAACATCAGGCCATCAAGGCTTCCGGCGCAGTCGCCGTCGATGGCATTGCCGAAAGCTGCAGCGAGGTGACGCTGGGCTGCTCCGACGTTTCCGGCCTCGTGCAATCGGTTCTCGAGTCTTCGGCGAAGCTCCGCGAGGAGCACACGGCGCTGCTCGGCACGGTGGAGACGCTCAACGAGGACCAGGACCAGGTTGCCCAGGCGTGCGACGAATCTCGCCTGCTGTCGCAGCGCGCGATCGATCAGCTTTCGCGGGGCACCGAGCATATCCGCGCCTCGCTCGCCGAGATAGGCAACCTGCTCGTTCTGGTCGACACTCTGACCCAGCACGTCACCGGCTTTGCCGCCGCGATGAGCCAGGTCCGGCAATGCTCGCGCGACATCGACCAGATCGCCGAGACGACCAACATCCTGTCGCTCAACGCAGCCATCGAGGCGGCCCGCGCGGGCGAGGCCGGGCGCGGATTCGCGGTCGTCGCGGCCGAAGTCAAGAACCTCGCCGGCAAGACCCGTACGGCGACCGACGAGATCACCCGGACGATCGACGCCCTGGGAAGCGAGGCCGAGCAGGTGGTCGCCGAGATCGAGAAGGGAGTGAAGGTCCGCGACAATGCCCGCAACTCGGTCGAGCGTATCGAGGAAACGCTATCCGGCGTGGGCGAAATGGTCTCCGAAGTCGATCGGCAGAACGACCAGATCGCCCAGTCGACCGGGGCGATCAGCGGCCATGTCGACAAGCTGCAACAGGTGCTCGCCTCGTTCAACGAAGCCGCCCGCGACAACGAGAGCAAGCTCGGCCGGGCGCAGGACCGCATGGGCGAACTTGAGGAAATGGCCAGCCTGATGTTCGATCAGGTCGTGCGCGCCGGTCTCGCGCCTCGCGACATGGCGATGGTCGAACGGTGCCAGGCTGCGGCCGACGAAGTGGTCGAGCTTGCCGTCGCCGCGCTCAAGGATGGCAGCCTGACCGAAGCCGCACTGTTCGACGATCGCTACATCGAAGTGCCCGGGACCAATCCGCAGCTTTATCGAAACCGCTTCTGCGACTGGGCGGATGCCAACTGGCGCCCGGTGCTCGACCGGATCAAGGCTTCGGACCCCAACATCGTGGCGACCGTCTGCGACGACCGGAACGGCTTCCTCCCGACGCATTTGTCGGACCGAAGCCTCAAGCCGACCGGCGACTACGCCCACGACCTGCAATACTGTCGCAACGGGCGGATCATCTACAATTCGATAGACCGCCGCATCAAGAACAACGACGCGCCGTTTTCGATGGCGGTCTATCGCTACGAGGGCGACGGGCACCAGTACCGCGTCGTGCGGCTCGCCAGCGTGCCGATCGTCGTCAACGGCCGGCGCTGGGGCGATTACGAGATCTCCTACGTGCTCTAGGGCGCCGGCCCGACAGCCGTCAGGCGTCGATCATCTCGCGGTCTAATTCGTTGGCCCGGTTCTGGATGAAGTTGAAGCGGTGCTCGGGGTTGCGGCCCATGAGCTGGTCAACGAGCTCGGACACCGCGTAGCGCTGTTCGTGCTGCTCAGGCAGGGTGATGCGCACGAGCGAACGGCTCTCCGGGCTCATCGTGGTCTCGCGTAGTTGCTGCGGGTTCATCTCCCCGAGCCCCTTGAAGCGGCTCACTTCCACTTTCTTGCCCTTGAAAACGGTCTGCTCGAGCTCGGCACGATGCGCGTCGTCCTTCGCGTATCGGCTCTCTTTCCCAGAGGTGAGGCGGTAGAGCGGCGGCTGCGCGAGGAACAAGTGCCCTCGGCGCACGAGGTCAGGCATTTCCTGGAAGAAGAACGTCATCAGCAACGTGGCGATATGCGCGCCGTCGACGTCGGCGTCGGTCATGATGATCACGCGGTCGTAGCGCAGCAGGTCCGGATTGCAGTCCTTCCGCGTGCCGCAGCCCAGCGCGAGGCCCAGGTCCGCGATTTCGCTATTGGCGCGGATCTTGTCGGCGGTGGCGCTCGCCACGTTCAGGATCTTGCCCCGGATCGGCAGGATGGCCTGGGTCTTGCGGTCGCGGGCCTGTTTGGCGCTGCCGCCGGCGCTGTCTCCTTCGACGATGAACAGCTCGGTCTCACCGTCACCTTCGCCCGAGCAGTCCGTGAGCTTTCCGGGGAGCCTGAGTTTTCGGGCATTCGTCGCTGTTTTTCTTTTGATTTCCCGCTCCGCCTTGCGACGAAGCCGATCGTCCATCCGCTCCATCACCGCACCCAGAAGTGCGCGCCCCCGCTCCATGTTGTCGGTGAGGAAGTGGTCGAAGTGGTCACGTACCGCGTTCTCCACGAGCCGCGCGGCTTCGGGGCTGGTGAGCCGGTCCTTGGTCTGGCTCTGGAACTGCGGATCGCGGATGAACAGCGAGAGCATGACCTCGCTGCCAATGACGATGTCGTCCGCCGAAATGTCCTTGGCCTTCTTCTGGCCAACGAGTTCGCCGAACGCCCGGATGCCCTTGCTTAGCGCCGCGCGCAGGCCCTGTTCGTGCGTGCCGCCGTCGGGTGTGGGGACCGTGTTGCAGTAGTAACTGTAGGCGCCGTCCGACCACAGCGGCCACGCGACCGCCCATTCGACGCGGCCCTGATCGTCCGGGAAGTCCTGCCGCCCGGCGAAGAACTGGCTGGTCACGCACTCCCGACCGCCCACCTGCTCAGCGAGGTGGTCGGCCAGCCCGCCGGGGAATTGGAACACGGCCTCATCGGGTACGTCGTCCGAGGCGAGGGAGGCGGCGCACTTCCAGCGAATTTCCACCCCGGCATAGAGGTAGGCTTTCGAACGAGCGAGCTTGAACAGTCGCACCGGCTTGAACTGGCGATCGCCGAATATCTCGGGATCCGGAACGAAGCTGACAGTCGTGCCGCGCCGGTTGGGCGTACTGCCGAGACGCTGCAGCGGGCCGGTCGGAGCTCCCTTGGAGAACTCCTGCGCGAACAGCTCCTTGTTGCGCGCCACCTCGATGCGGGTGTGCTCGCTCAGCGCGTTGACGACGCTGACGCCAACGCCGTGCAAGCCTCCGCTGGTGGCGTACGCCTTGCCGGAGAACTTGCCCCCCGAGTGGAGCGTCGTGAGGATCACCTCGAGTGACGACTTGCCGGGAAACTTCGGGTGCTCATCGACCGGAATGCCGCGCCCGTTGTCGGTGATCGTGAGGCGATTGCCTTCATCGAGCGTTACCTCGATGCGATTTGCATGGCCCGCGACGGCTTCGTCCATCGCATTGTCGAGGACTTCGGCGGCCAAATGGTGCAGGGCGCGCTCGTCTACCCCACCGATGTACATGCCGGGACGCCGGCGGACCGGCTCGAGCCCTTCGAGGACTTCGATCGCGCTGGCATCGTAGTCGCCGCCGCCAGCGGGCAATTGGTCGAACAGGTCGTCGGACATGGAACGGGCTATAAGGCGCGGATTCGCACGCGTTCAAGGAGACGGAGCGCGTTTTCCCAACCCGTCGTCCTTGCGAAAGCGGGACCTCGTTCGGCTAGGTTCGGCCTGGTGGCACGGGATCCCGACTTTCGCCGCGCTAGCGCACAGCCTGCGTCAGAACCGCGTTGGCGCCGGGTCCACGACGCTGACGCTGCTGTTGCCGATCTGGCGCACCTCCATCGCGCGCTGGCCGACTCCGTTGCTGAGGAACCGAAACGGGCCATCAAGCCCGAGGAAGCCGTCGTTGGCGAGCATCCGCCCGGCCGGGAAATCGCGGCCCGGCTGCCAGTCTTGCGCGATGCGGAGCGCGAGCAGCACCGCGTCGTAGCCGAGCGTTGCAATACGATACGGCTCCTCGCCGAAGCGCGACTGGTAGCTGGTGACGAACTGGCGATAGCGCTGGTCAGACACGGCGGAGAACCACGCTCCGCGCATCGCGGCGGAATTGGCCAAGCTGGCTTCACCGCTCCAAAGCTCGGTGCCCAGAAGGTGAACCTGCACGCCGCCCTGCTTGAGCGCGCCTCCGGCCATTGCGGCGAGGCGCGCTCCATCTGCAATCATCACCGCGTCGTAACCACCTTTCGCCTTGAGCCTCTCGGCGGCGCTGACGATCGAGGTATTGCCGCGATCGTAGCGCTCGGTGGCGACGAGCGTGCCGCCCGCGCGGCCTACCGATTGCGATAGCGCTTCGGCTGCCCGGCGGCCGTATTCGCCATCGGGGATCAGCGCCGCAAAGCGACGCGCACCCTGCCGGCGGGCATAATCCACCGTGCGCGCGATCGACTGCTCGGGGACATGCCCCATCACGAACACGTCGGGCTGCGCGACCGAAATATCGTTGGAGAACGTCACCAACGGCACATCGGCGGGCCGAGCCCTGGCGAGGATTGGCGCGACATCTTCACGCAGCAAAGGGCCGAGGATCAGTTTGTTACCGTCGGAGATCGCGCGCGCCGCGGCAGAGCCCGGGCCCGTGGCGGTGTCATAGGTCGTAATGCGCAGACTCTCGGCATTGGTGTCGAGCAGCGCCATTGTCGTGGCATTGGCGATCGAGCGGCCGACTGCGGCATTGCCGCCCGACAGCGGCACCAGCAGCGCCACCCGATGGCGCGTGGTATCGGTCGGCAGGACGTCTTCGCTCGGTCCCTCGGGTGTGGGAACGGGCTGCGGCCCCGGCCGTCCGCTGTCCGGCACCACCTTACAGGCAGCCAGGAGAACGGTCAGCATGCCGATGGCGAGCGTGCGTCCAAGACTTCTTCGGCGTATCGCCAACATGCTTGCGGCTTCCTCATGATGTGGGCCACAAGCGCCGCGTGACTGGCGCCGACCGACCCGAACCTCTTCCTCCCGGCCTCTATATTGTCGCGACCCCGATAGGCAACCTCGGCGACATTACGAGACGCTCGGCCGACGTCCTGGCGCGTTGCGACGCGATCGCCTGCGAGGACACTCGCGTGACCGCCAAGCTACTGCGCCACCTCGAAATCTCGAAACCCCTGTGGCGTTACGACGATCACAGCGCTGCCAAAGACCGCGAGCGCCTGCTCGAAGCCATGCGGCATCAGGCCATCGCGCTCGTCAGCGATGCCGGAACGCCGCTCATTTCCGATCCCGGCTACCGCCTGGTGCGCGAGGCGAGGGCGGCGGACGTTCCCGTCACCAGCTTGCCGGGCCCGAGCGCTCCGGTGATGGCCCTGACGCTCTCCGGCCTGCCAAGCGATCGTTTCCTCTTCGCCGGGTTCCTCCCGAGCAAGGACAAGGCGCGCCGCGAGGTCCTGGAGGAGCTGGCGAACCTTCGGGCGACGCTGGTGTTCTTCGAAACCGGCCCGCGCTTGGTGAAGTCGCTCCAAACGCTGGGCGTCCTGCTCGAAGGGCGCGAAGTGGCTGTCGCCCGCGAACTGACCAAGCTGCACGAGGAATGCCGAACCGGCAGCTCCGACGAGCTGGCGCGCCACTACGAAGCGCATCCGCCCAAGGGAGAAATCGTCCTGCTCGTCGGTCCTCCGGGCGAGGAGTCCACGAGCGCGGCCGATGCCGACGCGCTGCTCAAGGCCGCTCTGGCGAACGACAAGCCGTCGCAGGCCGCAGCCCAGGTGGCCAAGGCGACGGGGCTCGATCGCAAGTCGCTCTACGCTCGCGCGCTGGAGCTGCGCGACCGATGAAGCGCGCGCTGGCGGAACGTCGGGGCCGCCGGGGGGAATGGTGGGCCGCGCTCTGGTTGCGCCTGCACGGATGGCGCGTGCTCGCCAGACGGGTGAAGACCCCGCGCGGAGAAATCGATCTCGTCGCCCGGCGAAGCGGCACAGTAGCTTTCGTCGAGGTCAAGTGGCGTGCCGCCAGCGAGGGGCTCGATACCGCGATCGATGGCTATCGCTTGCGCCGCGTGGCTGCGGCGGCCGAGGCCGTCGCTCACCGCTATGCCCGCGACGGCGAGAACGTCCGCATCGATGTGCTGCTCCTTGCGCCGGGCCGCTGGCCGCGCCACATCGCCAACGCCTGGCAGCCTTAACGCCCCCGTTCGTCCTTGCGAGCAGCGGAGCGATGAGCAATCCAGAGCGGAGCGCGCTTATCGCCCGGGATTGCCGCGCTTTGCTCGCAATGACGAAGGTATGGGACGAAGATGAGCTTACGCGTCGCGGTCCAGATGGACCCGCTCGATACCATCAACATCGGCGGCGATTCGAGCTTTGCCCTGATGCTGTCGGCGCAAGCGCGCGGGCATCGGCTGTGGCATTACGACGTGCGTTCGCTGGCATGGGAAGATGGTCGCATCACCGCTTGGGCGGCGCCGGTCCGGGTCCAGCAAATCCAGGGCAATCATTACGAGCTGGAGGGGGACGAGGCCAAAATCGACCTCGGGCGCGACCTCGACGTGGTGCTGATGCGCCAAGATCCCCCGTTCGACCTAGGCTACATCAGCGCTGCGCTGATTCTCGACAGGCTCCAGGGCGAGACCTTGGTGGTCAACGACCCGCGCAGCGTCATCAACGCGCCCGAGAAGATGTTCGTGCTCGATTACGCGCGCTTCATGCCGCCGACGCTGGTCGCGAGGAAACTGGAGGACGTACGCGCCTTCCAGCAGAAGCATGGCGCGGTGGTAGTAAAGCCGCTCCACGGCAATGGCGGCAAGGCAATCTTCAAGGTCGAGGCAGACGGCACCAACCTGTCGGCCATCACCGAACTGTTCGGCACCGTCTGGCCCGAACCCTTCATGGTGCAGCCTTTCCTGCCCGAGGTGGCGGAAGGCGACAAGCGCATCGTGCTGGTCGATGGCGAGTTCGCGGGGGCCATCAACCGCAAGCCGGGGGAGGGCGAGTTCCGCTCCAATCTGGCGCAGGGCGGCTATGCCGAAGCTGCCGATCTTACCGCGCGGGAGGAGCAAATCTGCGCGGCGATGGGGCCGGAGTTGAAGCGGCGCGGGCTCGTGTTCGTGGGCATCGACGTCATTGGCGGGAAATGGCTGACCGAAATCAACGTGACCTCGCCCACCGGTATCGTCGCGATCGACAAGTTCAATGGTACCGACACGGCAGGTCGCATCTGGGATGCCATCGAAGCGAAATTGGCACGGTAGTGCTGGCACCCGCAGCACACTTCGCTCGTTAGCCCATCCATGTACGAATTCATCGTCGAGGCCATCGCCTGGGGAGGCTACGTTGGCATCTTCCTGCTGATGGCGATCGAGAACGTTTTCCCCCCTATCCCTTCCGAGGTCATCATGGGGATCGGCGGAGTCCTGGTCGCGCGCGGCGACATGGATTTCTGGCCGCTGATCCTGATCGGCACCGCAGGGGCCACGCTCGGAAACTACGCGTGGTACTGGGTCGGCGACAAATGGGGCTATCGCCGGCTCGAGCCACTGATCGAGAAACACGGCCGGTGGATCACGCTCGATTTCGAGGATATCGAGCGGGCGGCCCTATTCTTCCAGAAACACGGGCAATGGGTGGTGTTCTTCCTGCGCTTCTCGCCTTTCCTGCGCACCATCGTCTCGCTGCCGGCGGGGCTAGCGCACATGTCGCTATCGAAGTTCCTGGCTTACACCTTTGTCGGCGCCGCGGTCTGGAACATTATCTTGGTCGAAGGGGGCAGGCGGCTTGCTCCGCTGATCGAGCGATATGAGCAGTATGCGAGTTGGGTGGTCTTCGGATTCTTCGCGCTGGCCTTCGCCAGCTACGCCTATCGCGTGATTACCTGGAAGCCACGAGCCGAGCGCAAGGACTAGCGCCGCTCGCGCGGATGCGCAGAGCGATAGGTATCGAGCAGGGTTGCCGCATCGACCTTGGTGTAGATCTGCGTCGAGCCGAGGCTGGCATGACCGAGCAGCTCTTGCAGCGATCGCAAGTCGGCGCCGGCACCGAGCAGGTGCGTGGCGAAGCTGTGACGCAGCGCGTGCGGTGTGGCGGTCGCCGGAAGGCCGAGCGCGTCCCGCGCGCGTGCCATCGCCTTTTGCACCATCCCCTGGCCCAACGGCCCGCCCTTGGCGCCGCGAAACAGAGGCTCCGATGGTGCGAGCGGCCAGGGGCAGCGCGTGGCATAATCGGCCACCGCCGCGCGGACGACCGGGAGGATCGGCACGACACGCTGCTTGCCGCCCTTGCCGGTCACGACGAGCGTCTCGCCGAGCGGCACGTCCGCGCCCTTTAGCGACAGCGCTTCGGCGATACGCAGCCCCGATCCGTACATCAGCAGCAGCACCGCCCTATCGCGGGCGCCGATCCACAACTCTGCAGCGGACAATGAAACGGTGTCGGCCACATTGGTCGCATCATCCGGGGTGACCGGTCGCGGCAGCCCCTTCTTGACCCGCGGCCCTCGCATCCGAGGCGGGCTGGCATCGCTCATGCCGGCCTTCTCGCGCGCGAACGATAGGAATCTTCGCAGCGCGGAAAGTTCGCGCGCGGCCGAGACGTTGCCGATGCCCTGCGATCGGCGTGAGGCGAGATGCTCGCGCAGCGCAGCCGTGTCGAGTTTGGCGATCGCTTCCCAGTCGGCAGCGCCGGTGCGATCGAGCAGCCGCGCTGCGGCGGCCAGGTAGGCTCGCACGGTGTGCGGCGAGCGTCGGCGAGATGTGACCAGGTGATCGCCCCAGGCTTCGAGGACGTCCTGGGCGGTCATGCCGCGGCCAGCGTTTCGGGCACCAGCTCACCGAGGAGGGCTTCGAGCAAAGGCATGCCCTCCGCGGTCGCGCCGATCCGGTCGCCCTCGCGCCAGACGAGGCCGAGGCTCTCGTGAAACCGCAGCCGCTCGCGGTCGATCAGATCGCTTTCCGAAAGGGCGAAGCGCTGCGCGAGCTTTGCGAGATCGACCCCTTCGCGCAAGCGCAGGCCCATTAGCAGACCTTCGGTCGCCTGCTCGCGCGTGCCGAGGGCGCGCTCCTCGACGAGGCCATGGCCGTTGCGCGATACGGCGTCGAGGAAGTTCTCCGGCTTGCGGTGACGCCGCGTCGCCACTCCGCCGCGGCGTCCGTGCGCTCCCGGGCCTATCCCGACGTAATCCTGGTAACGCCAGTACGCGAGGTTGTGGCGGCTCTCTTCGCCGGGCCGTGCGTGATTGCTGATCTCGTAGGCCGGCAGGCCGGCCGCTTCGGTGCGCGCCCGGGTCAGCTCGAACAACTCAGCGGCCGGATCGTCCTCCAGCGGCACGAATGCGCCCTGCCGCACATCGGTAGCAAAGCGCGTGTTTGCCTCGATCGTGAGCTGGTAGAGCGAGAGATGCCCCGTGCCGAGCGACAACGCAGTCGCCAGCTCCTCGTCCCACTGCTCGGGCGTCTGGCCCGGCCTGGCATAGATCAGGTCGATGCTGACTCGTTTGAACACCGCTTGGGCCGTCTGAAGCGCCTCCAGACCCTCTTTCGCACCGTGCAGACGCCCTAGAAACCGCAACGCCTCGTCCTGGATCGCCTGGACGCCTAGCGATACCCGATTCACTCCAGCGGACGCCAGGTCCCTGAAATTGCTGGCCTCGACCGAAGAGGGATTGGCTTCGAGCGTGATCTCGACGTCGGGCGTGAATCCCCAGAGCCGTTCGGCCTCGCCCAGCAATGCGGCGACCAGTGAGGGCGGCATCAGCGAGGGCGTACCACCGCCGAAAAACACGGACTCCAGCCGTTCTCCGCCGGCCAGCTCCGCCTCGTGCCGCATGTCCGCGATCAGCGCCGCACCCCACCGTTCCGGCTCCACCTCTGCCCGAACATGCGAGTTGAAGTCGCAATAGGGGCACTTTCTCAGGCAGAAGGGCCAGTGGATGTAAAGCGCGCGGGCCACGGGTCAGTCGGTGACGACTTCCATCCACTCGCGGAAGAAGCTTTCGTGGGCTTCGCGCAGGGCCTTGACCGCAACGCCGAGCAAGCTGTCGCCACCGACCGTGCCGAGCCGGCGGACACCGCAGTCTTCCTCGCCTTCGGCGAGGTAAGCCTGAAACGCGTCGACGTCCTTCACCGTAACGAGATAGCGGCCCTGGTCTTCGCCGAACCACCACTGCGCGATCCCGAAATCGGGATGCGCTTCGACTTGGGCACCGAGGCCCCCGGCCAGCGCCATTTCCGCCAGCGCGACCGCGATTCCGCCGTCGGCGACGTCGTGGACAGCGGTGACGAGGTCGCGTGAAATGCAGGCGCGGATGAAGGCCCCGGCATTCTTCTCGAGCACGAGGTCGACGTGGGGCGCCGCGCCGTCTTCACGGGCGTGGAGCTCGCGAAGCCAAAGCGACTGACCGAGATGGCCGCGCTCGTGATGCGCCGAGGCCCAAGGCTCCTGGCCGACGAGGTAGATCGTCTCTCCTTCGGCCTTGAAGGCGATGGTGGCCATCTTGCCGTAGTCGTCCAACAGCCCGACCCCGCCGATCGCGGGTGTGGGGAGAATCGCGCTGCCACCGCCGGTCGCTTTGCTCTCGTTGTATAGCGAGACGTTGCCGCTGACGATCGGATAGTCGAGCACCTGGCAGGCGGCGGACATGCCTTCGAGACAGCCGACGATCTGCGCCATGATCTCCGGCCGCTGCGGATTGGCGAAGTTGAGACAGTTGGTGATTGCCAAAGGCTTGGCGCCGGCAGCTGAGATGTTGCGGTAAGTTTCCGCGACCGCCTGCTTGCCCCCTTCGTAGGGGTCGGCGTAGCAATAGCGCGGCGTGCAGTCGGTGCTCATCGCCAGCGCCTTGCGGGTGCCGTGGACGCGCACCACGGCCGCGTCACCGCCGGACTTCTGCAGCGTGTCCGCGCCCACCTGGCTGTCGTACTGCTCGTATATCCAGCGGCGCGAGGCCAGGTCGGGCGTGGCGATCAGCTTGAGCAGGTCCACGCCCGGATCCGCACATTCCGGCACGTCGCCGAGCGGCTTCACGTTGGCCCAAGCCTTGTACTCGTCGCGGCCGATGTATGGCCGGTCGTAGAGCGGTGCTTCGTCTGCCAGGGGAGCGAGCGGGATGTCGCAGACGACCTCGCCGTTCCACTCGAGCACCATGTGTCCGGTGTCGGTCACTTCGCCGATCACCGCGAAATCGAGCTCCCATTTGCGGAAGATGGCTTCAGCCTCCCCCTCGCGACCCGGCTTCAGAACCATGAGCATGCGCTCTTGGCTCTCGCTCAGCATCATCTCGTACGGCGTCATGCCCTCTTCGCGGACAGGCACCTTGTTCATGTCGAGCCGGATGCCGGCGCCGCCCTTGGACGCCATCTCGACCGATGAAGAGGTCAGCCCCGCCGCGCCCATGTCCTGGATCGCGACGATGGCATCGGTCGCCATGAGTTCGAGGCAGGCCTCGATCAGCAGCTTCTCGGTAAACGGGTCGCCGACCTGGACGGTGGGCCGCTTGGCGTCCGAATCCTCGGCGAAATCCGCGCTGGCCATGGTCGCGCCGTGGATGCCGTCACGGCCCGTCTTGGACCCGACATAGACGATCGGATTGCCGACGCCCGTGGCGGCGGAATAGAAGATCTTGTCCGTATCTGCGACGCCAACCGTCATCGCGTTGACGAGGATGTTCCCGTCATAGGCCGGATGGAAGTTGGTCTCGCCACCGACGGTCGGCACGCCGACGCAGTTTCCGTAGCCGCCGATGCCCGCCACGACCCCTTGTACGAGGTGCTTCATCTTAGGATGGTCGGCGCGGCCGAAGCGCAGCGCGTTGAGGTTGGCCACAGGGCGCGCACCCATCGTGAACACGTCGCGCAGGATACCTCCGACACCCGTCGCCGCGCCCTGGTAGGGCTCGATGTAGCTCGGGTGATTGTGACTCTCCATCTTGAAAATCGCCGCCTGGCCGTCGCCGATGTCGATGACGCCAGCGTTCTCGCCGGGGCCGCAGATGACCCAAGGCGCCGACGTCGGCAGCTTCTTCAGATGAAGGCGGCTCGATTTGTAGGAGCAGTGCTCGCTCCACATGACGGAAAATATGCCGAGTTCCACCAAGTTGGGCTCGCGGCCCATGGCCTTCAGGACGTGCTCGTATTCCTCGGGACTAAGCCCGTGCTGCTCGACGATATCGGGAGTGATCTGGGACATGGCCGCCCGTTAGCGCCACCACCCCGATGGCGCCAGCCCGAAGGCACCTTGTTGAGCGCTTCGGCGATGCTAAAATGCGGATATCGAGACTCCGCGCGCATTAGCGAGCGGTGAATGGGGGCAGATCATGAAATCAACCGCGTATGCGCTGGGCGGCATCGCCGTCCTGGCTTTGTCGTCTCCGGCTGTTGCGGCCGATGTTGAGGCTCAGGACCCAGCAACGGTCGTCGCCGCCATGCAGCAGGCCGGCTATCGCGCCCAGCTGACCACCGACGATGTCGGCGATCCGCTCATCCGTAGCTCGTCGGGAGGCTCGGACTTCCTGGTCTATTTCTACAATTGCACCGACAACACGGACTGTCGGACGATCCAGTTCTATGCGGGCTATAGCGAGCCCAACACCGCCACGATCCAGACGATGAATGACTGGAACAAGGATAACCGATTTGGCCGGGTCTATTACGGCGACGATGGAATCGCACGCATCGAGATGGATCTCGATCTGGATGACGGAGGTATGAGCCAGGCCCTGTTCGAGGACAACCTCGAGTATTGGGCACTCGTCATGGCCAAGTTTCAGGCCTTCGTGGGCCACTAGACCGCATCGCTTGACCCACCGGACTATCACCGCCAAACCACCGGCCATGCAAGAACCGGCAGGCGCAATCGAGGGACTGAGTTTCGAAGAGGCGTTGCGCGCGCTCGAAGACGTGGTGCGCAAGCTGGAGGGCGGCGAGGTGCCGCTCGAGGAATCGATTGGCCTTTATGAGCGCGGCGAAGCGCTGCGGCGGCATTGCCAGGCTCGGCTCGATGCCGCACAGGCACGGATCGAAAAGATCGTGCAGGGGCCCGACGGCAAAGCGACCGGCGCCGTGCCGTTCGACGCCGGCTGAGGGCTGGCGCATGGGCCTCGTTCTTGCCGACGACGTTCTCGGACGGGGGCTGCAGCGCATCCAGGGCGAAGTCGACGCGCTTTTCGATGCCTTGCTGCCCATGCCCGACGACGCTCGCGGCCGACTGGTCGAAGCCATGCGCTATGCCACCATCGGCGGCGGCAAACGCGTACGTCCGTTGATCCTGACCGCAACGGCTGAAATGTACGGAGCGTCGCGCTCCGCGGCTGTCCGTGCCGGATGCGCGGTTGAGGCGATCCACGCCTATTCATTGGTGCACGACGACCTTCCGTGCATGGATGACGATGACGTGCGGCATGGCAAACCCAGTGTGCACAAGGCATTCGGCGAATCCACCGCCGTGCTGGCTGGCGATGCGCTGCATGCGCTGGCCTTCGAAATTCTTTCGGACCCGGCAATGGGGAATGATCCTTTCATCCGCGCCGAGCTGGTTCGCACGCTGTCTCTCGCCGCTGGTCATAACGGTATGGCTGGAGGGCAGATGATGGACATGGCCGCCGGTTCCGAACCACTTGATCTGCGCATGGTCACGCGCCTCCAACAGCTCAAGACCGGGGCTCTTCTCGGCGCCGCGGTCGAGATGGGTGCCATTCTCGGCCGGGTCCCGGAGGAGGGGCGGTCGCATTTACGCGCGTATGCGCGCGACATCGGCCTCGCCTTCCAGATTGCCGACGACCTGCTCGATCACGAAGGAGATGAGGCGAAAACCGGCAAGGCTCTGCGCAAGGACGCCGACGCCGGCAAGGCGACTTTCGTTTCTTTGATGGGTGCCGAGCAGGCACGGCAACAGGCCCGCGCGCTGAGCGAGCAAGCGATCGGCCACCTCACGGCGCACGGCGACGAGGCGGATTTACTTCGAGCTGTGGCGCGGTTCGTGGTGGAGCGAGAGAGTTGACGGAGCGCATCGGCCTTTATCCTGGCACTTTCGACCCGGTGACTCTGGGGCACGCGGACATCATCCGGCGAGGCGCCAAGCTGGTCGACCGTCTGGTCATCGGGGTCACCACAAATCCATCAAAGGATCCGATGTTCTCGCCCGAGGAACGCATCGAGATGGTCAAGGCCGAAATCGCTCGCCAACGCCTCGCCAATGTCGACGTTGTCGGGTTCGATGCGCTGCTGATGAAGTTTGCCGAGAGTGTCGGTGCCAACGTGATCGTGCGCGGCCTCCGCGCGGTGGCGGACTTCGAGTACGAATACCAGATGGCGGGGATGAACCAGCAGCTCAACGACCGGATCGAGACTGTCTTCCTGATGGCCGACGTATCGCTGCAGCCGATCGCCTCAAAGCTGGTCAAGGAGATCGCGCTGTTCGGCGGTGACGTCGCGCCGTTCGTCAGCCCGGCGGTTCGTGAGCAGATCGCGCTCAGGGTTACGCAGATCGGGCGGCGAGGGCAGCTCTAGCGCACGTCCGAGAGCAGGGGCCCAGGGATCGTTCATTGCACCGACAGCGGCTTGCCGGTAGTGGCAGCGGCGCATTTTTACGGGATCAGATTGCCAAGATGATCAAACGCTTTCTAGCCGCGGCGGTCGCCTGCTCGGTATCCTTCACCCCGGCGGCATTCGCACAGGAAGACGCGGCGGCATCGGCGTCGCAGACGATACCTCTGCGCGCCAATCCGGACGTGACGCAGGATCTCGAGAACATCCTGTACCTCGACCTATCGAACGGCGGCCGCGTTGCGATTCGGCTTGTTCCGGAATGGGCACCGAGCCATGTCGAGCGGATCAAGACCCTGGCCCGCCAAGGCTTCTATGACGGGGTGATCTTTCACCGCGTGATCGACGGCTTCATGGCGCAAACCGGGGACCCCACCGGAACGGGGCGGGGTGGCTCGGAGCTTCCCGACGTGAAGGCGGAATTCAACATGTTCCCGCACGTTCGCGGAAGCGTGGCCATGGCTCGGGCCGCCGATAAGGACAGTGCGAACAGCCAGTTCTTCATCGTCTTCTATCCGCGCTTTTCGCTGGACCGTAACTACACCAACTTCGGCCGCGTGATCGCGGGCATGGATGCGGTCGACGCCATCGAACGGGGCGAGCCGCCGGCCAATCCGACTTACATCGTCCAGGCCTCGATCGCGGCCGATGGGAAGCCGCAGAAGTTCGCGCCGCCGCCCGCGCCCGAGCCGGTGAGCCTCGACGTGCCGCTCGATCTGGGCGACGCGGTGACCACGCCCACGAACTGACCCCAGTCGTGGGTAGGGGCCGCGATGCGCGTCGACCTCTTCGATTTCGAACTTCCCTCCGAACTGATCGCGCTGCGCCCCGCGCGCCCGCGTGATGCAGCGCGAATGCTCGTTCCCGGTGCGGGGGGATTTCGGGATCTGTGCGTGCGTGACTTACCCAGCGTCTTGCGCGCGGGTGACGTGCTCGTTTTCAACGATACCAGAGTCATTCCCGCGCAACTCGAAGGTCGGCGCGGAGAGGCGCGGATCGGGGCGACGCTGCACAAGCGTCTCGACTTGCGCCGTTGGCAGGCCTTCGTCCGAAACGCGAAGCGGCTGAGAGAGGGTGATCGGATCGATTTTGCCGCGGGCGTGACCGCGATCGCCGAACAACGACACGACGATGGCAGCTGGACACTGGCCTTCGGAGGCGATGAGCCGGTGGAGGTCCTGCTCGAACGGGCCGGACAAATGCCGCTGCCGCCTTACATCGCCGGCAAGCGGCCGACCGATGCGAGCGATCGGGAGGACTACCAGACCATTTTCGCGCGCGAAGCCGGTGCCGTGGCCGCGCCGACGGCTGCGCTCCATTTCACACCCGAGTTGCTTACTGCAATCGACGCTGCTGGCATCACGCGTGAGACGCTGACGCTTCACGTCGGCGCGGGAACGTTCTTGCCGGTCAAGGCCGACGATACCGACGTGCACCGCATGCACGCGGAGTGGGGACGCATCGACGCGGCGACCGCCAAGCGCCTCAACGCCGCGCGTCGCGCGGGAGGGCGCCTGATCGCCGTCGGCACGACCAGCTTGCGCCTGCTCGAGAGCGCCGCGGATGCTGACGGGACGATCCGGCCCTTCGAAGGTGATACAGCCATCTTCATTACTCCCGGCTACCGCTTCAAAGCGGTCGACGGATTGATGACGAACTTCCACCTCCCCCGCTCGACACTGTTCATGCTGGTCAGTGCACTGATGGGACTGGAGCGCATGCAAGCGACATACGCGCACGCCATCAAGCACAAGTACCGCTTCTATAGCTACGGCGATGCCTCGCTGTTAATTCCTTGAATTCATGACAAACTGCATCACTTCGAACCGAAGTGCACAAGGTGGATCCGCACCACGGTGCGAAAAATCGAACGAATAGGGGCACTGGGTGCTTGCAATCGTGCTGTGGCACTCCATTTTTCGCAAGCTTTGGCAGATCCCATCCTCGATATCCGGAACTTGTCCAAGACATACAAGGGCGGGACGACCGCGCTTGCGGGTGTCGACTTACAGATCCGCAAGGGGGAGATTTTTGCACTTCTCGGGCCGAACGGAGCAGGCAAGACCACGTTGATTGGCGCTGTCTGCGGTTTGTTGAAACCGTCGGGTGGCACCATCGAGGCTTTTGGGCTCGATGTAGCGCGGCATTGGCGCGAGGTGCGGCGCCGCATCGGCCTCGTTCCGCAAGAGCTCGCTTTCGACATGTTCGGACGGGTCGACCATTCGGTCGAATTCTCGCGCGGCATGTTCGGCTGCCCGCCGAGCAAGGCCAGGATCGAGGAAGTGCTCCGTTCGCTGAGCTTATGGGACAAGCGCACCGCGCAAATCCGCGAGCTGTCGGGCGGAATGAAGCGCAGAATGATGATCGCGAAAGCCTTGAGTCACGATCCCGAGCTTCTGTTCCTCGACGAGCCGACCGCGGGCGTGGACGTCGAGCTTCGTCGCGACATGTGGCGGCAGATCGGCGCCTTGCGCGATGCCGGCACCACCATCATCCTCACGACGCACTACATCGAAGAAGCGCAGGAAATGGCCGACCGCGTCGGCGTCATCAACAAGGGCAGGTTGCTTCTTGTCGACGACAAGACCGCTATCATGGCTCAGCTCGGCCGCACCGAGGCACGCATAACGTTGAGCGCGCCGATCGCCGAGGTGCCGGCTGCCCTGAGTAGGTTTCCGGTTTCGATGGAGGAGGATGGGCGCCTACTCGTCTATCGTGGCGGTGACGGCACGGGGAAGGGGAAGCGCGAAGCCGCTGACCTCATAAAAACCCTGGTCGCTGAAGGCATCGCATTCGAAGAGATCGATACGCGCGAATCCACCCTTGAAGACATCTTCGTCGATCTGGTCGAGCGCGGCGAGGTCACGGCATGAACTTGCGCGGCGCTCTAGCGATCTTCAACAACGAATTGGCGCGGTTCTTCCGGACCGTGTTCGGGTCGATCCTCTCGCCGGTTCTGACGACGTCGCTCTACTTCATCGTTTTCGGTGCGGCGATCGGATCGCGCATGAACGAGATCGGAGGCGTGTCCTACGGTGCGTTCATCGTGCCCGGCCTACTGATGCTGACGCTGTTGTCGGAAAGCACTTCGAACGCCAGTTTCGGAATCTACATGCCGAGGTTCACCGGGGCCATCTACGAACTGCTGAGCGCGCCGCTCGGGGTGACCGAGACCTTGATCGGCTTCGTTGGCGCGGCCGCCGCCAAGTCGCTGATCATCGCGGCTATCATCCTCGCGACCGCGCTGCTTTTCGTTGATTACTCGATTGCGTACCCGATCCTCGCATTCGGATACATCGTGCTCGTAGCCGCGGCGTTTTCGTTGTTTGGCTTCATCCTCGGTGTTTGGGCCGACGGTTTCGAGCGGTTGCAGATCGTACCGATGTTGATCCTCACCCCGCTCACCTTCCTCGGCGGCACGTTCTACTCGATCGACATGCTGGCTGAACCGTGGCGGTCCATCGCGCAATTCAACCCGATCTTCTATCTGGTGAACGGCCTGCGTTGGACCTTCACCGGCACCGCGGATGTGCCCATCGGCCTGGCGTTCGGAATGACCTTGGCGTTCGTCGTGCTTTGCGTGGTCGTGATCGCGTTCATCTTCAGGACCGGGTGGCGACTTCGCGACTGACGGGCTAGCCTGTAGGCATGGTTACACGTCGAGCCCCTCTTCTCGCTCTGTTCCTTGCAAGCTTCGCTGTACCCGCGTCGGCCGAATTGCCCGCGCCAGTTCGTGCCATGATCGAAGCGGCCATTGCGACGGGCGATGCGGCAAAGATCGCCGCTGTGGTGGAAGTCGCCAAACAGACCAACCCCGCGGACGCCCAGGAGATAGACGGACTTCACAACGAGTTTCTCAGCGCGCGCCGCGAAATCGCGGCCGCGGAGAAGGCCCGGAAAGAGGAGCAAATCCGCACGGCAGGAGTGCTCGAGAATTGGAGTGGGCAGGGCCAGGTCGGCGCTTTCCACACCTCAGGCAACAGCAACAACACCGGGGTCACCTTGTCGCTCGCGCTCAACCGAGCCGGCATCGACTGGACTCATCGCCTCCGGGCTACTGCCGACTACCAGCGGAGCAACGGCCGCACTTCGCGCGAACAACTTCTGGTCGCATATGAGCCGCGCTATCAGATACGGGAAGACCTCTTCGGCTATGCGCTCGCGCAATACGAAAGTGACCGTTTTCAAGGCTTCGATTCCCGGTATTCGGTATCGGGAGGGCTCGGCTACAAGCTGATCGACAGCAAGGCGGCCCAACTTTCCGTCAAGGCGGGACCGTCCTGGAGGCGCGTGGATTATCTCGACGGAACCAGCGACAATGCTTTCGGCGCGCTGGCCGGAATGGATTTCGATTGGCAATTGGCCAATCGTCTCAAGTTCACCCAAGATGCCAACCTCGTTGCAGATACGGGCGGATCGGCAGCCATCTTCGTCGATTCCACGTCGACGAGCGTACTCCTGACGACCGGCTTGGAAGCCAAGGTCAGCGACAGCCTCAGCACGCGCGTGTCCTATAGCGTAGACTATGACAGCAATCCGCCCACGGGCGCGGTTTCGACCGATACGCAATCGCGTTTCACGCTCGTCTACGGCTTTTAGGCTTGGGGCCAGTCGCAGCTCCCGCTAGCGGGCGCACATGACGCGTTTTGCCTTCACCCTAGACGCCACCGACGGAAAGGCCCGCGCCGGGCGGATTGAGATGCGCCGCGGCGAGATCCGCACGCCGGCCTTTATGCCCGTCGGGACCGCCGCCACGGTCAAAGCCATGAAGCCGGAGGATGTGCGGGCAACGGGCGCGGATATCATCCTGGGCAACACCTATCACCTGATGTTGCGTCCCGGTGCCGAACGCGTGGCGCGCCTGGGCGGGCTGCACAGGTTCATGAACTGGGGCCGGCCCATCCTCACGGATAGCGGCGGGTACCAGGTGATGAGCCTCTCGGATCTGCGCAAACTGACCGAAAACGGGGTGCAGTTCCGCAGCCATCTCGATGGCTCGAGGCACATGCTGACCCCCGAGCGGTCGATGGAGATACAGCGCCTGCTCGGCTCCGACATCGTGATGGCCTTCGACGAATGCCCACGGACCGACCGCCCTCGCGATGAAATCGCGGCTTCGATGGAACTCTCGATGCGTTGGGCCGAACGCAGCCGCGGGGCCTTCGATGCAGGCGGAGAGCACGCGGCCGGCGCAGCGCTCTTCGGCATCCAACAAGGCGCGCTCGATGAGGAGCTACGTCGTCGCAGCGCCGAGGCTCTGACCGGGATCGGGTTCGACGGTTATGCCATCGGGGGGCTTGCTGTGGGAGAAGGGCAGGAAGCTATGTTCGCCACCCTCGATTTCGCCCCCGACCAGCTGCCGAAGAATGCGCCTCGATACTTGATGGGAGTCGGCAAGCCCGACGACTTAGTGGGCGCCGTCGAGCGCGGGGTAGACATGTTCGATTGCGTCCTGCCGACGCGCTCGGGCCGCAATGGTCAAGCTTTCACGTGGCAGGGGCCGCTGAATTTGCGCAACGCGAAGCACGCCGAAGATTCCGGACCCTTGGATGAGCGCTGCGCGTGCCCTACCTGCGGACACTATTCCCGTGCCTATCTGCACCACCTGCAGAAGGCGGGAGAGATTCTCGGCGCCATGCTGGTCACCGAGCACAACCTGTCATTCTACCAGCAATTGATGCAGGCGATGCGCGACGCGATCGGCGAGAGACGGTTCGCCGAGTTCGCGGCTGCGTTTCGGTGCGATTACCTGGCCTGAGATTTCGCGGGGTCAAAACCACAAGGGCGGCCCCGCAGGACCGCCCTTCGATATTCTTGGATGCCAGCGATCAGCGCGAGTAGAACTCGACGACCAGGTTCGGCTCCATGGTGACCGGATAGGGAACCTCGTCGAGCTTCGGCACGCGCGTGAAAGTCACCTTGTCGGTGCCGTCGACCGCGACGTAATCTGGAATCTCGCGCTCGGGCAGGCTCTGCGCTTCGATGATCAGAGCCATTTCCTTGGCCTTCTCGCCCAAGCTGATGACGTCGCCCGCCAGCACCTTGCGGCTCGCGATGTTGCACTTCACGCCGTTCACGCGGATGTGGCCGTGGCTGACGATTTGGCGAGCGGCGAAGATAGTCGGAGCGAACTTGGCGCGATAGACGACCATGTCGAGGCGCTGCTCGAGCAGGCCGATCAGGTTCTGGCCGGTGTCGCCCTTCATGGCGGCGGCCTTCTTGTAGGTCGCCTTGAACTGCTTCTCGGTGACGTCGCCGTAATAGCCCTTGAGCTTCTGCTTCGCGCGCAGCTGCAGGCCATAGTCGCTCATCTTGCCCTTGCGGCGCTGGCCATGCTGGCCCGGGCCATAGGACCGGCGATTGACCGGGGACGATGGACGGCCCCAGATGTTCTCGCCCATGCGGCGGTCGAGTTTATGCTTGGCGCTCTTGCGCTTCGACATGCGTCGTACTCCAATTTGCTGGCACCGCCCCCCAAACCGTTCGAGGGGTCCGGCGCTTCAACCCGGGCTCGCACCAACAGGCCCAAAGCCTGCTGCGGCCGCCGCTTCACCGGGGTGCGGGGCCAATCAGCGAAGGGCGCGCGATAACGGCGCGGCCATCGCAGGTCAAGTTCGATGGGGACAGGTTTTGAAGCTTGGCCGACAGATACTAAATCCGCAGACTACCTAGTTACCGGCACCCGGTGCATTGCTCGGATTCCAAGATGAATTCGTGCCGCCTGCGGCGTTTCGTGCCATATCGTCCAAGCCACGCTTAGTACGAGCAGCAAGTTCATCCCACTGCGCTTGAGTCATGCAAATCCTGTTTACGCGGGTCAATGAGCCGGTCATCTTCTCGCTGCGACAGATCTTCTTTTCCTTCTTGGGCGTCTCCTGATCCTGTGCGGAAGCTGGAACATGTCCGGCGGTGATTAGAAAGGCGGCCACCAAAATGCTGTGTATTTTCATCTCGGTATTTCATCCCCCAAGAATGCCATTCGAGCGCACTGTCTGCGCAGGCGACACCCTATCGAAATCAACGCGGGTGGCAAACTCGCGAAGGTCGCAAATTGTAATTACGCATCGCGTGGCGGCTTTTCCAGGGCGCTCAGAACGCCGCGCATCGTGCGCACTTCAAGGTGGCTCCAGCCCGGTTTGGTGAGCATCGAGCGCAAGGTGCGGCGCGTTGCCGCCGCGCGGCTTTGCGGTCGGAAGAAGCCGCGCGGAGCGAGCAGGCGCTCAAGGTGGGCGATCATTCCCTCCAGCTCTTCCTGGGGAGCAGGGGGGAGGAGCTCTTCGGCCGGGGGCTGTGACAAACCGGCACTTCCGAACTGCTTCGACCACTCGTACGCGCAAAGGATCACGGCTTGCGCGAGATTGAGCGAACCGAAGGCAGGGTTGATCGGTACCGTGACGATGGCACGCGCCAAGGCGACATCCTCGGTTTCGAGGCCCGATCGCTCGGGACCGAACACGATGGCACTGCGCGTCTTATGACGGACGATTTCATGCCCTGCTGCTTCCGGTGTCAAAACCGGCTTGGTCACGCCGCGCTTGCGCACCGTCGTGGCATAGACATGCGCGCAATCGGATACGGCGTCAGCTAGGGTCGTATAGACGCGAGCACCGGCAAGCACTTCATCGGCGCCCGATGCCGCGGGGCCGGCGGATGGGTTGGGCCACCCGTCGCGCGGCTCGACGAGGCGCATCTCGGTGAGGCCGAAATTGAGCATCGCCCGAGCCGCCTTGCCGATGTTCTCCCCGAGCTGCGGGCGGACGAGGACGATGACGGGAGCCTCAACTCGCGCCGACATCGCGCACGCTGCTGGCGAATTCCTCGAAATCGCGGGCTTCGGAAAAATCGCGGTAGACCGAGGCGAAACGGATGTACGCGACGGAATCGAGCTGGCGCAGGCCTTCCATGACCATCTCACCGATGCGCGAGGACGAGATCTCTGTCTCGCCCGCCGTTTCGACCTGGCGCTGGATCCCGGAGACGAGCTGGTCGATCCGCTCCTGCTCGATGTTGCGCTTGCGGCAAGCGAGGGCGACGGATTGCTCGATCTTCGCGCGGTTGAAAGGTTCGTGCTTTCCGCCGCTCTTGACCACTGCGACCTCTCGCAATTGCACGCGCTCGAAGGTCGTGAAGCGGGCCCCGCAGCTTTCGCATTGGCGACGACGGCGGATCGCGGTGTTGTCTTCGGTGGGGCGGGAGTCTTTGACCTGACTGTCGTCGTGGGCGCAGAAGGGGCAGCGCATGGGCTAGGGGCGGATCCGCTTGTAGAGCATGAAGCCCGCGCCCGCGACGAGGCCGATCGGCCACGTCACGACAGGCAGCAGGCCCGCCGCCAGCGCACCGATCGCGCCGCCGACCACGACCGGCTTGGTCGAGGGGTGGGCGAGACCTTCCTTGCCCATCGCCTTGATCTCGTCGACGGCGTCCGTCAGAATCTTGTTGTCGATCGGTTCGTTGGGCACGACAGCTTACCTCCCAGGATAGACCGGAAACGCCTCGCACAGCTCGGTCACGCGGCGGCGCACGCTTTCCTCGACCTGCGCGTCGCCTTCTTCGCCGTTCTTGCGCATGCCTTCGACGACCTCGGCGATCAGGCCGCCGACCTTGCGGAACTCGGCCGGCCCGAACCCGCGCGTCGTGCCCGCCGGAGTCCCGAGCCGGATGCCCGAGGTGACGAACGGTGAACGCGTGTCGAACGGGATGCCGTTCTTGTTGCAGGTCAGGTAAGCGCGATCGAGGCCTTTCTCAGCCGCCTTGCCGGTCACGTCCTTGGGCGTGAGATCGACCAGCATCAGGTGATTGTCGGTTCCGCCAGAAACGATCCGCAGGCCCGATTCCTCGAGGCTCGCGGCGAGCGCCTTGGCGTTCTCCACCACCGACTGCGCATAGATCTTGAAGTCGGGCCGCAGGGCCTCGCCGAACGCGACCGCTTTGGCGGCGATCACGTGGACCAGCGGGCCGCCCTGCATGCCTGGGAAAACGGCGGAGTTGAACTTCTTCGCCAGCTCCTCGTCATTGGTCAGGATCACACCCGAGCGCGGGCCGCGCAACGACTTGTGCGTGGTGGTCGTGACGACGTGCGCATGCGGGAAGGGCGAAGGGTGCGCGCCCCCGGCGACAAGACCGGAGAAGTGCGACATGTCCGCCAGTAGGTATGCGCCGACTTCGTCCGCGATGGCGCGGAACGCGGCGAAGTCCCAGTGGCGCGGGTAGGCGGTGGCGCCGGCGATGATGAGCTTGGGCTTGTTCTCGAGCGCGATGCGGCGGATCTCGTCCATGTCGAGCCGCTGATCCTCGCGCCGCACGCCATAAGGCACCGCATTGAACCACTTGCCGCTCATATTCACGGGCGAGCCGTGAGTGAGGTGGCCACCCGCCGCAAGGTCGAGGCCCATGAAGGTATCGCCCGGGGTCAGCAGCGCAAGAAACACCGCCTGGTTCATCTGGCTGCCCGAGTTGGGCTGTACGTTCGCGAACTCGCAACCGAACAGCTTCTTCGCGCGCTCGATGGCGAGCGTTTCGACCTGGTCGGCGTATTCGCAGCCACCGTAGTAGCGCCGGCCCGGATAGCCCTCGGCATACTTGTTGGTGAACACCGAGCCGGTCGCCTCCAGCACGGCAGGCGACGCAATGTTCTCGCTGGCGATCAGCTCGATCCGGTCGCGCTGGCGGCCGAGCTCGCGGCCGATGATCGCGGCGACCTCGGGATCGGCCTCTTCGAGGCTATCATGCCAGAAGCGCTGCAACGGATCCGACGTGGCGGCTTGGGAAAGCGAACTCATGAATCAGGCGTCCTGCGGTGTTCGGGAAAGCTTTTCGACGCGCCGCACGTGGCGGTCTCCGGCGAAAGGAGTGGCGAGGAAAGCCTCGACACAGGCCTTGGCCATGTCGAGGCCGACGAGGCGCGCACCCAGCGCGATCACGTTGGCGTCGTTGTGTTCGCGCGCGAGCCGCGCCGAAAGTGGTTCCGACACCAGCGCGCAGCGCGCCTGGGGCACGCGATTGACTGCGATCGAGATGCCGATCCCGCTGCCGCACGCGGCTATGCCGAAATCGGCCTCACCCGCCGCGACGTATCGCGCCAGCTTGTAGCCGTAGTCCGGGTAATCGACCGACTCGATGCCGTCCGGCCCGAGATCCGTGACGTCGTGTCCGAGCTCGCGCAGCCACTGGGCCAGCTCACCTTTCAGTCCGAAAGCTGCGTGGTCGGAAGCCAATGCAATCTTCATGGGGCGCACATAGTGCGAGCGCGCGCGAGGCGCCACCGCAAATGGGCTTTGTTCATCAAGAGCGTGGCTTTGGATATCACGCAGGTCCCGGCGGTCTTTCGGCCCGCCGTTGGCGCTTTTGGCCAAGCTCGTGCATCCGCGCTCGTCGAGGATGCAAGGCCAGCCAAGCCTTGCACCCCACGGAAGAGCCCGAGCAGTTCCTATTTCGGCAGCGGCCGCGCGGCGCCTGTCAGCGTGAAACTGGCCGATGCGCCGGGTGTTGCCGCGAGGCCTGGGCGTGCAACGGGCTGCCCTCCGCCGACCCACAGATCGACCTTTCCCGGATGGACGGCACGCACGCCCTCGGCATCCACCGTGCTGAGCGCGCGTTCGTCCAGCGTGAAGGTGACGGTGCGCTTCTCTCCCTTCGCGAGGTGGATCCGGTCGAAGCCGGCGAGGGAGCGGATCGGCTGATCAGGCAGGTCCGCCCGCGAGAGATAGAGCTGTACGACCTCGTCGCTGTCGACGGCTCCGCTGTTGGCGACGTCCACTGAGACGGTAACCGTCCCGTTGGAGTTCACCGTTGCTTGGGGATTCGTATAAGCGAAGCGGGTGTAGCTGAGCCCATAGCCGAATGGATAGAGCACCTCGCCTTCGTGATACTTGTAGGTGCGGTTTTCCATCGAATAGTCGGTGAAGGCCGGCAGGCCGTCGAGGTCGCGGTAGAACGTCACCGGGAGGCGCCCGGCGGGGCTGTAGTCACCAGCCAGAAGCTCCGCGACGGCTTGGCCGCCACTGCCGCCTGGATACCAGGCCTCGACGATCGCCGGAACGTTCTGGTCGGCCCAGTTCACCGCCAGCGCGCTTCCGTTCATCAGCACCAGGACCAGCGGCTTCCCGGTGTCATGGACCTGCTTCAAAAGCTCCTGCTGGGGTTTGGGCAGGGCGATGCTGGTGCGGTCGCCCCCAGCGAAGCCCTCGGCCTCAACCCGCATCTCCTCGCCCTCGATCCGCGCGGAAAGGCCGCCAACGAAGATCACGAGATCGGCATTCTTCGCCGCTTCCACAGCACGAACGCCGGTGTCGTTCGGCCGGTTCCAGACGAGCCACTGTTCACCGCGCTGGCCGCGCTGCCAGGCTTCGACGCGGATCGGGTAGATCTTGCCTGCCTCGAGCTGCGTCGTTCCCGAAAGGATCGAGGGCGCGTCGCCCACGCCCCATTCCTCGACCACCGGCTTGCCGTCAACATAGACGCGATAGCCGTTTTCGGTGGCGAAGCGGAAGCTGTAGGTGCCGGTTTCGGGCGCCTTGATGAAGCCCGTCCAGCGGATGGAGCTTTCGCGGCCGGCGCTGCGCCACTGGACGTAAGGCTTTTCCTCTACCTTCGTTTCCGAAGGCGAGCCCTCGAGATTGCGGTTGGCGAAGTGCTCGGCCCGCAGACCGGGCTGCGTGCAGGCGGCATCGAGGCAAAGCACATCGCCTTCGACGGCAGCTTCCGGCGCACCGATCAGCCCCGTGCCTTGCACGTAGTCGATCTGGCTCTGCGGGAAGCGTGCCTTGATGCCGTCGAGCACGGTGATCGGGTGCGAAGGGGTGCCGTAGTAGTTGCCGACCAGCGTGTCGAAGCTGTCGGCATTCGGGCCAAGGACGGCGATCCGCCGCGGCGCGCCTTTGATGGGTAGCAGGTCGCCCTCGTTCTTGAGAAGGACCATCGAGGCCCGCGCCATTTCGAGCGACTTCTCGCGATGCTCGGGCGTGTCGAAGTCTTCCCGGGTGATGCCCGCCCATGGGAGTGTTTCGTACGGATCGAACATGCCCAGCCTCATCCGGGCGGTGAATAGGCGTACGAGCGCCCGATCGAGCACTTCTACGGGCAGCGCCCCTGTCTGGACGCCTTCGACGATCTGCGCCGGTTCGGTATCGAGATTGTTGCGGTAGTCGCCGCAGATAACATCCATCCCGGCTTTGAAGCCGAGCGCGACGCCCTTCACGCGATCCGTTTCGTAGGCGAGCGCGTCTTCCCGGTAGATGTTCGCGGCGCCGCCGCAGTCGGTCACGACATAACCATCGAAGCCCCAGTCGTCACGCAGCCTTTCCTGCATCAGGAACGGGCTGGCGCAAGCCGGCACGCCGTAGAGCGCGTTGTAGGCGCACATGATCGAGCCGACCTTCGCCTCGGTCACCGTCTGACGAAAGGCGGGGAGATAGGTTTCCTCGAGGTCCTTGGGCGTCGGATAAAAGTCCTGCTCATGCCGGCCCCATTCAGGCCCCGAATGCACTGCGTAGTGCTTCGAGGTGGCGATGGTCTTGTAGAACTTGGGATCGCTCCCCTGGAGGCCGGTGATGAAGGCGTTGCCGATTTCGGCCGTAAGGTGCGGGTCCTCGCCGTAGGTTTCCTGACCCCGGCCCCAACGCGGATCGCGGAAGATGTTGATGTTGGGAGACCACACCGTCAGCCCCTGGTAGAAGCCGCTCGAACCGTCGGGTTGCAGCGTGTCGAGATACTTGGCGCGAAACTCTGTGGAGATGATGTCCGCGGCCTCGTGCATCCGCTCGGTATCCCAGGTCGCGGCCATACCGATCGCCTGCGGGAAGACGGTCGCGATGCCGGCGCGGGCAACACCGTGGAGGCCCTCGTTCCACCAATTGTAGGCAGGAACTCCGAGCCGGGGAATCGCGGGAGCGGTGTGCCCGGCCTGGTGGGCTTTTTCCTCCAGCGTCATGCGCGACACGAGATCCGCCGCGCGAGCCTCGAAATCGAGCGCGGTATTCAGATAGGGGGGCTTGTCTGCAGGTGCGGGCGCGGCGGCGGTCGATTGCGTCCCGGCAGGAGAAGCGCAGGCAATTGTAAGCGTGGTCAGCGCCAATATTACAGGTGCGGCTAGCCGCGCGGGACGATACTTCACAGGCTTTCCCCTCCACAGGCCGGCTTGGATGGCAGGACCGCCGGCTTCACTCTCGGAGATAGGAGTGCCCTGCAGCGAGTACCGGGTCAATAGGTAGCGCTACCATTCTTAGGTTTCCGAGAAAGGCAATTGGCCCGATCGCCCGGACGTGGCACGTGTCCTGAGACCCAAAAGTATTGTCTCGACACCACCCTTTCGGTCCCTTCAAGAGATTGCCGCGATGCTACCCGACATGCTCCTCCCGACCTACAAACAGATGCTCGGCGCGTTGTTGGCCTGGTTGGAAAAGGCCCAGCTTGCGGTGGGCACGGGCGGTGCGGATGCCCTGATGAGAGCGCGGCTTTCGGACGACATGTTTCCGCTTGCCACACAAGTTCGCTTCGCTTGCGTGCAGGCACACGAGGGTGTGTGCCGACTGCGCGAAGAAAAGTTTCCCGCATCATTGGAAGTCCTGCTCGACGAGGGGCGCAATGGATATGAGGCGCCGGGCTCCATGGCCGACGCTCGGGAGCGGATAACCGAAACCCTCGCGGCAATCGAAGCAGCGGCAACGGATATGCCGACCGTCGATCTCGCCACTCCCATCGCGCATGCTCTTCCGCAAGGGATGGTGTTCGACCTCACGGCCGAGCAGTACGTGCGTGATTGGGCCCTGCCGCAGTTCTATTTCCACGTGATGGCCGCCTACGCAATCCTGCGCGCGGAAGGCATCCCATTGGGGAAGGCAGACTACGTGGCACACATGTTTGCTTACCTGCGTCCCGAGCCGACGGGGTGAGAAGGGAAATCGGACGAAACCGGCGCGGAGGGCGGAGGGCCGAAAAAAGGGAAATGCGAAGGTCCGACGTCTAGAGTCGCAAGTTTGCCCGCAGCCCGATCATGTCTATTCCCGGGTTCTGCCGGCGATTGAACAGCCTTGCCTGGCTAATGTGGACCCAGCTCGCCTCGAGCGAGACACGCTCGTCGAGGCGATAACCAACGGCGAGTTCGGGTTCGAAGAGGACTCGGCTGCCGAGTTCGGTGTGGCGGCCGTCGACGATCCGCGAGCTCGGCCCGTCATGAATGATCAGGCCCACACCCGGACGCACATAGACCGGTCCTTCGCCAAGCCTCCAACTGAGCCCTCCACCGGCGAACGAGGTGTCTCCGGCGCTGTTGACGGAAGCATGCAGGTAAGGCTGCGGGCGGCCGATGAAGCGGAGCACCTCGCTAGGTGCGAAACGATAGCCGGCCGCGACGTCGACTCCACTCTCGCCGACCGAAAGGGAGAACGGGGTGTCCACTTCATGGACGTAGAAACCCGCGAAGATCTCTTGAGCGGCCGCCGGTGCTGCCAGGCTTAATAATATGGAAGCGGCCGGGATGAGGATGGGTAGGCGCATGAGGCATCTTTAGCATCGAGGAGCTGTCTCGAACCTTTCAGGCTGACTGATCGGCGGACAACGTCTGGAAGAGCGAAGCGAGCGGGCTCGCTCGCTTCGTCGCCGGCCCGAAACGCATCGGCGAGAGGACCGAAAAGCGCGCCTCGAAGTGTCGGAAGGGTGGCTCTCCATGTCGCAATGTCGGCGTCGAAATGGGCACATCGATTATGGATGCGGTCCCCCAAAGCAATAAAGGGTCGATGACATGCACAGACTGATCAAGGGCGCGGGCATTTTCGTGCTGGCGACGGCGGTACCGTCGATGGCGCTCGCCGCAGCGGGCACGCCGCAGCGGAGCAGCGAGGTTCCCCCTGGCCTCACCAAAGCCATCACCAAGCTGACGCCCGGGCTGATGCGCGCGATCATCGCCTCCGAAGGCTCCAACAGCCGGTTGCAGGACTTGCCCGTCAGCCCCTGAGACACGGCCGATGGTGATGGAGACGGCCCCGGCGTCGCTCGACGCCGGGGCCTTTTTACATTCGGGCTACAGCAGCTTCTCGGGATCGAGGCGCGTCGGTCGAGGAGCGTCGGTCTCGCGAGATCTCGCGGCAGCGGGGCGGGAAGGCTCGGGCTGCGACGGGCGAACGACGGGGCGCGGGCCCGGACCGGCGGTCTCCCTCGGCG